>NZ_VDAG01000111.1:0-102233 GCF_019584505.1 Kluyvera sp. EC_51 | reverse complement strand
AACGGTATAACGCTTGCTTACTATGACCGGAAAAGCCGTAGTATTATCCGGATAGACTAGGAAAGTGTTACCTATGTTCCCGGTCTGAAGTGTTACCTATGTATCCGGTCGTACACCCTGCGCGCCGGGCATCAGCTCGCTCAACGCCGCAAAGATCTTCTCCACCTTAGGACCGATCACAATCTGGAACTGACTGCCGTTATTGACCAGCTTCACGACCTCGGAAAGCTCATACAGGCTTTTCTCATCGACCTGTGAGTCGTCTTTCAGATTCAGACGCAGGCGGGTCGCGCAGTGGTTTGCGTGTTCGATATTCTCCTGACCGCCAACGGCGGTCAGGATCTGTTGTGCAACGGCTAAATATTGAGTCGCCATAACGAGGCACCTTTATCAGTAGGTAGGGTACAGGCTGTTGTTCAGGCGTAGTCGCCTGGTTTGGTTTTACTTTTTACCGCCACGCCGAAGTCGGTGAAGATGCGCTGCGGCAGGTTATTGCCTTTTGCCTCGGCGATGTGATGCGCGAGGATCTGGAACGGAATCACCATCACCAGCGGCAGTGCGGTTTCCGGCAGCGCGACGTTGAGCGCCAGGGTATGCGGGTCATCGCTTGCCTGCGGGGTGACGGTATAGACGTAGTCGGTATGACGCTGTTCATACTGGCGCAGCAGCACCAGGCGCTCGCGGGCCACGCTCGGCACGTCGAGGAAGAACAGGCGGTGCTGTGGATTAATCTCGAAGTACGGGCCATGCATAAATACTTCCATCTCAATTCCCTGAGAAGGGACGCGCACCGTTTCGGTAAATTTGGTCGCCATCTCCATGCACACGCCGACCGCCGGGCCGTAGCCAATGCTGGTGAAGCGCGGGGAGGCGGTCAGCTCTGGCTGCCAGCGGGTAAAGAACGTTTCGGTCGCATCAATGATTGATGGGATAGCGTTGACCGCCTCGCGCAGCATCGCCAGCTCCTGCTGCTCACGCGCGTCGTCGATAGCGTCAACGGCGCGAGCGTGGCGCAGCCCCAGCAGCATCAGCGTCAGGATGGTGGCTACGTAGCCTTTGGTCACGTAGCCCACGCGTTCTTCACCGATATCAAGCAGGACAAAGCGGTCAGCCGTTTTTGCCAGCTCGCTCTGGGGCTTGCTGGTCAGGCCGACGGTTTGCACGGCGTACTGCTTTTTCAGCGTTTCCAGCGCGTGCAGCGTTGAGGTGCTTTCACCGCTTTGTGAGACGGCGACAACCGTGCCAATCGCCGGGTTATGTTTTTCAAAATGCTGATAGTGGAACGGTTCTGCGATGGTCAGACGAACCGCGGAGAGGCTTTCCACATAGTATTTTGCACTGACCGCCGCGTTTGCGCTGGAGCCGGTTGCCAGCACCAGCCACTCGCGAGCATCGGTAATGGCCGGAACGTTGTGCGGGTAGTTATCCAGGATATGGGCAAGCGTCGCCTGCTCTTCGTGGATATAGGTCATCATGGTGGGTTTCATTGCGGCCTCTCTTGACTGAAAACTGAAAACGTTTTCAGTAAAATATTATGAGAGAAAATGTATCGTCAATTTTACGTATGTTGATTTGTGATGCGGATCTGAATATTTAGTGTTCAGCTGGCCCGCAGGCCAGCGGGGAACTACGCGGATTCACCGGCGACCAGCACCGGCGTGATGGTGTGGGCTTCTGGCAGCATATCCTGCAGCAGGGTCATCATCTGGCGGATAACCTGTTGACCAATCTCGTCATTTTTATGGTTAACGGTGGTAATGCGCGGAATGAAATATTCACTGCCGGGGAAATACTCGCAGCTGGCAATGGCCACGTCGTCGGGAACGGACAGGCCGTGATCTTTCAGCGCCCGCATCGCGCCCATGGCGACGCGATCGTTAATCGCCAGAATCGCCTGAGGCAGGGGACGTTCAGATTTAATCAGCCGTAGCGCGGCCTCATAGCCATGCTCCGGGTAGAAGTTGGTTTCGATAATCATCGCGCTGTCGCTGGCAATACCGGCGGCATTGAGCGTGTTCAGGAAGGCGTTGACGCGCTGCCCGGTCATGTAGACGTTGGATGAACCGCCGATAAACGCCATCTCGCGATAGCCTTTGTCGAGCAGATGACGGGTGACCATTTGCACGCAGTTGATCTGGTCACGTTCGAGGCAGGTGTAGTCGTAGCGCGCCAGCTTGCGCCCAACCACCAGTACCGGCAGCGAGGCGATAAGCTTCTGTAACCCTTCAAGATAGCTCTCAGGGATTTTCAAATAGTCGATGTTGCCGCCGAGTATAATCACGCCATCGAGCTGGCTATCGATGATGGTGCTGAAGATCTGATCTTCGGCAATCACCTGCGAGGAGCTGGAGCGTTTGTTTGCCGATTGGGTATCGAAGAGGATGATTTTGTACCCGGCCTGCAGGCAGGCTTTTTCGATTTGCTCAACCAGGGTGGCGAAGTAGGGGTTGGTGATGTCCGAGACGACAACGGCCAGCGTCATGCTTTTGCGCGAAATCATGCTGCGCGCCATCAGATTGGGGCTGAACTGGTGTTCGTCGATGACCTGCTGCACTTTGGCGCGGGTCTTGTCGGATACCCAACTGTTGTTGTTGAGCACGCGGGACACGGTGGCAATAGAGACGTTTGCCAGCTCGGCAATGTCTTTGATCGTGAGGTTTTTTTTCATTAGCCACCCAGGTCCTTTTGTCGACGGTAACGCTGGAATGGTACATCACTTTTGCGCAGGGGAGAACGCTCTGCACCCAATGGGTACAGAGCGTGGACAGGATTAATGTGCTTTCGCGGTTTTGGCGCTTTTCTGTTTGAACATAAAGCCAATACCCAGAATGACGATCCACACCGGAATCAGCCATACCGAGATAGCCATGCCCGGCGTCATCACCATGATGACCAGAACGGCCGCCATGAAGATCAGGCAAATCCAGTTCCCTAACGGGTAGAACAGTGCCGGGAAGCGAGTGGTAACGCCCTGCTGCTGTTTGGCTTTACGGAATTTCATGTGTGCCAGGCTAATCATCGCCCAGTTAATCACCAGCGCGGAGACCACCAGGGCCATCAGCAGGCCGAACGCGGATTCTGGTGCCAGGTAGTTGATCAGCACGCACAGTGCGGTAACCACGGCGGAAACCAGAATGGTGTTCACTGGCACGCCGCGTCTATCAACGCTCAGCAGCGCTTTCGGGGCATTGCCCTGCTGCGCCAGGCCAAAGAGCATGCGGCTGTTGCAGTAGACGCAGCTGTTGTACACGGAGAGCGCAGCGGTCAGGACCACGATGTTCAGGGCATTCGCCACGAACGAGTCGCCCAGTTCATGGAAGATAAGCACGAACGGACTGACGTCTGCGGTGACGCGGGTCCATGGCATCAGAGAGAGCAGTACCGCCAGCGAGCCCACATAGAAAATCAGGATACGGTAGATAACCTGGTTGGTGGCTTTTGGAATGCTCTGCTCTGGGTTATCCGCTTCTGCTGCGGTGATACCTACCAGCTCAAGGCCGCCGAAGGAGAACATGATAATTGCCATCATCATCACCAGCCCCATCCAGCCGTGAGGCAGGAAGCCGCCCTGTTCCCACAGGTTGCGTACGGTAGCCTGCGGGCCAGCGGTGCCGCTAAACAGCAGCCACGCGCCGAACAGGATCATGGCGATAACGGCAACGACTTTAATGATTGCAAACCAGAACTCCATCTCACCGAACACTTTTACGTTGGTCAGGTTGATGGCGTTAATGGCGATAAAGAAGACGGCCGCTGATACCCAGGTAGGGATCTCAGGCCACCAGAACTGGATGTATTTACCGACGGCGGTCAGTTCCGCCATGGCAACCAGTACGTACAGCACCCAGTAGTTCCAGCCCGATGCGAAGCCTGCGAAGTTGCCCCAGTATTTATAGGCAAAGTGGCTAAAGGAGCCTGCAACCGGCTCTTCAACCACCATTTCGCCGAGCTGGCGCATGATCATAAAGGCAATAAAGCCCGCGATAGCGTAACCCAGAATGATACCCGGACCGGCAGACTGGATAACGGAGGCGCTGCCGAGAAACAGGCCTGTGCCGATAGCGCCGCCCAGAGCGATCAGCTGTATATGGCGGTTCTTAAGGCCGCGCTTAAGCTGTGCGCCTTGTTGTTGACCTTCCATTGTGAAACCTCGTGTGTGGTTATTATTGTCACGCTGTCTGCGTATGTACTTAGAAAATTCCGTTTTCTGTATTGTTATGTTTACGAATCGCTTTTCTGAAATAGAGGTAAGGCTCTTTCGTCATGTGCAGAATAGTGGTAAGTGCGCCGGAATGCACCTGCTTTATGAAGGGATGATGACGACCTGGGTAAAAAGCCGACAGCTGTCACGAGAGCGTGCAAATATTACATTGCCCACTATATGGGTATTTATCGCATTAAAGTGAATTTATATTCATTTTATTGGTAATTGAAACGGTTCAGTTTGCGTAATATTGTTTTTATTTAGTTAATTGTACTTCTTTATAGGTAAAGCTGTTTTTTGTGCAAAGTTACATTTCTGAAACATCATTTCTGTAATGTTGTTAAAAAGTGCCGGGTTTACTGATTTCAATCAAAACCTGTATGGACATAAGGTGAATACTTTGTTACTTTAGCGCTACGAACTTGAAATTGGTAAGACCAATTGACTCCGGGCTAATGGCAGAGACAGGGAACAATGGCCTACAGCAAAATCCGCCAACCAAAATTATCCGATGTGATTGAGCAGCAGTTGGAGTTTTTGATTCTTGAGGGGACGTTACGCCCCGGCGAAAAACTTCCACCTGAACGCGAACTGGCAAAACAGTTCGACGTTTCTCGCCCTTCGCTGCGTGAGGCTATCCAGCGCCTCGAAGCCAAAGGGCTCCTGCTTCGTCGCCAGGGCGGCGGGACTTTTGTTCAAAGCAGCCTATGGCAGAGCTTCAGCGACCCGCTGGTTGAGCTTCTGTCCGATCACCCTGAATCCCAATTTGATCTGCTTGAGACCCGTCACGCGCTTGAAGGTATCGCGGCTTATTACGCGGCACTGCGCAGCACTGATGAAGATCGCGTACGCATTCGTGAGCTGCATCAGGCCATCGAACGGGCTCAGCAGTCGGGCGACCTCGACGCTGAATCTGACGCCGTCGTCCAGTATCAAATTGCGGTCACCGAAGCCGCCCACAACGTAGTACTGCTTCATCTGCTACGGTGTATGGAGCCTATGCTGGCGCAAAACGTTCGCCAAAACTTTGAGTTGCTGTATGCCCGCCGGGAGATGCTCCCGCAGGTCAGTAACCACCGTACAAGCATCTTTGATGCGATTATGGCCGGCGAGCCCGAGCAGGCGCGTGAAGCGTCGCACCGCCACCTGGCCTTCATCGAAGAGATTTTGCTGGACAGAAGCCGTGAACAGAGCCGCCGTGAGCGCTCGTTACGCCGTCTCCAGCAGCGAAAGGATTAATATTTTTTCCGGCAGTCGTTTGACCGGGAAATGTGGAAAATGCGCCATTAGAGCGCGGCAACTAAACGCAGAACCTGTCTTATTGTGCTTTCCCACGAAAACACAATGGGACAGGTTCCAGACAAATCAACGTACTAGATAGATAAGGAATAACCCATGTCAGAACGTTTACTCAATGACGTGGATCCGATCGAAACTCGCGACTGGCAACAGGCGATCGAATCGGTCATCCGTGAAGAAGGTGTTGAGCGCGCTCAGTATCTTATCGACCAACTGCTTTCTGAAGCCCGCAAAGGCGGCGTTCAGGTAGCTGCGGGTGCAGGTGCTAGCGGTTACGTCAACACTATTGCCGTTGAAGATGAACCGGAATACCCGGGTAATCTGGAGCTGGAGCGTCGTATTCGTTCTGCTATCCGCTGGAACGCCATCATGACCGTGCTGCGTGCGTCTAAAAAAGACCTCGAGCTGGGCGGCCACATGGCTTCCTTCCAGTCTTCAGCGACCTTCTACGAAGTGTGCTTCAACCACTTCTTCCGTGCGCGCAACGAGCAGGATGGCGGCGACCTGGTTTATTTCCAGGGTCACATCTCTCCGGGCGTATATGCACGTGCGTTCCTGGAAGGTCGTCTGACCGAAGAGCAGATGAACAACTTCCGTCAGGAAGTTCACGGTAAAGGTCTGTCTTCTTACCCGCACCCGAAACTGATGCCAACCTTCTGGCAGTTCCCGACCGTATCTATGGGCCTGGGTCCAATCGGTGCTATCTATCAGGCTAAATTCCTGAAATACCTGGAACACCGTGGTCTGAAAGATACCTCCAAGCAAACCGTTTATGCCTTCCTGGGCGACGGCGAGATGGATGAGCCAGAATCTAAAGGTGCGATCACCATCGCGACCCGTGAAAAACTGGACAACCTGGTCTTCGTTATCAACTGTAACCTGCAGCGCCTTGATGGCCCGGTTACCGGTAATGGCAAGATCATTAACGAACTGGAAGGTATCTTCGCGGGTGCTGGCTGGAACGTTATCAAGGTTATCTGGGGCGGTCGTTGGGATGAACTGCTGCGTAAAGATACCAGCGGTAAACTGATCCAACTGATGAACGAAACCGTTGACGGCGACTACCAGACCTTCAAATCCAAAGACGGCGCTTACGTACGTGAGCACTTCTTCGGTAAATATCCAGAAACTGCAGCGCTGGTTGCCGACTGGACTGACGAGCAGATCTGGGCCCTGAACCGTGGTGGTCACGATCCGAAGAAAGTCTTCGCTGCACTGAAAAAAGCGCAGGAAACCAAAGGCAAAGCAACCGTAATCCTCGCCCATACCATTAAAGGTTACGGCATGGGTGACACCGCTGAAGGTAAAAACATCGCTCACCAGGTGAAGAAAATGAACATGGACGGCGTGCGCTATATCCGCGACCGTTTCAACGTTCCTGTCACCGACGAGCAGGTTGAAAAACTGTCTTACATTACCTTCCCGGAAGGTTCTGAAGAGCACACCTATCTGCACGCCCAGCGTGAAAAACTGCACGGCTACCTGCCAAGCCGTCAGCCTAACTTCGATGAGAAGCTGGAGCTGCCGACCCTGGAAGATTTCGGCCCGCTGCTGGAAGAGCAGAATAAAGAGATCTCTACCACTATCGCGTTCGTACGTGCCCTGAACGTGATGCTGAAGAACAAATCCATCAAAGACCGCCTCGTGCCGATCATCGCCGATGAAGCGCGTACCTTTGGTATGGAAGGTCTGTTCCGTCAGATTGGTATCTACAGCCCGAACGGTCAGCAGTACACCCCGCAGGACCGCGAGCAGGTTGCATACTACAAAGAAGACGAGAAAGGCCAGATTCTGCAGGAAGGTATCAACGAACTGGGTGCTGGCGCATCCTGGCTGGCTGCTGCGACCTCTTACAGCACCAACAACCTGCCGATGATTCCGTTCTACATCTACTACTCCATGTTCGGTTTCCAGCGTATCGGTGACCTGTGCTGGCAGGCAGGCGACCAACAGGCTCGCGGCTTCCTGGTAGGGGGTACTTCCGGTCGTACGACGCTGAACGGCGAAGGTCTGCAGCACGAAGATGGTCACAGCCATATTCAGTCTCTGACTATCCCGAACTGTATCTCTTACGATCCATCTTACGCGTACGAAGTTGCGGTCATCATGCACGATGGTCTGGAGCGTATGTACGGTGAGAAACAAGAGAACGTTTACTACTACATCACCACGCTGAACGAAAACTACCACATGCCGGCAATGCCAGCAGGTGCCGAGGAAGGTATCCGTAAAGGTATCTACAAACTCGAAACCATCGAAGGTAGCAAAGGTAAAGTTCAGCTGCTGGGCTCCGGTTCTATCCTGCGTCACGTACGTGAAGCAGCGCAGATCCTGGCGAACGACTACGGCGTTGGCTCCGATGTGTACAGCGTAACTTCCTTCACTGAACTGGCACGTGATGGCCAGGATTGTGAGCGTTGGAACATGCTGCACCCAATGGAAACGCCACGCGTTCCTTACATCGCTCAGGTGATGAACGACGCGCCAGCTGTAGCCTCTACCGACTATATGAAACTGTTTGCTGAGCAGGTTCGTACTTATGTACCGGCTGATGATTACCGCGTACTGGGTACCGACGGCTTTGGCCGCTCTGACAGCCGTGAAAACCTGCGTCACCACTTCGAAGTTGATGCTTCCTACGTGGTAGTAGCGGCACTGGGCGAACTGGCTAAACGTGGCGAAATCGATAAGAAAGTGGTTGCGGAAGCAATTACCAAATTCAACATCGATGCAGAAAAAGTTAACCCGCGTCTGGCGTAAGAGGTAAAAGAACAATGGCTATCGAAATCAATGTACCGGACATCGGGGCTGATGAAGTTGAAATCACCGAGATCCTGGTCAAAGTAGGCGACAAAGTTGAAGCTGAACAGTCGCTGATCACCGTAGAAGGCGACAAAGCCTCTATGGAAGTTCCGTCTCCTCAGGCTGGTATCGTTAAAGAGATCAAAGTCTCTGTTGGCGATAAAACTGAGACCGGCAAACTGATCATGATTTTCGATTCCGCCGACGGTGCAGCAGCTGCTGCACCTGCTAAGGCAGAAGAGAAGAAAGAAGCAGCGCCAGCGGCAGCACCTGCTGCTGCAGCGGCAAAAGACGTACACGTTCCAGATATCGGCGGTGACGAAGTTGAAGTCACTGAGATTCTGGTCAAAGTGGGCGACACCGTAACCGCTGAGCAGTCACTGATCACCGTAGAAGGCGATAAAGCCTCTATGGAAGTTCCGGCACCGTTCGCGGGCACCGTGAAAGAGATCAAAGTGAACACCGGCGACAAAGTGTCTACCGGCTCCCTGATTATGGTCTTCGAAGTGGCGGGCGCAGCGCCAGCAGCCGCTCCGGCACAGGCTGCAGCTCCAGCAGCGGCGGCTCCGGCAGCAGCAGCGGGTGCGAAAGACGTTCACGTTCCGGATATCGGCGGTGACGAAGTTGAAGTGACCGAAGTGATGGTGAAAGTGGGCGACAAAGTTGCCGCTGAGCAGTCACTGATCACCGTAGAAGGCGACAAAGCCTCTATGGAAGTTCCGGCTCCGTTCGCGGGTACCGTGAAAGAAATCAAAATCAGCACCGGTGACAAAGTGTCTACTGGTTCCCTGATTATGGTCTTCGAAGTGGAAGGCGCAGCACCTGCCGCCGCTCCAGCAGCCGCGGCTCCAGCCCCTGCTGCTGCACCGGCTCAGGCTGCTAAACCTGCTGCCCCGGCTGCGAAGGCTGAAGGTAAAACCGAGTTCGCTGAGAACGATGCTTACGTTCACGCAACCCCACTGATTCGTCGCCTGGCGCGCGAGTTTGGTGTGAACCTGGCGAAAGTGAAGGGCACGGGTCGTAAAGGCCGTATCCTGCGCGAAGACGTTCAGGCTTACGTGAAAGAAGCCGTTAAACGCGCTGAAGCGGCTCCGGCTGCAGCAGCGGCTGGCGGCGGTATCCCGGGCATGCTGCCTTGGCCGAAAGTCGACTTCAGCAAGTTTGGTGAAATCGAAGAAGTGGAACTGGGCCGTATCCAGAAAATCTCTGGTGCTAACCTGAGCCGTAACTGGGTGATGATCCCGCACGTTACTCACTTCGATAAGACCGATATCACCGATCTGGAAGCGTTCCGTAAACAGCAGAACGCCGAAGCTGAAAAACGTAAACTGGACGTGAAATTCACTCCAGTGGTCTTCATCATGAAAGCCGTTGCTGCCGCTCTGGAACAGATGCCGCGCTTCAACAGCTCTCTGTCTGAAGATGGTCAGCGCCTGACCCTGAAGAAATACATCAACATCGGTGTTGCGGTTGATACGCCAAATGGTCTGGTTGTTCCAGTCTTCAAAGACGTGAACAAGAAGAGCATTACCGAGCTGTCCCGTGAACTGACTGTGATCTCTAAGAAAGCGCGTGATGGTAAGCTGACTGCTGGCGAAATGCAGGGCGGTTGCTTCACCATCTCCAGCATCGGCGGCCTGGGTACGACCCACTTCGCGCCGATTGTTAACGCGCCGGAAGTGGCGATCCTCGGTGTCTCCAAGTCCTCTATGGAGCCAGTGTGGAACGGTAAAGAGTTTATGCCGCGTCTGATGATGCCAATTTCTCTTTCCTTCGACCACCGCGTGATCGACGGTGCGGATGGTGCGCGCTTTATCACCATCATTAACAATATGCTGTCCGACATTCGCCGTCTGGTGATGTAATAAAAAAGCCGGCCTGACGGCCGGCTTTTTTCTGGTAACCTCAGGGTGATTTGGGGTTATCAGCAACAAAGGACAAAATCGTTTGCCGTTTGTTGTTTAAAAATTGTTAACAATTTTGTAAAATACACGCGGATAGAACGTCCCGGTGGATGATGGGCGTAATAACTATAACGTCAGACCGCCGGATACAAATGATAGAGGTCATGATGAGTACTGAAATTAAAACTCAGGTCGTGGTACTTGGGGCGGGCCCTGCGGGCTACTCTGCTGCATTCCGTTGCGCTGATTTAGGTCTGGAAACCGTAATCGTAGAACGTTACAGCACCCTCGGTGGTGTTTGTCTGAACGTTGGCTGTATCCCTTCTAAAGCACTGCTGCACGTTGCAAAAGTTATCGAAGAAGCCAAATCACTGGCTGAACACGGTATCGTCTTCGGCGAGCCGAAAACCGATATCGACAAAATTCGTACCTGGAAAGAGAAAGTTATCACTCAGCTGACCGGTGGTCTGGCTGGTATGGCCAAAGGCCGTAAAGTTAAAGTGGTAAACGGTCTGGGTAAATTCACCGGGGCAAACACCCTGGAAGTGGAAGGTGAGAACGGCAAAACCGTGATCAACTTCGACAACGCTATCATCGCGGCGGGTTCCCGTCCGATCGAACTGCCATTCATTCCACATGAAGACCCACGCGTTTGGGACTCCACAGACGCACTGGAACTGAAAGAAGTGCCAAAACGCCTGCTGGTTATGGGTGGCGGTATCATCGGTCTGGAAATGGGCACCGTATACCATGCGCTGGGTTCAGAGATTGACGTGGTTGAAATGTTCGACCAGGTTATCCCGGCTGCAGACAAAGACATCGTTAAAGTCTTCACCAAACGCATCAGCAAGAAATTCAACCTGATGCTGGAAACCAAAGTGACCGCCGTTGAAGCAAAAGAAGACGGTATCTACGTTTCCATGGAAGGCAAAAAAGCCCCTGCAGAAGCACAGCGTTATGACGCCGTGCTGGTGGCTATCGGTCGCGTACCGAACGGTAAAAACCTCGACGCGGGCAAAGCTGGCGTAGAAGTTGACGAGCGTGGCTTCATCCACGTCGACAAACAGCTGCGCACCAACGTGCCGCACATCTTTGCTATCGGCGATATCGTCGGTCAGCCAATGCTGGCGCACAAAGGTGTTCACGAAGGTCACGTTGCCGCAGAAGTTATCGCAGGCCAGAAACACTACTTCGATCCGAAAGTGATTCCATCCATCGCGTATACCGATCCGGAAGTTGCCTGGGTTGGTCTGACCGAGAAAGAAGCGAAAGAGAAAGGCATCAGCTATGAAACCGCCACCTTCCCGTGGGCTGCTTCTGGCCGTGCTATCGCTTCCGACTGCGCAGACGGTATGACCAAACTGATCTTCGACAAAGAATCTCACCGTGTTATCGGTGGTGCGATTGTCGGCACCAACGGTGGCGAGCTGCTGGGTGAAATCGGTCTGGCTATCGAAATGGGCTGTGATGCTGAAGATATCGCGCTGACCATCCACGCTCACCCGACTCTGCATGAGTCTGTTGGCCTGGCGGCAGAAATCTTTGAAGGTAGCATTACCGACCTGCCGAACGCGAAAGCGAAGAAGAAGTAATCTTCTGACCGTAGTCCGGCCGAGCATAGCGACGCCGGGGAACGCACGGTCCTCCCGGAGTCGGCTAACGCCTCGACCGGGCTACCATAGAATAAGCGGCTTAACGGCCGCTTTTTTTATGCTTTCTGTCAACGACTTATGTCAAACCGTAGCAAAGATTGCGAAGCGGGTTACAGTTTTCCAGCACTATTGCCGCATTTTCGGCGCTTTCCTCCATTTTTCCTCCCTCAGACACGAAACGTTCTGTTATAGCTTGCTGCACTTTGAATAATAATCACGGATTAAACTGATAGCAGGCTAACAAATTGGAGTGCAAAAAATGAAAACGTTTCTGACGACGGCGGCCCTGGCGGCCACGCTGGTTTCCGGTATGGCGATGGCGAGTGACGCGACGATCCCGTGGGCGGATAACAGCGGCGGTACCGAAAGCACGCACATTGCCGCGATGGGGCAGGATCTGAATGCACAGCATCAGCAGATTACGAAGACGCAGGAAGGGGTATGGGCCGATAACTCCGGTAGCATCAGCGCTGATGAAGCCGCGTTGACCAGCAGCAAACCGTTGGTGCAGGGGCACCCGGAACTGATGCCGCATCAGGGTTAAGTTAACGGTGTGAAGAGTGCCCGGCAGCGTATAGACGCCGCCGGGCATTTTTTTACTCTGCGACCGCCTGCCAGCCCGCGCTAGCATCGGGATCAAAGTGGGCAATCGCCTGCGATTTTTGTTCAGACTCGACGCCCAGATTCGCCTCATAGACGCGATCGTTTTGGTCGATCATAAAGCTCATCACGCCGGTCTGCCCCCACTCAACCGGCCAGGCCAGCAGGGCAACGTCACCTTTATCACCTTCCGGCAGAATGCGGAAGTGGTAGCCGTGATAGCCTTCCCCCGGTGCATTTGGGCTGAAGTTTGGCCCTAATGGGCTTGGCGCTTCTCCTGGGGCCGCTGGCCAGTAGAGGCCATCTTTTTTCCCGTCGCTGCTGATGATTTTCTGCGCCCAGGCGTGGTTCAACTGGTAGTAATCCTGCTGAGCATCGACGTAAGCATGCATCGCCTGGATGGCCGACAGCTCGTTACGCCCAATCGCGCGGGTCAGAATCTCATCCTTCCCGGCAGACATGTTAAATTCCCAGCCTTTGGCGCTTTTCTCCATCGGAATCGGTAGTCGCCAGCCATCGTTGCCAACGTCCAGCCAGGCGGTATTGGCCTGAGTGACGATGCGGTGGCTGACCTGCCAGTCGCGCAGGAAGCGGTCAACGGCATCCTGGTCGACGCCGTCCGGCGGCAGGAACTGCTGCCAGTTATCGCCGAGTAGCTTATCCAGCTCGGCATCATCTTTCTGGGTCACCGCATTGACCAGCGCGCTAGCGGCCTGGTCTGGGGTGGTGAAGGTTTGCTGCGCCAGCGCCATCAGCGGGGACATCGCCAGCGCCAGAAGCGCTATCTGTATCTGCTTTTTCATCACGTTATCCTTTAGCGTCGACGGAACTCATGGTGCCCGGCAGGGCTACCAATGTGCTGCTCGCCGCCGAGCCCGGAGGCATGGCGGCTCTGTAGCCCACGAGACTGCTGTGCCTGCCATGACGGTGCGCGGCTTTCATTACCGCTGAGCGCCGTGTTATGCAGACCGCCGCCGTTGGCGCGCAGCGCGCTGTTCTGGCCCATCATTCCGGCGTTCAGATGCGGCGTCTGGCCGTTCAAGCGCTCGTGCGTTTGCAGATTTTGACGCTGAGTCGCGTTGAGCTGCGGACGCTGCTGGGTATGCTGAGTCGCCGCCGCGCGCTGCTGTACCGAGTGCGTCTGCGCACGGTTTGTTGGCGCGTCATAGCCGCGGAAGTTATTGCGCTGCGCCGCCTGATTCCACTGCTGTGTTGCCGCATTACGCTGGGCATCACGCGAACCTAGTCCAGCTGGGCTGGCGTTGCCACTACTGGTATGCGTACGCTGCTGCAGCTGCGACATCGCTGCCTGACGCTGGCTGTCGCGGTTAGGCTGCACGTGCTGGGTTGCGCTCAACCCGCCGGCCACATCGGTTTGATGCGGAGCAACCACGCCCGGCGTCTGGTGCGTGGCGCTCAGCCCCCCGGCGACGTTGGTCTGGTGGAACTGCTGAGTCACGTTGTTGTTTGGGTACGGCGTGTTGCCACGATACGCTGGATTGTGCTGCCAGCCCATCGTCTGGCCGCTAATGTTCTGACCGCTTATCTTGTTGAAGTTATTCACGTTAATGTTGATGTTATCGCCATTATGCTGATAGCCGCCGTGGTCATAATGATCGTCATGATGATCATCGTCGTGGTGGTGATGGTCGTCATCATCCCAATCGATGCTGCTGAAAATCGCATAGGTGGTTGCTACGCCAAGGCTATAGCCGAAGCCGCGTACAAAGCTGTCGGCAAACTGTTCCCCCGGAGGCGGCGGCAGATAGACCGGCGGCGCGGAGGTATAAGGCCAGCTGCTGCCGTAAACCACCGTCGGATTGTAGTTCGGTACGTAGACCACCTGCGGATTGCTCGGCTCAATCTTGATAACCGTTGGCGTGCTGCTGGCGGTATGCGTTGAGGTCGATGAGGCCACGCGTTTGGTGGTGGTGACCGTCTGCTGCGGCGTCGACTTCAGCGAACCGGTTTGCTGGGCGAGCTGGCGCAGTTTCTGCACGGCGTCCATCACGTCCTGCGGTTGCGCCAGAAACGCGTTCCCGAGGTTGGTCACCCACTGCGGATCTTCCCCCATCATGCCCGTCAACTGCGGGAAAGCGACCAGTGATTTTACGCTGACATCCCACGGCTGATTCGCCACGGCTTTCACCGCTGCATCCCCCTGCTGGCCGGGGTGATCTTTCGACCACTGCACTGCTTGCGTGACATTATCCGGATAGGTTGAGGCCATCAGCACCTGCGATAGCAGCGGGTCTGGGTAGAGTGCGATAGGCGCTACCCACTGCGTGATTTGCGCGGTGGTGTAGGTGACCGGGGCAGGGGCGGCTTCAGGTGCCGTCGCCGTGACAGCAGGAGGCACATCAGGGGTGACGGGCTCCCGGCTTTTGACGTACAGCGTGCCGGCGGCCGCGAGCAGCCCGGCGCTGCAGATAAGCGCAATATAGTGGGGCTTAAAGGGCAAAGTCATGGTGGTTCTCCAGGGAACTACACAGTCCGTAACAGAGGTGTCGGATATGCCGCGAGTATAATGAGGCTATTGTTTATTTTTTGATTAAAGCAGGGATTTCTGCGGTTGCTAGGAAAATCTGACAAGAGTTTACACAGCCGAAGGGAGCGAAAAACGGTCTACTGGCGGCGTGATGATTGCCCGTTTTATCGTCCTCTTAGATGTCATGCTTTCATAACAAAATGTTTAATACCCCGGCCATTCGATGGTTTTTTTTCATCGTAAAAAGGCTTTTTTTAATCTGTTATATCAACATTAACGATTCAGCAAATATTTAATGTTGCTTTTTTGTAAACAGATTAACACCCTCCAGAAATCCTGCTATGCTGGCCTCGCGGTACCGGGCTTTTACCCTACAAACTGCTGTCTCACAGGAGCGTGAAGAGATCGCCGACCGCATATGACAATGAGAGCGAGGAGATACCGTCGTGCTAAAAGAATACCGTGAGCACGTAGCTGAGCGTGCCGCCGAAGGGATTGTTGCCAAACCCTTAGATGCTACCCAAATGGCCGCGCTGGTTGAGCTGCTGAAGAACCCGCCTGCTGGCGAAGAAGAATTCCTGTTAGACCTGTTAACCAACCGTGTGCCGCCGGGCGTTGATGAAGCCGCCTACGTTAAAGCGGGTTTCCTCGCTGCCGTCGCAAAAGGCGAAGCCACCTCCCCACTGGTTACCCCAGAAAAAGCCATTGAACTGTTAGGCACCATGCAGGGTGGTTACAACATCCATCCGCTGATTGATGCGCTGGACGATGCGAAACTGGCCCCGATTGCTGCCAAAGCGCTGTCCCATACCCTGCTGATGTTTGATAACTTCTACGATGTAGAAGAGAAAGCCAAAGCGGGCAACGCCTACGCTAAGCAGGTTGTTCAGTCCTGGGCTGATGCCGAATGGTTCCTGAACCGCCCTGCGCTGGCAGACAAAATCACCGTTACCGTTTTCAAAGTGACCGGTGAAACCAACACCGATGACCTGTCTCCGGCGCCGGATGCCTGGTCTCGCCCGGATATCCCTCTGCACGCTCTGGCGATGCTGAAAAACGCCCGTGAAGGCATTGACCCGGATCAGCCTGGTGCCGTTGGCCCGATTAAACAGATCGAAGCCCTGCAGCAGAAAGGTTTCCCGCTAGCCTACGTGGGCGACGTTGTGGGTACCGGTTCTTCCCGTAAATCAGCGACCAACTCCGTACTGTGGTTCATGGGTGACGATATCCCTCATGTGCCGAACAAACGCGGCGGCGGTCTGTGCCTTGGCGGCAAAATTGCACCTATCTTCTTCAACACCATGGAAGATGCGGGCGCGCTGCCAATTGAAGTGGACGTTTCCAACCTGAACATGGGCGACGTGATTGACGTGTACCCGTTCAAAGGCGAAGTGCGTAACCACGAAACCGACGAACTGCTGGCAACCTTCGAGCTGAAAACCGACGTACTGATCGACGAAGTACGTGCCGGTGGCCGTATTCCGCTGATCATCGGCCGTGGCCTGACCACCAAAGCGCGTGAAGCGCTGGGTCTGCCGCACAGCGATGTATTCCGTCAGGCAAAAGACGTGGCGGAAAGCAGCCGCGGCTTCTCTCTGGCTCAGAAAATGGTTGGTCGCGCTTGTGGCGTGAAAGGTATTCGTCCGGGCGCATATTGCGAACCGAAGATGACCTCCGTAGGTTCTCAGGATACCACCGGCCCAATGACCCGTGACGAACTGAAAGACCTGGCGTGCCTGGGCTTCTCTTCTGACCTGGTGATGCAGTCCTTCTGCCACACTGCCGCGTATCCTAAGCCGGTAGACGTGACCACGCACCACACGCTGCCAGACTTCATCATGAACCGTGGCGGTGTCTCCCTGCGTCCGGGCGACGGCGTTATCCACTCCTGGCTGAACCGTATGCTGCTGCCAGATACCGTGGGTACCGGCGGTGACTCCCACACCCGTTTCCCAATCGGTATCTCCTTCCCGGCGGGTTCTGGTCTGGTGGCGTTTGCCGCAGCGACCGGCGTGATGCCGCTGGATATGCCTGAATCTGTACTGGTTCGCTTCAAAGGCAAAATGCAGCCGGGGATCACCCTGCGTGACCTCGTTCATGCGATTCCGCTGTATGCGATTCGCCAGGGCCTGCTGACCGTTGAGAAGAAAGGTAAGAAAAACATCTTCTCTGGCCGCATCCTGGAAATCGAAGGTCTGCCGGATCTGAAAGTTGAGCAGGCGTTCGAGTTGACCGATGCCTCTGCAGAGCGTTCCGCTGCGGGCTGTACCATCAAGCTGAACAAAGAGCCAATCGTTGAGTACCTGACCTCCAACATCGTGCTGCTGAAGTGGATGATCGCAGAAGGCTACGGCGACCGTCGTACGCTGGAACGTCGTGTACAGGGCATGGAAAAATGGCTGGCGGATCCGCAACTGCTGGAAGCTGATGCTGACGCAGAATACGCGGCGGTGATCGACATCGATCTGGCTGATATCAAAGAGCCAATTCTGTGTGCACCAAACGATCCGGACGACGCGCGTCTGCTGTCTGACGTGCAGGGCGAGAAGATCGACGAAGTGTTCATCGGTTCCTGCATGACCAACATCGGCCACTTCCGTGCTGCCGGTAAGCTGCTGGATAACCATAAAGGCCAGCTGCCAACCCGCCTGTGGGTGGCTCCGCCAACTCGTATGGATGCGGCTCAGCTGACCGAAGAAGGTTACTACAGCGTGTTCGGTAAGAGCGGTGCGCGTATTGAGATCCCTGGCTGCTCCCTGTGCATGGGTAACCAGGCGCGTGTAGCGGATGGTGCGACGGTGGTGTCGACCTCAACCCGTAACTTCCCGAACCGTTTAGGTACCGGTGCGAACGTCTTCCTGGCGTCTGCAGAGCTGGCAGCAGTTTCTGCGCTGATCGGTAAACTGCCAACCCCGGAAGAGTATCAGACCTTTGTGGCTCAGGTTGATAAGACGGCGGTAGATACCTACCGTTACCTGAACTTCGACCAGCTCTCTCAGTACACTGAGAAAGCGGACGGCGTGATCTTCCAGACTGCAGTATAAAAAGTAGACCGGACGAGATGCGTTAGCATCGACTCCGGGAACTCCCCGGCGGCGCTACGCTTGGCCGGGCTACCAAAAAAGGGTGAGAGTTTAGACTCTCACCCTTTTTATATTAAGTACCGTACTGATATTGATGCTCTGCCTATCATTACTTTTACTTAATTCATTGAAAAGTAAGTTTATTATATCTCTGTTTTATCTAATGATACGGTTGTTATTATTTGCTGGTTGCTATTTGTATAGATGTCGGAGTTTGTACCGATGCCAGATAATTGAATGTGGCAGGTTTATTACTGAAAATACGCATGGCGGGATTTTGGCTCTTAATTTGTGAGCGATGATGGCCACAGAGGTTATCACTTTCACACGGCCAGCCATCATGATCGCCATCCATCTTCGTGTTAGGGCAATTTTTTAATACCCACCGAGCCTCTTCGCAGGTCGTCATTTCACTGCAGTAATGACGATTATTACATTCATAACCGTATGAATATGTGCTTAAAAATGTAGATGAAATAATTATCAATTTGATGGTTTTTCTCATTTTTTCATTCCGTTGATGAAAGAGATTGTTGATATAATCATATGTTCGAGATACCTGTAAAATAATTTATTGAAGATTGCTATATTAATAATATTCATAACGAATAAATTATTTGATTATATTTTACATATTAATTGGTCAATATACCCAGAAGCGATCGCCCATCATGATCAATCTTTCACCATTGCCCTGACATATCTCCACCAAAGTGCTGGTGGTGTGGGCGATTGTCGTGATGTTTTTTTCCCACTCTGCGGGCTATCGTACTGCTTTTATCCTCTCCAACTGCGATAATTACCTATAGGTACAATGCAGCGGTGACGCATTGCCTTTGTAGAGGAACAGATTATGGATTATGAATTTCTGCGTGACGTTACCGGAGGGGTAAAAGTACGTATGTCGATGGGCCACGAAGTGGTCGGTCACTGGTTTAATGAAGAGGTCAAAGACAACCTCTCGCTACTGGACGAAGTCGAACAGGCTGCACGTACCGTCAAAGGCAGCGAACGCTCATGGCAGCGCGCGGGGCATGAATACACCCTGTGGCTGGACGGCGAAGAAGTGATGGTTCGCGCCAATCAGCTGGAGATTTCTGGCGATGAGATGGAAGAGGGGATGAGCTACTACGATGAAGAGAGCTTGTCGCTTTGCGGCGTTGAGGACTTTTTGCAGGTCGTTGCGGCGTACCGTGAGTTTATGAAGCAGCGCTAACGGATGCGGAGCCTGCGGGCTCCGCGACGCGCATTATTTGACGTAGGCCAGCAGGCTCAACGAGTCGCGAGCCAGCGCTTTACACTTCTTCGAGGTAGGAATGCCGATGCCGCTGAGATCGCGGTAGCTGTCTTCACCCAGCGCCTTCATGTTAAAGGTATCGTAGTTGCTGAGATCCCACTGATTTTGCTGGGCAAAAAAGACCAATGCGCGACGAATTTGCGTGTTCGGTAGATTCTGGTAACCACAGTCGTTTTTCAGGAAGACAAATACCGCCGTGAGATCGGCCATATCTTCTGCTTCAGACTCGCTTAAAGCATAACTGGAACTGGACATCGCCAGCAGCGAACCAAGCAGTACCGTTCGGAAAAACGTCTTCATTTCTTCTACCTTACATCGTCGATATTCAACGTTAACATACTTCCAGAAGCGGCGGGAGGCTTTCTTAAAGCTTTCTGCTTGACCTTCCCGCAGGGGTAGGGTTTAAGCTCAATTAATCACCAGAAGCCGAAAAGGATGTAACGATGCATCGTCGTGATTTTATCAAACTCAGCGCCGCTATCGGCGTTGCCAGCGCCTTGCCTCTGTGGAGCCGTGCGGTATTCGCCGCCGAGCGCACCATGCTTCCCATTCCTCCCTTGCTTGCCGCTGACGCGGATAATCAGATCTTGTTGACCGTTCAGGCCGGAAAGACACAATTTGCTGGAAAAACGGTGACAACCTGGGGCTACAACGGCAGCCTGTTAGGGCCGGCTATTCAGCTGCAGCAGGGCAAGCCGATTACGGTGAAAATTAACAACACCCTGCCGGAAGCGACCACCGTGCACTGGCACGGCCTGGAAGTGCCGGGTGAGGTTGACGGCGGCCCTCAGGGGGTTATCCAACCGGGTGGCAGTCGGACGGTGACGTTTACGCCAACCCAGCGTGCGGCGACCTGCTGGTTCCACCCACATCAGCACGGTAAAACTGGCCGACAGGTAGCGATGGGGCTGGCGGGCCTCGTGCTCATCGAAGATGAAGATAGCCAGAAGCTGATGCTGCCTAAACAGTGGGGCATTGATGATGTGCCGGTGATTATGCAGGACAAGAAATTTACCGCCGCCGGTGAGATTGACTATCAGTTGGACGTGATGAGTGCCGCGGTGGGCTGGTTTGGCGATACGCTGCTGACCAACGGCGTGACCTACCCGCAGCATACGCCTCCAAGAGGCTGGCTGCGCCTGCGCCTGTTGAACGGCTGTAACGCCCGTTCGCTGACTATTGCAACCAGCGATAAGCGCCCGATGTATGTCGTTGCCAGCGACGGCGGGCTGTTGGCCGAGCCGGTGAAAGTGAGCGAACTGCCGATGCTGATGGGCGAACGCTTTGAAGTGCTGGTGGATGCGCGCGACGGTAAACCATTCGATCTCCTGACCCTCCCGGTGACGCAGATGGGCATGGCCGTCACGCCGTTCGATAAGGCGGTGCCGGTACTGCACGTGCAGCCTATCGGGATCCCAGGGTCGGCAACGCTGCCGGACACTCTCGTAGCAATGCCTGCGCTGCCATCGCTCGATGGGCTGACCGAGCGTAAGCTCCAGCTCTCAATGGACCCGATGCTCGACATGATGGGCATGCAGGCGTTGATGCAGAAGTATGGCAATCAGGCGATGGGCGGCATGGATCACGGCAGTATGATGAGCCACGGCGGCATGAAGATGGATCATGGAGGAATGGGTAACATGCACCACGGCGACGGCGGCTTTGATTTCCACAACGCTAACCGCATCAACGGCAAGGCGTTCGATATGAACGTGCCGATGTTTGCCGCCGCCAAAGGGCAGTATGAGCGCTGGGTTATTTCCGGCGAAGGCGACATGATGTTGCACCCGTTCCACATTCACGGCACCCAGTTCCGCATACTGCGTGAGAACGGACAGGTACCGGCGGCGCACCGTGCAGGCTGGAAAGATACGGTTCGCGTCGAAGGCGGCGTCAGCGAAGTGCTGGTGAAGTTTGACCATAGCGCGCCGAAAGAACAGGCCTATATGGCGCACTGCCACCTGCTGGAGCATGAAGATACCGGCATGATGCTCGGCTTTACCGTTTAACCTGCCACCGGATAGCGACCCCGCTATCCGGTAACCCTCTGTGGCAGATATAGATTTCAGCCATATTATTCAGCCAACTTCTCGCTATACTCCTGTGGTTAACGATTAATCATGAGGTAAGAATGGCTATCTTTGGTAAGGCTCTGGCAGCCTCTTTTGTCATGCTGGTGGCGGTATCGGCGCACGCTGACATGAAGATGGAACGTAAAGACATTCCTGAATTAAAGCTGAGCATCGAGATCCCGCAGACGCTTACGCCAATGCCTGATGACATGGCGAAAATCAAATACCCTTCTGAAAACCGCCCGCAGGTCATTTATGGCGACGAACGTGGCAAAGCGTCCTTAGGCATCAGCAACGGTCGTCATGCGCTGCCCGCAGACAAGCTTGACGTGGCAAAGGATGCGACGCTGAAAATGCTGAATAATTTCAAGCCGAAGGCGGAAGCCGTCACGGTGGATGGGCATAAGGCGTGGTTGATTACCTTCCGCTCTCAGGCACCGGATACTGACATTTTGAATATGCTGCTGGTGACGTCAGAAAACGATAAGGCTGTGCAGGCTGCCTTTAACATGACAAAAGATTTGGAAGGGCAGTATAAGGATGTGGCCAGGGCTTCGTTGCTGTCGATTAAGTTTGATAAGTAAATCGGCCGGGCCACAACGTTCGTAGCCCGGGCGAGGCGTTTACGCCGACCCCGGGGTCGGCGCTAACGCTTACTTCACGTCGTCAGGTAACGCATAGGCGACGATATAATCACCCATCTTCGTACCAAACGATCCGTGACCGCCTGCGGAAATGACCACGTACTGCTTGCCATTCACCTCATAGGTCATCGGCGTTGCCTGACCGCCTGCTGGCAGACGACCCTGCCACAGTTTCTCACCGTTGCTCATGTTGTAAGCACGCAGGTAGTTATCGGCAGTTGCCGCGATAAACAGCACGTTACCGGCTGTGGAAATTGGGCCACCCAGCATCGGCATACCCATATTAAACGGCAGCGGAACCGGCAGTGGGAACGGCAGGCTATCCTGCGGTGTACCCAGACGTTTTTTCCACACTACTTCGTTAGTTTTCAGATCCAGCGCCGAGATATAACCCCAGGCTGGCTGTTTGCACGGCAGGCCAAACGGTGACAGGAACGCGTTCAGCGTCACGCCAAACGGCACGCCGTACTGCGGCTGAATACCAGACTCGGTACCGCTGGATTTTGCGTCTTTCGGCGGCTCCATCGGGTTGCCAGGACCGCGTGGGATCAGCTTCGACACGAACGGCAGCGCCATCGGGTTAGCAATCGCCACCTGGCGGTTAGGGTCAACGGAGATACCGCCCCACTCGAACATCCCCAGGTTACCCGGGAACACCAGCGTGCCCTGCTCGGACGGCGGGGTGAAGATGCCTTCATAGCGCAGTTTGTGGAACATCACGCGGCACACCAGCTGATCGAACATGGTGGCGCCCCACATGTCTGCACCGGTCAGATCTTTCTTCGGACGGAAGCTCAGGTCGGAGAACGGCTGGGTTTTGGTGACGTAGTCGCCTTTGGCTGCACCCTGAGGAACCGGTTTTTCCGGGGCCGGCACAACCAGTTCGCCGTTACGGCGGTCGAGCACGAAGATATTACCGGTTTTCGCCGGAGCGTAGATAACCGGCACCGTCTTACCGTCAACGGTAACATCAGCCAGCGTTGGCTGGGACGGCATGTCCATATCCCACAGATCGTGGTGAACGGTCTGGTAGCTCCAGGCAAGCTTACCGGTGCTCGCATTCAGCGCCACAATTGAGCTCGCGTAGCGTTCCTGCTCTGGCGTACGGTTGCCACCCCAGATATCCGGCGTGGTGACACCCATCGGCAGATAGACCAGATCCAGCTTCGCGTCATAGGCCGCTGGCGCCCAGGAGTTCGGCGAGTTGAAGGTATAATGCGAACCTGCTGGCGGGATAGCGTTTGGATCTTTCGCACCCGGATCAAAGGCCCACAGCAGCTTGCCGCTGTTAACATCAAAGCCGCGAATCACGCCAGACGGCTCACGGGTAGAGAAGTTATCGGTGACTGCACCGGCAATCACGATGACTTTATCGGTGATAATCGGTGGTGAAGTCGGTTCGTACATGCCCGGCGTGGTGACCGGCATGTCGGTTTGCAGGTTGAGAATGCCTTTGTTGGCAAAGCTCTCGCACAGCTTACCGGTGTCGGCGTTGAGGGCGAAGATACGGCCATCGTTCACCGGCAGGATAATGCGGCGAGGGCAGTCGGCAACCACGTCAGGTGACGCGTTTGCAGCGGTTGCTTCGTGGTAAGAGACGCCACGGCAGGTCACATGCTGGAAGCTCGGGTCAGTGCCGAGCTGCGGGTCAAAGTGCCATTTCTCTTTACCGGTTGCTGCATCCAGGGCAAACACGCGCTGGTGGGCGGTACAGAGGTAGAGCATATTGCCAATCTTGATCGGCGTGACTTCGTTGGTGATTTCACCCGGATCGTTTGGCTGCTTCAGGTCGCCGGTGCGGAATACCCAGGCTTCCTTCAGGTTGTGTACGTTGTCGGCATTAATCTGCTTTAACGGCGAGAAGCGCTGGCCTTCCTGGTTGCGCCCATAGGCTGGCCAGTCCTGGTCTGCGACCTGGGAGATTGGCTCGGCCGGTGTCGCATCTGCGCTCAGCGTGCCGTTAACCTCCTGCGGGTCGTGGAAACCGGCCCAGGTGAGGATACCGGCGCTGATAATCAGTACGACGAGCAAAGCCGCCACGGCACCGCTTGATGGCACCACCAGGCGACGCCAGACAAACGGCAAAATCAGCCAGACGCCGAAGATAACCAGCACGTCGCTGCGCGGCGTCAGCGCCCAGAAGTCAAAGCCGACTTCCCACACGCCCCATACCATGGTTGCCAGCAGCAGCACGGCGTAAAGCCACAGCGCTGAACGCTTCGCGCGCCACAGCTGTGCCGTAATGCCCAGCATGACCAGGCCAGCGATAGGGTAATACCAGGAACCCCCAATCGCGACCAGCCATACGCCGCCAATCAGTAAATACAAGCCGCAGAATGCCGCGAAGAGGGCGGTTAGCCTCCCAAGCAGTCCTGGACGTTGATGATTTGTTTCAGCCATAGAAAAGTGTCCGTTAGTTTGTTAATTATTGCTTTCATTTCATTATAGGATTTAACAAGTGTGATCGAAATCACAAATTGAGCTTTATTATCGAATTAGCCGCGTCAATCGTTTTGCTGGTATACTTTCACGCTTGCTGATCAACCTCGCGGCTCTGGGTTAACGGGTTGAGTGATTTACATTTAAAATCATGTGGTTAGTTAAATGAAACATACTGTTGAAGTGATGATCCCGGAAGCGGAGATCAAGGCGCGTATCGCTGAACTGGGTCGTCTGATTAACGAGCGTTATAAAGACAGCGGTAGCGAAATGGTGTTAGTCGGTCTGCTGCGCGGCTCGTTCATGTTCATGGCTGATCTGTGCCGTGAAGTACAGGTTCCGCACGAAGTCGATTTTATGACGGCATCCAGCTATGGCAGCGGTATGTCCACCACCCGCGATGTGAAAATCCTCAAAGATCTCGATGAAGATATCCGCGGTAAAGACGTGCTGATCGTTGAAGACATCATCGACTCCGGCAACACCCTGTCGAAAGTGCGTGAGATTCTGAGCCTGCGTGAGCCGAAGTCACTGGCAATTTGTACGCTGCTGGATAAACCAACCCGTCGCGAAGTTGAAGTGCCGGTTGAGTTTGTCGGCTTCTCCATCCCGGACGAATTCGTAGTGGGTTATGGTATTGATTACGCTCAGCGTTATCGCCATCTGCCATACGTTGGCAAAGTGGTGCTGTTAGACGAGTAAGTTTGCAGGTAGCCCGGACGAGGCGGAACGCCGACTCCGGGACATGCCCGGCGTCACGGCGTTCGGCCGGGCGACAAGGGATGATTTCCCTTACTTATGATTGATGTGCTTTAACTTGAGGTTGGAAATTCCGTGGCGGTAACGCTGTTCGAGGGTTTCGCGGCTGACAGCGGTCACATCAAGATCGCGCAGCAGGCCGTCGTGAATACCGTACGCCCAACCGTGAATCATCACCTTCTGCCCACGTTTCCATGCCGATTGCATAATCGTCGAGTGGCCCAGGTTATAAACCTGCTCCATCACGTTCAGCTCGCATAGCGTATCCATGCGACGTTCCGGCGGCATCTCGCCCAGCAATGAACTATGTTTGAACCAGATATCGCGAATGTGCAGCAGCCAGTTGTCGATTAACCCCAGCTCTGGGTTTTCAACCGCCGCCTGAACACCACCGCAGCCGTAGTGGCCACAGATAATAATGTGTTCAACTTCCAGCACATCAACGGCATACTGCACCACGGAAAGGCAGTTGAGATCGGTGTGGATAACCAGGTTTGCGACGTTACGGTGGACGAACAGTTCGCCAGGCTCAAGCCCGGTCAAACGTTCGGCGGGGACGCGGCTGTCAGAACATCCAATCCATAAAAAACGGGGTTTTTGCGCTTGCGACAGTGTCGCAAAAAAGCCGGGATCCTCTTCTCTCAGCATTTTTGACCATAGTGCGTTATTGCTGATGAGTGTATCAATGTCTTTCATGGAGGCTTGTAACCAAGTGAAGTGCGTTGGGCTAATATAGGGCAACTCCTGATTTATTAAAACTAAATATCAAGTATCAGAATGTAAGGTAAGCAAAAATCTATGACCATTGCACTGGAATTAGAGCAACTGACAAAGACCTATCCTGGTGGCGTACAGGCGCTGCGTGGGATCGATCTGCAAGTCGAAGCCGGTGATTTCTACGCGCTTCTGGGGCCGAACGGGGCGGGTAAATCGACGACCATCGGGATTATCAGTTCGCTGGTGAACAAAACCTCCGGACGCGTGAGCGTATTTGGTTATGACCTGCAAAAAGATGTGGTCAACGCCAAACGTCAGCTGGGGCTGGTGCCGCAGGAGTTCAACTTCAACCCGTTTGAAACCGTGCAGCAAATCGTGGTGAACCAGGCAGGCTACTACGGCGTTGAACATAAAGAAGCGGTCATCCGCAGCGAAAAATACCTGAAGCAGCTCGATTTGTGGGAAAAACGCAACGAACGTGCGCGGATGCTCTCCGGCGGGATGAAGCGTCGTCTGATGATTGCCCGCGCGCTGATGCACGAGCCGAAGCTGCTGATCCTTGATGAACCGACTGCGGGCGTAGACATTGAACTGCGTCGCTCTATGTGGGGATTCCTCAAAGATCTCAACGATAAAGGCACCACCATCATTCTGACCACTCACTACCTGGAAGAAGCAGAAATGCTGTGCCGCAATATCGGCATCATCCAGCGCGGTGAACTGGTAGAAAACACCTCGATGAAAGCGCTGCTCTCCAAGCTGAAGTCTGAAACCTTTATTCTCGACCTGGCGCCAAAAAGTCCGCTGCCGAAGCTCGAAGGGTACAAGAACACGCTGGTGGATACCTCGACGCTGGAAGTGGAAGTGCTGCGCGAGCAGGGGATTAACAGCGTCTTTGCGCAGTTGAGTGCGCAGGGTATTCAGGTACTGAGTATGCGTAACAAAGCGAACCGCCTTGAAGAGCTGTTTGTGTCGCTGGTTCATGAAAAACAAGGAGATCGCGCATGATGCAGCTTTACTGGGTTGCGCTGAAAAGCATCTGGGCGAAAGAGATTCACCGCTTTATGCGTATCTGGATCCAGACGCTGGTGCCGCCCGTCATCACCATGACGCTGTACTTTATTATTTTCGGCAACCTGATCGGCTCCCGTATCGGTGAAATGCACGGCTTTACCTATATGCAGTTTATCGTGCCGGGCCTGATCATGATGGCGGTGATCACCAACGCCTATGCCAACGTGGCCTCGTCGTTCTTTAGCGCCAAGTTCCAGCGCAACATTGAAGAGTTGCTGGTGGCACCGGTGCCAACGCACGTCATCATCGCAGGGTTTGTCGGCGGTGGCGTGGCGCGCGGCCTGTGCGTGGGGATTCTGGTGACGGCGATTTCGCTGTTCTTCGTGCCGTTCCAGGTTCACTCGTGGGTATTCGTGGCGTTGACGCTGATCCTCACCGCGGTGCTGTTCTCGCTTGCCGGCCTGCTTAACGCGGTCTTCGCCAAGACCTTCGATGACATCAGCCTGATCCCTACCTTCGTGCTGACGCCGTTGACCTACCTCGGTGGGGTGTTCTACTCGCTGACGCTGCTGCCACCGTTCTGGCAGGGGCTGTCGCACCTGAACCCGATCGTCTACATGATTAGCGGCTTCCGCTACGGCTTCCTCGGCATTAACGATGTCCCGCTGGTCACCACGTTTGGCGTGCTGGTGGTGTTCATCGCGGCGTTTTACCTGCTGTGCTGGTACCTCATCCAGCGCGGTCGCGGCCTGCGCAGCTAATCGTGCTGCATTTCCCGGCAGGTAAACCTGCCGGGAACCGTTCTTTGACAGTCATCACCCCTATTTATTGATTGCTCAGCTAAACTGCTTGCCTGCTAAGGAGGTAAGCGATGTTAGGTTGGGTCATTTCCTGCCATGACGACAAAGCACAGGAATTGCTGGATCGTCTGGAAAAAAAATATGGGCCGCTGCCACAGTGCCGGGCAGTCAATTACTGGCGAGGCCAGAGTTCAAATATGCTCAGCCGCATGATGTGTGACGCGCTGCATCAGACTGATTCCGGCGACGGAGTTATCTTTCTCACCGATAGCGCGGGCGCGGCTCCCTATCGCGTGGCGGCGCTGATGAGCCATAAGCACAGCGGCTGCGAAGTGATCGCGGGTATCCACTATTCATTAATCGAGCAAATGATTCCTCTGCGGGATTCCCTCAGCAGCAGTGACTTTCGCGATCGCATTGTGACGCTGGGTTCGCCCGGAGTGACCAGCCTGTGGCATCAACAGCAGAAAAACCCGCCGTTTGTTCTGCTACACGACCTGTATGAGTCTTAAACATTGGTATTGATGGCGCTTTTGTTACAATAGTAGAGTCGTTTCCCGCTTCGGTTACTGCTCATGGCTATACGTTCGGTTGTTTTCCTGCTGTTTTTCCTCGCCGGTAGCGTCGCTGCTGCGTTGCCCACCCGCTATATGCAGACGACGGAAGACGCCGCCATCTGGGCGCGTATCGGCAACAAAACCATGACCGTTGGCAACCTTCGCGCCGGGCAAATTATCGCCATTGAGCCGGACGTGGAAGATTACTACACCTTTAGCTTCGGTTTCGGTAAGGGCTTTATCGATAAGGGGCACCTTGAGCCGGTACAGGGGAAGCAGCGCGTTGAGGATGGTCTGGGGGATTTAAACAAGCCGCTGAGCAATCAGAACCTGGTCACCTGGAAAGATACGCCTGTCTACAACGCCCCGGATATCGGCAGCGCGCCGTTCGGTACGCTGGCGGAGAACCTGCGCTATCCGGTTATCAACAAGCTGAAAGACCGCCTCAATCAGACCTGGTATCAGATTCGCATCGGTGAACGCCTGGCCTATATCAGCGCGCTGGATGCCCAGGTGGATAACGGTATTCCGGTCATCACCTATCACCATATTCTGCGCGATGAAGAGAACAGCCGTTTTCGTCATACCTCTACCACCACCTCGGTGCGCGCCTTTAGCAACCAGATGACCTGGCTACGCGATATGGGCTATACCACGCTGACCATGTATCAGCTTGAGGATTACGTCCATAACCGTACCAATTTACCTGCCCGCGCGGTGGTGATCACCTTTGACGATGGGTTGAAGTCGGTTAGTCGCTACGCCTACCCGATACTCAAGCAATACGGCTTTAAAGCTACGGCGTTTATTATCACCTCGCGTATTAAGCGCCACCCGCAGAAGTGGGCGCCGAAGTCGCTGCAGTTTATGAGCGTTTCCGAGCTGGAAGAGATTAAAGACGTCTTTGATTTCCAGTCACACACCCACTTCCTGCACCGGGTGGACGCGCAGCGTCGGCCAATTCTGCTGAGCCGTAGCTATCACAATATCCTGTTTGATTTTGCGCACTCGCGACGGGCATTGTCGCAGTTCAATCCGCACGTGTTGTACCTGTCATACCCGTTTGGCGGCTATAACGCGACGGCGATACAGGCGGCGGGCGATGCCGGTTTTCATTTAGCAGTGACGACGGTGAAGGGAAAGGTGAAGCCGGGAGATAATCCGATGCTGCTGAAGCGTCTGTATATTCTGCGGACGGATTCGCTGGAGACGATGTCGCGGTTAATCAGCAACCAACCGCAGGGGTAAACAAGCGCTCCGCCGTGACGGAGCGCTTGGCATTACGCAACCTGAACCGGGATCGCTTTCGCGGTGCGTTTCATCTCGTTGTCGCCTTCGAAGTAAGCCACGTTCGGGCGCCAGGTACGGGCTTCTTCATCACTCATGGTGACAAAGCTCGCGATGATCACGATATCGCCTACGTCAGCGTTGTGCGCCGCAGCGCCGTTGACGGAGATGATTTTAGAACCGCGTTCAGCCGCGATGGCGTAGGTGGAGAAACGCTTGCCGTTGTTCACGTTCCAGATATCAATGGCTTCGTTTTCCAGAATACCGGCGGCGTCGAGGAAGTCCTGGTCAATCGCGCAGGAGCCTTCATAGTGCAGGTCGGCATGCGTCACTTTCACGCGGTGGAGTTTGCCCTGCAGCATTGTGCGAATCATAGCGTCTACCTTTAATTCTTAACGGAAACAAAGCAGTTCGCGACTGCTTTGAGAAATTTCGCAGGCAGTATTGCCCGATTTATACCAGGTGTCCATATGCGATTAACCTTGCTTACGATTAATTGCGCATCGTCACGCATAACCTACTGCAAACGGTATCGTTTTGCAGAATAGCGCCCCGGAGTCGGTGCTAACGCGCCTCGTCCGGGCTACCCGATTATCGCCCGGCCAAGCGCAGCGCCGCCGGGGCGGGCTCGGAAATTACAGCTCTACGCTCTGGTTATCAATCAGACGTGCCTGGCCCAGCCAAGCCGCCATCAGGATCACCGCGCGTTTGCTGCTGTCGGTCAGGTCGAGTAGGGTATCCGCATCGCGAATCTGGATATCGTCGGCGCGGAAGCCTTTCTCGTTCAGCTCCTGCTCGGCGATAGCAATCATCTCTCCCTGGTCACGCTCGCCGGCCTTCAGTTTTTCCGCCACGCGGCTCATCACCTTGTACAGACCCGGCGCGATTTTACGCTGCTCGGCGGTGAGGTAACCGTTGCGGGAGCTGAGTGCCAGACCGTCTTTGGCGCGGATAATCGGCACGCCGACGATCTCAATGTCGTAGCCAAGATCGGCCACCATCTTGCGGATCAACGCTAGCTGCTGGAAGTCTTTCTCACCGAAGCAGGCGATATCCGGCTGGATCAGGTTGAACAGCTTGCTGACGATGGTCGATACGCCGCGGAAGTGGCCCGGACGGCTCGCGCCTTCCAGCATAGTCGAAAGGCCCGGTACGTCGACGAAAGTCTGGCTTTCGGTACCCTGCGGATAGATTTCCGCTTCCGACGGCGCAAAAACGAAATCGACTTTACGTTTGTTCAGCTTCTCGCAGTCTTCCTGCAGCGTACGCGGGTAGCGCGCCAGGTCTTCGACACGGTCGAACTGCATCGGGTTAACGAAGATGCTGACCACCACTACGTCCGCACGGGTTTTGGCTTCTTCAACCAGCGTCATATGGCCGTCGTGCAGGTTGCCCATGGTGGGAACCAGCGCAACGCGCTTACCTTCCTGACGCAGACGACGGATATGCTGGCGCAGCAGCGGCAGGGTTTCAATAATCAGCACAACATGACTCCTTAATGGAAACTATGTTCTTCGCCCGGATACGCCCCGGACTCGACTTCCGCCATATACTGCCGTACCGCGGCGCGCATGTCGCCCGCTTCGGCGAGGAAGTTTTTGGCAAATTTAGGAATATGGCCGCCGGTGATGCCGAACGCATCGTGCATCACGAGGATCTGCCCGTCGGTGACGTTGCCAGCACCGATGCCGATAACCGGAATCGACAGTGCTTCGGTGACGCGTTTTGCCAGCTCAACCGGTACGCACTCCAGCACCAGCAGCTGCGCGCCTGCGGCTTCCAGCGCCAGCGCATCGTCGAGCAGAACCTGACCGGCGTCACCGCGGCCCTGCACCTTATAGCCGCCGAAGATGTTGACCGACTGTGGCGTCAGCCCCAGGTGACCGCATACCGGTACGGCGCGGTCGGTCAGCATTTTCACGGTATCAACCAGCCAGGCGCCGCCTTCAATCTTGACCATATTGGCGCCAGCACGCATGACCGCTGCGGCGTTTTCAAACGCCTGTTCCGGCGTGGCGTAGGCCATAAACGGCAGATCGGACAGCAGCAGGCAGTGTGGCGCACCGCGACGAACGGCGCGAGTGTGGTAGGCGATGTCTTCAACGGTCACCGGCAGCGTGGAATCGTGGCCCTGCACGGTCATGCCAAGAGAGTCGCCAACCAGCATCACGTTGATGCCTTCGTCTGCGAACAGTTTGGCAAAGCTGTAGTCGTATGCCGTGATAGTCGCGAAGCGTTTTTTCTCTTGTTTGCATTTCTGCAATAAAGCGATGGTGGTCGGTTTCATAATAATCCCTGATGGTAAGATCGTATTACCCGGCATTCTAACAGCCGAAATCAGGGGGGCAATGACTTTAGGCAAACGATACCAGGTAGCGCAGGGATCGCTAAAAAAGGGAGGGGCGCTACCAGCGCGCAGGGCAGTTTTCCGCCAGTGCATCAAGGCGCTGACGCAGGCTGACGCCATCCGGGAAGATAAGCGTTGGGGCAATTTCGAACAGCGGCCACAGCATAAAGCCGCGGTTGTACATGTCATAGTGCGGGACGGTCAGATTATCGGTATGAATAATATCCTGACCAAACAGCATGATGTCTAAATCGAGGGTACGCGGCCCCCAGCGTTCGGCTTTGCGCTGACGCCCCTGCTGCAGTTCGATACGCTGGGTATGGCTGAGCAGCACATCGGCGGCGAGCGTGGTTTCCAGCGCCACGGCGGCGTTCAGGTAATCGGGTTGATCCTGTGGGCCGAGCGGCGGGGTGCGGTAGAACGCAGAGACGGCAGCGACCCGGCTTTCCGGGATCGCATTGAGCGCCTCAACGGCAGCGTTCACCTGTTCCAGCGGAGAGGCGAGGTTGCTGCCGATGGCGATATAGGCAACGGTCACGCACTGCCCTCACGGCGCGGCGCGCGTTTGCGCGGACGGCGATGACGACGACGGGTGTCCGGTTCATCGCCCAGCTCGTTGAGCATATCTTTCTGTGCCGGTGGTGCAACCACCTGGAACTCGCCCCACCATTGGGTCAGACGCTGCAGCTCGCCGTTGTGCTCGGCTTCGGCACGCAGGGCCAGCAGGTCGTAAGCGGCGCGGAATTTTGGATGCTCCATCAGCTTCCAGGCGCGTTTACCCTGACGACGGGACATCCGCAGCTGCAGCTGCCAGATATCACGCACCAGCGTGGTAATACGTTTTGGAATCGCCAGCGAACGGCAGGCTTCATCCAGCACTTCGTTCATCGCCAGTGCGAAGGCATCGTAATAGGCCAGCCCGCTCTCCTGAGCGATTTTCTGCGCCATCTCCAGCAGCGGATACCAGAACATCGCGGCGAACAGGAACGCCGGATTAACGCGCATATCGTTATGAATGCGGGTGTCGGTGTTCTTCAGCACCTGAGAGATGATGCGTTCCATCGGGCTATCACCGTCTTCAGTGAAGTAACGGGTGATGGTCGGGAACAGCGGCTGGAACAGATTGTATTCGCGCAGCAGCTTGTAGGTTTCTAAACCATAGCCTGCCTGCAGCAGCTTAAGGGCTTCTTCAAACAGGCGCGCTGGCGGCACGTCGTTCATCAAGGTTGCCAGACGTGGAATTGGTTCAGCGGTTTCCGGGCTGATACGCATATCCAGCTTCGCAGCAAAGCGCACGGCGCGCAGCATACGCACCGGGTCTTCACGGTAGCGGGTTTCCGGGTCGCCAATCAGGCGGATCACGCCGTCGATCAGATCCTGCATACCGCCAACGTAGTCACGAACGGTGAAGTCCGCCACGCTGTAATAGAGGCTATTGATGGTGAAGTCGCGGCGCTGGGCATCTTCTTCGATGGAGCCAAAGATGTTATCGCGCAGCAGCATACCGTTTTGCCCACGCTGTGAGGTGGTGCGATCGGACTGGCCGTCTTCGTGGTGACCACGGAAGGTAGCGACTTCGATAATTTCAGGGCCAAACATGACGTGTGCCAGACGGAAGCGGCGGCCCACCAGACGGCAGTTGCGGAACAACTTGCGAACCTGGTCAGGCGTGGCGCTGGTGGTCACGTCGAAATCTTTTGGTTTTTTGCCTAGCAGCAGGTCGCGAACGCCGCCGCCAACGAGGTAAGCCTCGTAGCCTGCTTTGTTCAGACGATAAAGAACCTTGAGGGCATTCTCGCTGATATCTTTGCGTGAAATAGCGTGCTGCTCGCGCGGAATAACGGTCATAGCAGGTTTAGCGACGGCGTTTTCAGCCTCGCTCTCCTCACGGCTCAGCACCTTGCGGCAAAAATTAGCGACTCGGGTAAAAATGGTGCACCTCGGTAATATCTGACTTTGGGACAAAAAAATAGCGGCTAATCATAGCTCAGCATAACGCATTTGAGAATGGCGGATTGATCTTCACCATTTCAGGCACTTTGGTCAGAGACCATTTTGCGACGGCATTACGCAGTAATTCAGCCGTGTTCAAATCCTGCCATTGCGCCGGAATATCCTGGCCTAGAAAGCGCAGCGCCTCGATAAGGACGGGACGCGGATCGCCGGTTGGTAGGGCAGGTGCATGATTTTGCTTCGAAAGTTTAGCACCTTCTTCATTCAATGCCAGCGGCAGATGAATATAGTCCGGTGCCTGCCAGCCAAACTGCTGGTAGAGCGAAATCTGTCGCACGGTGGGTTCAATCAAATCCGCGCCACGAACGATTTCGGTGACTCCCTGAAACTGGTCGTCGACCACCACCGCGAGATTATAGGCAAACAAACCATCACGACGATGAATAATGAAATCTTCACGAGCGAGACGTTCGTCGGCCTTGATCGTGCCACGCAACAGGTCGGTGAATTCGGTTACCGGATGCGTCTGACGCAGACGCAGGGCTGCGTTCTCAGGGCCGTGGTTGAGGTCACGGCAGTGACCATCGTAGGTGCCGCCGATGCTCTGGATGCGCGCACGGGTGCAGGTGCAGTAGTAGCATAGGTTCTGGCTTTTCAGCCACGCCAGGGCGTCACGATAGGCATCGTGACGCTGTGATTGCCAGAGAACGTCATCGTCCCAGTGCAGGCCGTAATGTTCCAGCTGATGCAAAATGGTGGTTGCAGCACCGGGAACTTCACGAGGGGGATCGATATCTTCGATGCGAACGCGCCAGATGCCCTGCTGAGCACGAGCTTGTAGATAGCTTCCCAGTGCGGCAATTAGCGAACCAAAATGCAGCTCACCGGAGGGGGAAGGGGCAAAGCGCCCAATGTATGGTTGTGTTGACATATTTATGGCAATAAAAAAACAACAAGGCGGGAGAGATTCCCGCCTTGAAGTGAGAGCGTTAGCGTTCTATCAACCTGCCATCTGCTTTTCGCGGATTTCTGCCAGCGTTTTGCAGTCAATGCACAGGTCGGCCGTTGGACGTGCTTCCAGACGACGGATACCAATTTCCACACCGCAGGATTCGCAGTAGCCGAAATCTTCATCTTCCACTTTCTTCAACGTCTTCTCGATCTTTTTGATCAGCTTACGTTCACGATCGCGGTTACGCAGTTCGAGGCTGAACTCTTCTTCCTGTGCGGCACGGTCTACCGGGTCCGGGAAGTTTGCTGCTTCGTCCTGCATGTGAGTAACGGTGCGATCGACTTCATCCCTAAGTTGATTACGCCATGCTTCAAGAATACGTCGGAAGTGCGCCAGCTGGGCTTCGTTCATATACTCTTCGCCCGGTTTCACCTGGTACGGCTCCACCCCTGCGATGGACAGAATACTCAGGGACGATGTTTTACGGTTTTGCCCTTCTTGCATGTTGCTTCTCCTTAACACGCACTATCGATCCCCGTGTTCGGGGGAAAAATCAGGCCGCTATAAATAACAGATGCTTTTCCACATGGCAATTATCTAAACGTAACACTTGACAATGCTGTGAAGAAAAGCGTATTTGCGCCGCAGCCCGAACACTTTCTATGCAGATACCCCCGGTGATAACGCAATGGGTAACGGCGATATCAGAGTCATATTATCGGCAGAAAGTTCCGCTTTATAAGCCAAAACCTCTACCCCCTTTCTCTTTGCTTCAATGAGTAACTCTGCGTATTTAGCATCAATATGGTGTGCAGGAGAGAAATATTCAATGGCTGAGTGCAAGATAGTAAACAGTAAAACGGCGCGTTCGCCCCTGGCGACAACGCCCATCAGCTCGCGTAAATGCTTCTGTCCGCGCACGGTCACGGCATCCGGAAAGTAACCAAATTCATTTTCCGCAAGTGTGACTGACTTCACTTCAATATAGCAGTTGGGACGATCATCTGCCTGTAACATGATGTCAATTCTGCTGCTTTCTTCACCGTATTTCACTTCGGTTTTCAGGGTGTTGTAGCCGGTGAGTTCGGGAAGACGCTGAGCCAGAATTGCCTCTTTTGCCAGGGTGTTTGCCCGCAGTGTATTGACGCAGATAAATGCCCCTTGCTGGGTTTGAGTTAATTCCCACGTATGTGGATATTTTCGTTTAGTATTTTCTGATGTCGAATACCAAACGGTGTCACCTGGGGTTGCACAACCGGTCATTGCGCCGGTGTTGGGGCAGTGCAGCGTGAAGGTTTCACCTTCGGGGGTGACAACATCAGCGAGGAAGCGTTTGTAGCGTTGAATCAGCGTGGCGTGCTTGAGCGGTGGCGTAAACTTCATACGTTTTCCTTATTATGATTCGCTGAGCGCCCAGCGCTGTAACGGCGTGTATTTTGTGCGTCCCCGGACAAAGCGTGATTCGTATAGCGCGAACTCGGTCACCGGAAACGTCCAGAGAAAGCCGGGAGCAGGGATAGGCACCGCCTGCGCGGCGTTGCGCAGCAGCGTCAGGTGCGGGTGAAACGGCTGCGGGCTTTGATAACAGCCGCTGCGAGCGGCCTGAGCGCGAAGCATATTGGCGAGCTGTAGCAGTCCGCGCGGCGGCTGACGCGTGCCGAGCCACACCACGCGCGAGCGCAGCCACTGCCCGGCATCATCCAGATTCAGCGTAAAACCGGGCTGGCGAATACGCCCGGCCATGGCGGCCAGCGCCCGCTGTTTCTCCTCACTCACTTCCCCCAAAAACGCCAGCGTAATATGCAGATTGGCGGCGACCACGGGTACGCCAGCGTCGTCGGCAAAATTATCGGCACGCCACTGCACCAGCTGCTTCTGGATGGGCTTTGGGATCTCAACGGCGAAAAACAGCCTTTTTGACTCTGACATGGTGGGGACTCGGTTATGAATTGAGGCGATGCTACAATGTCCGCCGTTTAATGTTAACCCTCTGGAGCCATTCGTGTCCCTGTTGCCGGTCGCAAGCATCCTTCCTGAACTCCTTCATGCCTTACAGCAATCGCCGCAGGTGCTGCTGAACGCGCCAACGGGGGCGGGTAAATCCACCTGGCTGCCGCTGCAAATTTTACGCGAAGGCAGCATCAACGGGCGTATTTTGCTGCTGGAGCCGCGCCGTCTGGCGGCCCGCAACGTGGCGCAGCGCCTGGCGGAACTGCTGGGTGAGAAGCCGGGAGAAACGGTCGGCTACCGCATGCGGGCGGAAACCTGCGTGGGGCCGACTACCCAGTTAGAGGTCGTGACCGAAGGGATCCTGACGCGTATGATCCAGCACGATCCCGAACTGTCGGGCGTGGGGTTAGTGATCCTCGATGAATTCCATGAACGCAGCCTGCAAGCCGATCTCGCGCTGGCGTTGCTGCTGGACGTTCAGCAGGGGCTTCGCGATGACCTCAAGCTGCTGATCATGTCGGCTACCCTTGATAACGACAAGCTGCAGCGTCTGCTCCCGGATGCCCCGGTGATTATTTCCGAAGGGCGTGCGTTTCCGGTGGAGCGTCGCTATCAGTCGCTGCCTGCGCACCAGCGCTTTGATGAGGCGGTGGCTATGGCGACGGCGGAGTTGCTGCGTCATGAAAACGGCTCGCTGCTGCTCTTTTTACCGGGGGTTGGCGAAATTCAGCGGGTTCAGAATCACCTGGCGGAGCGTGTAGCCGACGACGTCCTGCTCTGCCCTCTCTATGGCGCGCTGCCGCTCAGCGAACAGCGTCAGGCCATACTTCCCGCCCCATCAGGCAAGCGGAAGGTCGTGCTGGCAACCAATATTGCCGAAACCAGTCTGACCATCGAAGGTATTCGCCTGGTGGTGGATAGCGCCCAGGAGCGCGTGGCGCGTTTTGACGTACGCAGTGGGCTAACACGGCTGATAACCCAGCGCATAAGCCAGGCCTCGATGACCCAGCGTGCCGGGCGCGCGGGACGTCTGGAGCCCGGCGTGTGTGTGCACCTGCTGGCAAAAGATCAGGCCGAACGTGCCGCGGCGCAGAGTGAAGCGGAAATATTGCAAAGCGATCTCTCATCGCTGCTGCTCGAACTCTTGCAGTGGGGCTGTAACGACCCATCGCAGCTCAGCTGGCTGGATACACCTCCCGCGGTGAACCTGACGGCGGCGCGTCGCCTGCTGACGCAGCTTGGCGCGTTGGCCGATGAGCGCTTAACGGCGAAAGGGCTGAAAATGGCGGCGCTGGGGAACGACCCGCGCCTTGCCGCGATGCTGGTGGCGGCGGATAGCGACGCTGAAGTGGCTACGGCGGCGCGGCTGGCGGCTATTCTGGAAGAGCCTCCGCGCGGCGGCAGCGGCGATTTGATGCAGGCCTTTACCCGTTCGCAGGGGCAGTGGCAGCAGCGTAGCCAGCAGCTTTGTAAACGGCTTAATCGCCGTGCAGGGCAGCCTGACAGCGACGTGATTCCCGCGCTGCTGGCGCAGGGCTTCCCCGACCGCATCGCGCGCCGACGCGGACAGGAAGGGCGCTATCAGCTCGCTAACGGCATGGGGGCGATGTTAGACGCCGACGATGCACTGAATCGCCACGAATGGCTGATTGCGCCGCTGCTGTTACAGGGTAATGCCTCGCCGGATGCGCGAATCTTGCAGGCCTGTGCGCTGGATATTGATGCGCTGGTGGCGCGCTGTCCGCAGCTGATTCAACAATCTGACACTATCGAGTGGGATGATACCCAGGGCACGCTGAAAGCGCTGCGCCGAAGCCAGGTTGGTCAGTTGACGCTGAGCGTGCGCCCGCTGGCGAAACCGTCGGAAGAGGAGCTGCACCGGGCGATGCTCACCGGCATTCGCGAGAAAGGGTTAAGCGTGCTCAACTGGACGAACGAAGCGGAACAGCTACGCTTGCGTTTACAGTGCGCTGCGCGTTGGCTGCCGGAAGATGCGTGGCCTGCGGTGGATGACGTCTCGCTGCTAGAGGCGCTGGAGAGTTGGCTGTTGCCGCATATGAGCGGCGTTCACTCGTTGCGCGGCTTGAAATCGCTGGATGTTCATCAGGCGCTGCTGGAATGGTTGCCCTGGTCATTACGACAACGTCTGGTGAGTTTGCTGCCAACTCATTACACTGTGCCCACAGGAAGTCGGATAGCTATTCGCTATGATGATGAAAACCCGCCGGCTTTGGCGGTGCGTATGCAGGAGATGTTTGGCGAAGCCAGCACGCCGACTATCGCCGAAGGGCGAGTCGCGCTGGTGCTCGAACTGCTTTCACCGGCGCAGCGCCCGCTGCAGATCACACGCGATTTAAGCGCGTTCTGGCAGGGGGCGTACCGGGAAGTGCAAAAAGAGATGAAAGGGCGCTATCCGAAGCACGTCTGGCCGGACGATCCGGCAAATACCGCGCCGACGCGGCGGACGAAAAAGTATTCGTGATGGCGTAGTTCCCGGCCGAGCGAATGCGACGCCGGGGAAAAACTGCATAAAATTGAGAGATATCTTCTTCTGCCCCGTGGCAGAAGAATTGAGAATCAGGCCTTTATGCCTGAATGTTGCGGAGAGAAAGCATGGCGGGGAATGACCGCGAGCCGATTGGACGTAAAGGCAAGCCTGCACGTCCGGCAAAGCAAAAGGTAAGCCGTCGACAGCTCAGAGACGATGAGTATGACGACGATTATGATGATGATGGCTACGACGATGAAAAACCGCGCTCGCGTAAAGGCGGCGGAAAAGGGAAAAAACCGCGCGGCAAACACCGCTGGTTCTGGTTCCTGGTAAAACTCGGCATCGTTTTTGCCGTGCTGATGGCCATTTATGGCGTGTATCTGGATCAAAAAATCCGTAGCCGCGTCGACGGTAAGGTCTGGCAGCTGCCAGCGGCAGTCTATGGCCGCATGGTGAGCCTTGAGCCGGATATGCCGATCAGCAAAAAAGAGATGGTTCAGCTGCTGACGGCGACCCAGTATCGCCAGGTGTCGGCGATGACGCGGCCCGGCGAATTTACCGTGCAGGCCAACAGTATTGAGATGATCCGTCGCCCGTTCGATTTCCCGGACAGCAAAGAAGGGCAGGTGCGCGCGCGTCTGACCTTTGATGGCGATCACCTGGAAACCATCGAGAACCTGGACAGCAACCGTCAGTTCGGTTTCTTCCGTCTCGACCCGCGCCTTATCACTATGATGTCCTCGCCAAACGGCGAGCAGCGTCTGTTTGTGCCGCGCAGTGGTTTCCCGGATCTGCTGATCGATACGCTTATCGCCACCGAAGACCGTCACTTCTACGAGCATGATGGTATCAGCTTCTACTCGATGGGCCGTGCGGTGCTGGCGAACCTGACCGCAGGGAGAACGGTGCAGGGGGCGAGTACGCTGACCCAGCAGCTGGTGAAGAACCTGTTCCTCTCCAGCGAACGTTCTTACTGGCGTAAGGCGAACGAAGCCTACATGGCGCTGATCATGGACGCTCGCTACAGCAAAGACCGTATTCTTGAGCTGTATATGAACGAGGTCTACCTCGGTCAGAGCGGCGACAATGAAATCCGCGGCTTCCCGCTGGCGAGCCTCTACTACTTCGGTCGTCCGGTAGAAGAGCTGAGCCTTGACCAGCAGGCACTGCTGGTGGGCATGGTGAAAGGGGCCTCGGTCTACAACCCGTGGCGTAACCCAAAACTGGCGCTGGAGCGTCGTAATCTGGTTCTGCGCCTGCTGCAACAGCAGAAGGTTATCGATCAGGAACTGTACGACATGCTGAGCGCGCGTCCGTTGGGCGTGCAGCCACGCGGCGGGGTGATTTCACCGCAGCCTGCGTTTATGCAGATGGTGCGTCAGGAGCTGCAGGCGAAGCTGGGCGATAAGGTGAAAGATCTCTCCGGCGTGAAGATCTTTACCACCTTCGACTCGGTCGCGCAGGATGCCGCAGAAAAAGCGGCGACCGACGGTATTCCGGTGCTGAAGAAACAGCGTAAGCTGAGCGACCTTGAAACCGCGATGGTGGTGGTCGACCGCTTCAGCGGCGAAGTGCGCGCGATGGTTGGCGGCGCTGAACCGCAGTTTGCGGGCTACAACCGTGCCATGCAGGCACGTCGTTCGATTGGTTCTCTGGCAAAACCGGCGACCTACCTCACGGCCTTAAGCCAGCCGAACCAGTACCGCCTGAATACCTGGATTGCCGATGCGCCAATTGCGTTGCGTCAGCCGAATGGTCAGGTGTGGTCACCGCAGAACGATGATCGTCGCTACAGCGGTCAGGTGATGCTGGTGGACGCGCTGACGCGTTCCATGAACGTGCCGACCGTTAACCTCGGTATGGCGCTGGGTCTGCCAGCGGTCACCGACACCTGGCTGAAGCTGGGCGCGCCGAAAGATCAGCTTAACGCCGTGCCGGCGATGCTGCTGGGGGCGCTGAACCTGACGCCGATTGAAGTGGCCCAGGCGTTCCAGACCATCGCCAGCGGCGGTAACCGCGCACCGTTGTCGGCGCTGCGTTCGGTGATTGCGGAAGACGGTACCGTACTGTACCAGAGCTATCCGCAGGCAGAACGTGCCGTTCCAGCGCAGGCGGCTTATCTGACGTTGTGGACCATGCAGCAGGTTGTGCAGCGTGGTACTGGCCGTCAGCTGGGCGCGAAATACCCGAACCTGCATCTGGCAGGGAAAACCGGGACCACCAACAACAACGTCGATACCTGGTTTGCCGGGATTGACGGCCGTGAAGTGGTGATCACCTGGGTAGGTCGCGATAATAACCAGCCGACCAAGCTGTACGGCGCCAGCGGTGCGATGTCTATCTACCAGCGTTATCTGGAGACCCAGTCGCCTATCGCGCTGGATCTGACGCCGCCGGAAGATGTGGTGAACATGGGCGTGGACGATGGCGGTAACTTCGTCTGCGGCGGCGGTGGCACGCGTATGCTGCCGGTCTGGACTACCGACCCGGATTCACTCTGCCAGCAGAGCCAGCAGGCTATCGAGCAACAGCAGTCAGCGAACCCGTTTGACTCATCTTCTTCACAGCCTCAGCAGCAACAGCAGCAGCCGGCGCAGGAGAAGAAAGACAGCGACGGCGTGGCAGGCTGGATTAAGGATATGTTCGGCGGGAATTAATACCGCCCTGATGGGAGCGGTGCTAACCCCGGCGTCACTTCGTTCGGCCGGGCTACAACATAGGCTGTAGCCCGGACGAGGCGTTCACGCCGACTCCGGGATGGCTCGATACCGTATTAATACTAAGCCTCTGCATCGTGCAGGGGCTTTTTTTATCTCTAAGTTTTTTCTTTTTCTTAACGCCATTATTTCATCTGTTTAATTCTTAACCCCTTAATTCTGGTAGGGACTTATATCGCTTGCTATGCGTCCAATGCATGACCTATTATTCCCATCGTTATAATAATAATTCTCGTTTACGTTATCATTCACTTCATCAGAGATATACCAATGGCGCGTCTAAAAACTGCTCAGCCAACCCACTCGCTGCGTAAACTCGCAGTTGTAGTAGCCACGGCGGTTAGCGGCATGTCTGTATATGCACAGGCAGCAGAACAACCTAAAGAAGAAACCATCACCGTCACCGCAGCTCCGGCGGCTCAGGAAAGTGCCTGGGGTCCGGCGGCGACGATTGCGGCAAAACACTCCGCAACGACAACCAAGACTGATACTCCGATTGAGAAGACTCCGCAGTCTGTTTCGGTGATTACCCGTCAGGAGATGGATATCCATCAGCCGACGACCGTTAAAGAAGCAATGGCGTACACGCCAAGTGTCTTCTCTACTCGCGGAAGTTCTTCGACTTATGATGTGGTTTCTATCCGTGGTTTTACGTCGCCAACAACGGTTAACACCAACCAGTATCTGGATGGTATGAAGCTTCAGGGAAATAACTACTCTGAAGTCTCTATGGACCCTTATTTCCTGGAACGCGTAGAAGTGATGCGCGGGCCAACTTCCGTGCTGTACGGCAACAGCAACCCTGGCGGTATCGTCAGCATGGTCAGCAAACGCCCGACCACTGAACCGCTGCGTGAAATTCAATTCAAAATGGGCACAGATAACCTCTGGCAGACCGGTTTTGACTTTAGTGATGCGATTGATGACGCAGGCGTGTGGTCTTATCGCCTGACCGGTTTAGGCCGCAGCCAGGACACACAGCAGGATATGGCCAAAGCGAGTCGTTATGCTATCGCTCCATCCTTCAGTTTGCGTCCGGATGATAAAACGGACTTCACCTTCCTGAGCAACTTCCAGAGCGATCCGGATGCGGGTTACTACGGCTGGCTGCCGCGTGAAGGTACGTTGGTTCCGTACGTTGATGCCAACGGCAATTCTCACAAGTTGCCGACTGACTTCAACGAAGGCGAACAGGACAACAAAATGCAGCGCCGCCAGCAGATGGTGGGCTACAGCTTCTCTCACGAATTTAACGACACCTTCACCGTGCGCCAGAACCTGCGCTACGACCAGGTGAAAACCCTGTACCGTTCGGTATATGGTTTTGGTTACATAGATCCGGGTCAGATCCAGCGTAAGTATGTGCGTTCAGATGAGAACCTCAATGCCTTCACGGTTGATACGCAACTGCAGTCCGATTTTGCTACGGGCGATGTTGAGCATACTCTGCTGACAGGCGTTGACTATTCACGCATGCGTAATGATGTGAACGCAGTGTATGGCGATGCCAACGCGCTGGATATGAATAATCCGCAGTATGGCAACCCGGGTGTCAAGATCACCTCTCACTATGTCGTGCTTAACCGTATGGAGCAGACTGGTCTGTATGCACAGGATCAGATGGAGTGGGATAAATGGGTGCTGACGCTGGGTGGTCGTTATGACTACGCGATGGCTTCAACCTTAACTCGTTCCGACAACTCTCTGGCTCAGAATCATGACCAGCAGTTCACCTGGCGTGGTGGTCTTAACTATCTGTTTGATAATGGTATTTCACCATATTTCAGTTATAGCGAATCTTTCGAGCCAACGTCGGGAACGACCAAAGAAGGCAAGCCGTTCGACCCATCTCGCGGTAAGCAGTATGAAGCCGGTGTGAAGTACGTACCAAAAGATATGCCGGTAGTACTGACGGGGGCGGTGTATCAACTGACCAAAGACAAGAACCTGACTTCCGATCCGAACGATACCACCGGTTGGTATAGCGTTCAGACCGGGGAGATTCGTTCTCGCGGTATTGAGCTGGAAGCAAAAGCAGCGGTTAATGAAAACATTAACGTGACGGCAGCTTATAGCTACACGGATGCGGAATACACTGAGGATACGACCTTCAAAGGTAAGCGTCCTGCAGAAGTACCGCGTAACCAGGCTTCTCTGTGGACGGATTATACCTTCTACGACACGGCGCTGAGTGGTCTAACCTTCGGTGCAGGCGTTCGTTATACGGGCTCTACCGTTAGCTACTACAAAAGCGATACCACGACTGGCAAGAAAAACGAGCAGTTTAGCGTAGGCGGCTATACCGTTGCCGATGCGATGGTGAAATACGATCTGGCGCGCGTAGGCCTGCCGGGTTCATCCATTGCTGTTAACGTCAATAACCTGTTCAACCGTGAATACGTCTCCAGCTGCTACAGCGAATACGCGTGCTACTGGGGCGCTGAGCGCCAGGTTGTTGCTACCGCAACGTTCCGTTTCTAACCACCTCCAGGGCGCGGGTTTTCCGCGCCCTTTAACATGTTGACGGTTATGCAGGACAAGACAACTCATTCTGATACGACCTTTTCTCTGGAACAGGTCGTTTTTCGCGTTCCAGGCCGTACGCTTCTTCATCCTCTCTCCCTAACTTTTCCCGCGGGCAAAGTGACCGGCCTTATCGGCCATAACGGCTCGGGTAAATCCACGCTGCTGAAAATGCTTGGCCGTCATCAGGCTCCGTCGGAAGGAGAGATCCTCCTGGACGGTCAGCCGCTGGCGAGCTGGAACAGCAAAGCTTTTGCCCGTAAGGTTGCCTATCTGCCGCAGCAGCTGCCGCCTGCAGAAGGGATGACCGTGCGTGAACTCGTCGCCATTGGTCGCTACCCGTGGCACGGCGCGTTGGGCCGTTTCGGCGTGGCCGATCGTGAAAAGGTCGAGGAAGCGATCTCCCTCGTGGGGCTTAAACCGCTGGCGCATCGCCTGGTCGATAGCCTCTCCGGCGGCGAACGTCAGCGCGCGTGGATTGCCATGCTGGTGGCGCAAGATAGCCGCTGCCTGCTGCTCGACGAGCCAACCTCGGCGCTCGATATTGCCCATCAGGTTGACGTGCTGGCGCTGGTGCACCGCTTAAGCCAGCAGCGTGGACTGACGGTGGTCGCCGTTCTGCACGATATCAACATGGCGGCGCGCTACTGCGACTATCTGGTGGCGCTTCGCGGCGGCGAAATGATTGCCCAGGGCTCGCCGGACGAACTGATGCGTAGCGACACGCTGGAGCAGATTTACGGCATCCCAATGGGTATTCTTCCGCATCCAGCCGGTGCCGCACCGGTAAGTTTTGTCTATTGATGACTGATTCGAATTTGATAAACCGCCGCCGTTTTCTGGCGGCGATGGCGCTCTCGCCGCTGCTCTGGCAGATGCAAAAAGCCCAGGCCGCGCCGGTGAACGCTGAACGTATCGTGGCGCTGGAGTGGCTGCCCGTCGAGCTGATGCTGGCGCTAGGCGTCACCCCTTACGGCGTGGCGGATATCCCCAACTATCGCATGTGGGTCAACGAACCGGTGCTGCCGGACTCGGTGATTGACGTGGGGCTGCGTACCGAACCTAATCTTGAACTGCTGACCCAGATGAAGCCCTCGATGCTGGTCTGGTCTGCGGGCTATGGCCCTTCACCAAAGATCCTCGCGCGTATTGCGCCGGGGCGCAGCTTTGCCTTCAGCGACGGCAAACAGCCGCTGGAGCAGGCGCGGCGCTCGCTGCTGGAGATGGCGGAACTGCTCAATAAGCATGACGTTGCTCATCGCCATCTGGCGGAGTTTGATGCCTACATCGACAGCCTTAAACCGCGATTTGCCTCACGTGGCGAACGCCCGCTGCTGATCATGTCGCTGCTCGACCCGCGCCATATGCTGGTGTTTGGCCCGAACTGCCTTTTCCAGGAGATCCTCGATCGTCTGGGCGTGAAGAACGCCTGGCAGGGGGAGACAAACTTCTGGGGCAGCACGGTGGTCGGTATCGACCGCCTGGCGGCCTACAAAGACGTCGATGTGCTCTGCTTTGACCACGGCAATGCCGCTGATATGCGCCAGCTGGCCGCCACGCCGTTATGGCAGGCGATGCCGTTTGTCCGCGCGAACCGGGTGCAGAACGTTCCGGCGGTCTGGTTCTACGGCGCAACGCTGTCGGCGATGAACTTCGCTCGCATCCTTGATAACGCACTGGGAGGCAAAGCGTGAAAACGACCCGCTCTCCTTTTGCCACGCTGTTACTGCTGGCGCTGTTTATTGTCGGGCTGGCGCTGACCTGGTTTAACTTCAACATTGCGCTGCCTCACACGCTCTGGTTCCAGGCAATACGCCAGCCGGATATTAACGCCATCGATCAGATGCTGTTCCACTACAGCCTGCTGCCTCGCCTGGCTATCTCACTGCTGGTCGGCGCCGGACTGGGGCTGGTGGGCGTGCTGTTCCAGCAGGTGCTGCGTAACCCTTTGGCTGAGCCAACCACGCTTGGCGTGGCGACCGGCGCGCAGTTGGGGATGACCATTACCGCGCTGTGGGCCATTCCTGGCGTGCTGGCCTCGCAGTTTGCTGCGCTGGCGGGGGCCTGCATCGTCGGTGCGCTGGTCTTCGGCGTGGCGTGGGGCAAACGCCTCTCGCCGGTAACGCTAATTCTGGCCGGGCTGGTGGTGAGCCTGTACTGCGGCGCGATAAACCAGCTGATGGTGATTTTCCATCACGACCAACTGCAAAGTATGTTCCTGTGGAGCACCGGGACGCTGACCCAGACCGACTGGAGCATCGTGCAACGTCTGTGGCCGCAGTTGCTCGGCGGCGTGATGCTCACGCTGTTGCTGCTGCGCCCGTTAACGCTGATGGGGCTGGATGACGGCGTGGCCCGCAACCTGGGTCTGGCGCTCTCGCTGGCGCGTCTGGGGGCACTGACGCTGGCTATCGTTATCAGCGCCTTCCTCGTCAACGCGGTGGGGATTATCGGCTTTATTGGCCTGTTTGCCCCGCTGCTGGCGAAGATGCTGGGCGCACGACGCTTGCTCTCCCGCCTGATGCTGGCCCCGCTGATTGGCGCGCTGATTCTGTGGCTCTCCGATCAGATAATCCTCTGGCTTACCCGGGTGTGGATGGAAGTCTCCACCGGCTCCGTGACCGCACTGATTGGTGCACCGCTGCTGCTTTGGCTGCTGCCGCGCCTGCGCAGCATGAGCGCACCGTCGATGAACGCTAACGACAGTGTGGCGAATGAACGTCAGCACGTGCAGTGGTTTGCGCTGGGCGGACTGGTGATTCTGTTAGCGGCAATGTTTGCTGCGCTGTCGCTGGGCCGCGATGCGCACAGCTGGCACTGGGCGAGCGGTACCCTGCTCGACGAACTGATTCAGTGGCGCTGGCCGCGTATCGCCTCGGCGCTGATTGCCGGGGTGATGCTGGCGGTGGCGGGCTGTATTATTCAGCGCTTAACCGGCAATCCGATGGCGAGCCCGGAAGTGCTGGGGATCAGCTCCGGCGCGGCGTTTGGCGTGGTACTGATGCTGTTTGTGGTGCCGGGCAACGCGTTTGTCTGGCTGCTGCCGGCGGGCAGCCTGGGAGCAGCGGTCACGCTGCTGGTTATCCTGATTGCCGCCGGGCGCGGCGGATTTTCACCGCACCGAATGCTGTTGGCGGGGATGGCGCTGAGTACCGCGTTCACCATGCTGCTGATGATGCTGCAGGCGAGTGGTGACCCGCGCATGGCGCAGATCCTGACGTGGATTGCCGGTTCAACCTATAACGCGACCGGCAAGCAGGTGGCGCAGTCGGCTACTGCCATGGTGATTTTCCTGTTGCTGGTGCCGCTTTGCCGCCGCTGGTTAACCATCCTGCCGCTGGGTGGCGAAACGGCGCGCTCTATCGGTATGGCGCTGTCACCGGCACGTATCAGTCTGCTGCTGCTGGCGGCGTGCTTAACGGCGGCGGCCACGCTGACCATCGGGCCGTTAAGCTTTGTCGGGCTGATGGCGCCGCATATTGCGCGCATGATGGGCTTCCGCCGGACGATGCCGCATATCGTGATGTCGGCACTGATAGGTGGGCTGATACTGGTGTTTGCTGACTGGTGTGGGCGTATGCTGATGTTCCCGTATCAGGTGCCAGCAGGGCTGCTGTCGACCTTTATCGGTGCGCCGTATTTTATCTATTTACTGAGAAAGCAGAGCCGGTAGAGGAAGGCCCCCTCACCCTAACCCTCTCCCCATAGGGGAGAGGGAACCGTTCGATGCAGCATTGACCTACAACACCGATCTGTTTTTCTCCCTCGCCCCTTTGGGGAGAGGGCCGGGGTGAGGGGGAACTTCGCCAATATCCCTTACAGCTTCGCAAACACCCGACGCGCCGCGTCAACGGTGTTGTTGATATCTTCTTCGCTGTGGGCGATAGACATAAAGCCTGCTTCAAACGCCGACGGCGCCAGATACACGCCTTCATCCAGCATCAGATGGAAGAAACGCTTAAAGCGTTCAACGTCGCACTTCAGCACGTCCTGATAGCAGGTCACTTCTTTGGCATCGGTGAAGAAGATCCCGAACATGCCGCCCACGTTGTTCACCACCAGTGGAATACCGGTTTCCTGCGCGGCATCCAGCAGACCCTGCGCCAGCTGGTTGGTCAGGTCGGTCAGGGTTTCGTGAACGCCAGGCTGTGCCACTTCGGTCAGACAGGCGAAGCCCGCTGCCATGGCAATTGGGTTACCGGAGAGGGTACCCGCCTGATAAACCGGACCGGTTGGCGCCAGCGCATCCATCACGTCGCGACGACCGCCGAAGGCGCCTACCGGCATACCGCCGCCGATGATTTTGCCAAGGCAGGTCAGATCCGGCACCACGTCGTAGTAGGACTGCGCCCCAGCCAGCGCCACGCGGAAGCCGGTCATCACTTCATCGATAATCAACAGCGCGCCGAACTCGTCACACAGCGCGCGCAGGCCCGGCAGGAAATCAGCCTGCGGTGGAATGCAGTTCATGTTGCCGGCAACCGGTTCAACGATGATGCAGGCAATATCCTGCGGGAACTGCTCGAACGCCGCGCGTACGGACGACAGATCGTTATAGGTGCAGGTGAGGGTGTGCTTAGCGAAATCGGCCGGCACGCCCGGTGAGTTTGGCTGGCCGAGGGTCAGCGCGCCGGAGCCTGCTTTAACCAGCAGGCAGTCGGCGTGGCCGTGGTAGCAGCCTTCGAATTTGATGATTTTGTCACGGCCAGTAAAGCCGCGCGCCAGGCGAATGGCGCTCATGGTTGCTTCGGTACCGGAGTTCACCATACGCACCATGTCCATGGTTGGCACCAGTTCAGTAACCAGCTTCGCCATAGTGACTTCCATCTCGGTCGGCGCACCGAAGCTCAGACCACGCTCGGCCGCTTCAATCACCGCATTACGAATAGCAGGGTGGTTATGGCCCAGTACCATCGGCCCCCAGGAACCGACATAGTCGATATAGGCTTTGCCATCCACGTCGTACAGATACGCGCCGTCCGCACGCTCGATAAACAGCGGCGTACCGCCCACGCCGGTGAAGGCACGTACCGGCGAGTTCACCCCGCCTGGGATAAGTTCACGCGCAGCGCTATACAGGTTTTCAGATTTGCTCATTGCCAGGATCCTGGTTCGTGGAAAATGTTTTGCCCGCTATTCTAAATTATTCCATAGAGGTTATGAAATTTTTGACCATTGTGGCGTGAATGTTGGGCAACAGAAATGATAGTGGCTGCCTTGTTATCAGCAGCGGCGAGGTCTGGCTGAAAATGACCCGCCTTATGAGCGGGTTGAGTTTTGTCTCAGGGGGAAAATACGCGTGTTGATGATGGCGATATTGACTTCGCAGGGGGTGCCGTCATCGAGATAAACGGTTTCATCAAGTTCGAGAACGGAGTCGTTCTCTTTGAGATTCAATAGATTAAGGATATCTTCGTCAACCAGGTTGATCGCGGTTAAATTCTGATCGCGGCGCTGGACCTTTTTACCGGTGATGCTTTCGATATAGCTATATTTTGATATTTCGAGCTGGCTTAATTCCATGCTGGTAAACATATTGACCGGCAGATGGATATGCTCAAGGGCGACGGGAATATCGTCAAAACACATCAGGCGTAAAATTTTATAGATCTGATCGCTATTTTTTATCCGTAATGACTGAGCGATTTCCGGCGATGGCACTTTCATAATGCTGAATTTAATGACTTTTCTGACGCCTTTATGGCCACTCTTCTGCGCCTGGAAATCAAAAGGTGACAGGGCGTGGAATCTGCCGGAATGGTTGCTTTTACCGATGGCACCAACGAACAAACCGGAGCCTTTCACGCGGTAAATTCGCTGTTGCTCGATCAACAGGCGCGTGGCCTCGCGCACCGTGGCTCGCGTGATGCCGATATTTTTGGCAATAGCAATCTCTGTGTCCAGTTTATCCCCTGGCAAAAGACCATCGGTCTTTATCTTCCTGAGAATGTAATCGACCACCTCTTTTTGCTTCTCTGTAATGCCATCAACCATCGACTTTCTTCCTAACCAATGTGGGCGATAACGCCGCTGGATCCTGTTTACATGTATGCCTGACTTTGTTTTCTGTCGACCAGACAGTTAACGTCATATTGTGAGCAAGTTAACGAATTTGAGTGAACAAACGCCGCATCGCGATAAAATGCATTTTTGCATATTGTATCTGGACACGTCTATGTGCATCATCAAGATGACTAGACAAGTGAAACATGTATAGACGTATATTGAAAGGCGTAAGGATGCAGTAATAGCGTAAGAATATAAAGTAATTCATTGTATTTTAATGTTTATTTTATTGCTGGTTGCCGAAAGAGAATTCAAGCCGCGTTGAACCGTATGGCGGCGTGATACAACGATAAAAACTAAGGTTTCTTTCGACATGTCTATTCATGCTGGCGTGGGGAAAACCCCGCAAACGTTATTGTTGAACGTAAAATCCAGGTAAAAAGAGAGACGTATGAGCAACAGAAAATTAGCGAATGCCATTCGAATTTTGAGCGTCGACGCGATTCAGAAAGCCAACTCCGGCCATCCGGGCGCACCGATGGGTATGGCTGATATTGCCGAGGTTGTCTGGCGTCATCACCTTCGCCATAACCCTAAAAATCCGCAGTGGTTTAACCGCGATCGCTATGTGCAGTCGAATGGTCATGGCTCGATGCTGCTTTATTCTCTGTTGCACCTCACGGGTTATGACCTGAGCATGAATGACATCCGTGAATTCCGTCAGCTTCACTCGCGTACGCCTGGTCACCCGGAGTATGGCTATACGCCGGGCGTTGAGACCACCACCGGCCCGTTGGGGCAAGGGGTAGCGAACGCCGTCGGCATGGCCATTGCCGAAAAAGCGCTGGCCGCTGAATTCAATAAACCTGGGTTTGATATCGTCGATCACCACACCTGGCTTTTCCTGGGCGATGGCTGCCTGATGGAAGGCATCTCCCATGAAGCATGCAGCCTGGCCGGAACTTTAGGGTTGGGGAACCTGATTGCCGTCTGGGACGATAATGGCATCTCTATCGATGGGCACGTTGAAGGCTGGTTTGCTGAAGATACCGCCGCCCGCTTCCGCGCCTATGGCTGGCACGTGATTGAAGGTATTGATGGTCACGACCCGCAGGCGATTGACGCGGCCGTTCGCGAAGCCAAACTGGTCAGCGATAAACCGAGCCTGCTGTGTTGTAAAACCATTATCGGTTTCGGCTCGCCGAATAAAGCGGACAGCCATGAATGCCACGGCTCTGCGCTGGGGGCCGATGAAGTTGCCCTGGTACGTGAACGCCTTGAATGGCCGTATCCGCCGTTTGAAATTCCTGCTGATATCTATGCCGCCTGGGATGCGACCGAAAAAGGGGCGCAGGACGAGCAGGCATGGGAGGCACTGTTTGCCGACTATGCGCTGCAATGGCCTGAACTGGCCGCCGAGTTTGTACGCCGTATGAAGGGCGAACTGCCTGCGCAGTGGGCAGGGAATATCCAGCACTATATTGATGATTTGCAGGCCAACCCGGCATCGCTGGCCACGCGTCAGGTGAGCCAGAACTGCTTAAATTTTTTCGCCGATATGATGCCTGAGTTGATGGGTGGGTCTGCGGACCTTTCGCCGTCTAACCTGACCAGGCATCAGAAGTCCGTCGATTTTACCGCCGAGCACGGGGCGGGGAACTACCTTTCTTATGGCGTTCGTGAATTTGGCATGTCCGCCATCATGAATGGTCTGGCGCTGCACGGCGGGTTTATCCCTTACGGCGGCACCTTCCTGATGTTTATGGAATATGCCCGCAATGCGCTGCGCATGGCGGCGCTGATGAAAATTCGATCCATCTTTGTCTATACCCACGACACCATTGGTTTGGGCGAAGATGGCCCGACGCACCAGCCGGTTGAGCAACTGGCCTCGCTGCGCCTGACGCCGAATATGGAAACCTGGCGCGGATGCGATCAGGTGGAAGTGGCGGTCTCCTGGCAGCAGGCGATTGAACGTCAGGACGGGCCTTCGGCCTTAGTGCTGACTCGTCAGCCGCTTGAACAGCAGGCTCGTAGTGCGGAACAGCTTAACAATATTGCGCGTGGCGGTTATGTGCTGGTCGACTGCGACGGTGAACCTGAGCTGATCCTGATATCCGCAGGTTCAGAGGTGGCGCTGGCGGTTGCCGCTGCGCGTACGCTGCAACAGGAAGGCCATCAGATTCGCGTGGTTTCCATGCCGTGCACCGAGCGCTTTGATAAGCAGGATGAGGCTTACAAAGAGTCCGTATTGCCGAAGAGTGTGCGTAACCGTCTGGCGATAGAAGCCAGTATTGAAGGGTTCTGGCAGCGCTATACCGGGCTGGATGGGAAGGTTATCGGCATGGACTCCTTTGGGGAATCTGCGCCAGCGAGCGTCCTGTTTAAATACTTTGGCTTTACGAAAGAGAATGTGACGGAAACGGCCCGTCGCATGCTCTAGTCACCCATTTTTATCATTAAGAACGATAGGTAATATCCATGCCAACATTATCCAACTGGCTGAATAAAAACAAAGTTCAGTATGTTCAATCGGTAAGTGACTGGAAAGAGGCGATTCAGATTGCAGGCCGCCCACTGCTGGATGAAGGAGCGATTTCACCGGCCTATATCGATTCGATTATCAAACAGAAAGAAGAGATCGGCCCCTATTTCGTGATTGCTCCGCGCATCGCGATGCCGCATACGCGACCCGAGCAGGGCGCAATGGCGCTGGGGCTCTCTATCGTCAAACTGGGCCAGGCGGTTGAGTTCAATTCAGAAGAGAACGATCCGGTGGACGCGATTTTTATGTTCTCCGCCCCGGACAGCAATAGCCACATTGAAATGATTTCGCAGCTCGCCGAAGTGCTGTCAGATGATGAGGTGATGCAGCAGATTTTTGATACGCAAAGTACTGAAGAATTGCAGGCGATTTTACTCGGTGAAACGTCGGCGTCTTGTTAATGACACCCCAATCGTAAAAATATGAGGTCTACTATGAAAATTATGGCGGTATGTGGTTCAGGTCTGGGTAGCAGCTTTATGATGGAAATGAACATCAAAAAGGTGCTCAAAAAAATTAATATCACCGCGGACGTTGAACACTCTGACTTGGGTTCCGTCACGCCCGACGTGGCCGATGTTTTCGTGATGGCGAAAGATATCGCCTTCAGCGCTAACTTACCGGCAGATAAAGTTATTGTGATTAATAACATTATCGACCTGAACGAAGTTGAACAAAAAATAAAAGACTACTTTGACCAGCAATAATTAAGTCGGGCAAGAAAAATACCCTGCGACAGAGGTTAATATGTTTGTTCAAAACGTTTTACAGCTTATTGTTGATATCCTGAAGGTGCCATCAATCCTTGTCGGGCTGGTGGCGCTATTCGGCCTGGTGGCACAAAAAAAATCCTTCCCTGACGTCATTAAAGGGACCGTTAAAACGATACTGGGCTTCCTGGTATTATCCGGAGGGGCTTTAGTTCTGGTCGGCTCGCTATCGCCGTTAGGTGATATCTTCAAGCAGGCCTTTGATGTGCAGGGTATTATTCCGAACAATGAGGCGATGGTCTCTATTGCACTGGAAAAATATGGCGCACCAACCACGCTTATCATGGCGTTCGGTATGGTCGCGAATATCGTGGTGGCGAGATTCACCCGTTTAAAATATATCTACCTGTCCGGGCATGTGACTTTCTACATGGCCTGTATGGTGGCCATTATTCTGTCAGTAGCCGGCTTCGAAGGCGTTCAGCTTATTTATACCGGTTCACTGGCGCTCGGCATGTTAATGGGCTTCTTCCCGGCTATTGCACAACCTTATATGCGTAAAATTATCGGTAATGACCAGGTAGCTCTGGCGCATACCGGTACGGTTGGCTACGTGCTTTCTGGGTGGATCGGTTCTGTCGTCGGTAAAGGTTCTAAATCTACCGAAGAGATGAACATGCCGAAGAACCTGAGCTTCCTGCGCGATAGCACGATCTCTATCTCTCTGACAATGATGATCATTTATCTGGTCCTGTCGATTTCCGCAGGTAAAGAGTACGTCGAGAGTCACTTTAGCCACGGTCAGAACTACCTGGTCTACTCCTTTATCCAGGCCATCACTTTTGCGGCTGGGGTATTTATTATCCTGCAGGGTGTGCGTTTAATTCTGGCGGAGATCGTTCCAGCATTTACCGGTTTCTCCGAGCGCCTGGTGCCTAACGCACGTCCAGCGCTGGACTGCCCAATCGTCTTCCCGTATGCGCCGAACGCGGTGTTAGTCGGCTTTATCTCAAGCTTTGTCGGTGGTCTGGTGGGTCTGTTCATCCTTGGGCAGCTCAAGTGGGTACTGATTCTGCCGGGCGTCGTACCTCACTTCTTCTGTGGGGCAACGGCAGGGGTATTCGGTAATGCGACCGGCGGTAAACGCGGTGCGATTCTCGGTGCCTTCGCTCACGGTATTCTGATTACCTTCTTACCGGTGGCGCTGATTCCGGTACTGGGTGCGCTGGGCTTAACCAACACCACCTTCTCCGATACCGACTTCGGCGTAGTGGGGATTATTCTTGGCAACATGGCGCGCTTTATGACGCCGGGCACCATCACCATGACGATTACCGGTATTTTCGCTCTGCTGGTGGCTTACAACCTGTTGGCGAAAAAGAAGCCTGAGCCAGTAGAAGAGTAAGGTATTACACAACCTAAAAACATGCCTCCGCCTGGAGGCATGTTGACGATAGCCCTTTCTTATCAGGCGCAGAGATCCCAACACCAGGGACGTCAACCGGTCAGGTCCGTTCAAACGATCTTCTGCGCCACTTTCTCTCTATTCATACTAACCTGTGATGAACTACGTCTTTACCCTGCTGTAACAAAGCATTCGCCGCGCAATTTTTTCGCGACGTCGCGCATATGACTGGGTAAAATGCCTTCCCTTCGTATTTGTATTACCAATTAGTGATGACGGTATGAGAGCAGAAATACCCCCTTTAGAGGCACAGCGGATGGTGCGTTTACGCCGCCGCGACGTAGTGCGTAAATTATTGAATCGCGATAAAACCCCGCTGATGGTGCTGCTGATGTCCGCCATCGTTGGCTCGCTCGTGGGGCTGGTCGGCGTGGCGTTTGAGCATGCGGTGAACTGGGTGCTGAACCTGCGTATTGGCACGCTGGCGCAGGTTGCCGACCGCTGGTATCTGGTCTGGCCGCTGGCGTTTGTACTGTCGGCGCTGCTGGCGATGTTTGGCTACTGGCTGATGAGACGCTTTGCGCCGGAAGCGGGCGGTTCGGGGATCCCGGAGATTGAAGGTGCGCTGGAAGACCTGCGCCCGGTTCGCTGGTGGCGCGTGCTGCCGGTGAAATTCTTCGGTGGGATGGGCACGTTGGGTTCGGGCATGGTGCTTGGTCGTGAAGGGCCGACGGTGCAAATCGGCGGCAATATCGGCCGTATGGTCGGCGATATTTTCCGCCAGCGTGACGAAGAGTCGCGGCACACGCTGCTGGCAACCGGCGCGGCGGCGGGTCTGTCGGCGGCGTTTAATGCGCCGCTGGCGGGCATCCTGTTTATCATCGAAGAGATGCGTCCGCAGTTCCGCTACAGCCTGATTTCGATTAAAGCGGTATTCACCGGCGTTATCATGTCGAGCATCATGTTCCGCATCTTCAACGGCGAAACGCCGGTGATTGAAGTGGGTAAGCTGACCAACGCGCCGGTCAACACGCTGTGGCTGTATCTGGTGCTGGGTGTGATTTTCGGCTGTGTTGGTCCGCTGTTTAATACTCTGGTGCTGAAAACCCAGGATATGTTTTTCCGTATCCACGGCGGTAACACGACAAAATGGGTGCTGATTGGCGGCCTGATTGGCGGCGGCTGCGGCGTGCTGGGGCTGTTTCAATCGGCAGCGGCGGGCGGCGGGTTTAACCTGATCCCGATTGCGGCGGCGGGGAATTTTACCGTCGGTTCGCTGCTGTTCCTGTTTGTTGCCCGCGTTATCACCACGCTGCTGTGCTTCTCCTCCGGCGCACCTGGCGGGATTTTTGCGCCAATGCTGGCGCTGGGCACGCTGCTGGGAACGGCCTTCGGTATGGCGGCGATGCATCTGTTCCCGGCCTACAATCTGGAGGCGGGGACCTTCGCGATTGCCGGAATGGGCGCGCTGCTGGCGGCCTCCGTCCGCGCACCGCTCACCGGCATTGTGCTGGTGCTGGAGATGACCGACAATTATCAGCTCATTTTGCCAATGATTATTACCGGTCTCGGTGCCACGCTATTGGCGCAGTTCCTCGGCGGGCAGCCGCTCTACGCCACGATTCTGGCGCGAACCCTGGCGAAACAGGAGGCCGAGCAAGAGGCTAAGGCCAGGCAGTCGGCCCCGGAGAATACTTGAACGATTTACCAGGGTATTAGATAATGACCAAAAGAGTCGGGTTATTATTTGCCCAGACCCGCTGTATTAATGGGAGCAAAAAATGAGTGATGACGTAGCGCTGCCGCTGGAGTTTACCGACGCCGCAGCCAAAAAAGTAAAAGTCCTGATTGCGGATGAAGAGAATCCAAACCTGAAGCTGCGCGTGTATATCACCGGCGGCGGCTGCAGCGGCTTCCAGTATGGCTTTACCTTTGATGACCAGATCAACGAAGGCGACATGACCATCGAAAAACAGGGCGTAGGCCTGGTGGTTGATCCGATGAGCCTGCAGTATCTGGTCGGCGGTTCGGTGGACTATACCGAAGGTCTGGAAGGTTCGCGCTTTATCGTGACCAACCCGAACGCAACCAGCACCTGCGGCTGCGGTTCTTCCTTCAGCATCTAAGCTTGCTGACCAGATAGATAAAAAAACCACCGAAAGGTGGTTTTTTTGTGTGCATCTTTTGTAGCCCGGACGAGGTGCGCTAGCGCCGACTCCGGGGCATCCCCGGCGGCGCTGCGCTTGGCCGGGCTACGCAGGTTTAACGACCGTTATCATCCAGCGCAAAAGTCGGCAGCTTCAGATGCCAGCGAATCGCCGCCAGGCGAATAGCTAGCGTCACCACCATCCCCATCATACTGGCGTTCTCCAGTGGTATCTGGAAGGTGTAATAGGCCGTCGCGTGCACAATCCCGCCGATAATACAGGCCGTGGCGTAGATTTCGGTTCGCAGGATCATCGGCACTTCGCGCGCCAGTACGTCGCGAATTATCCCGCCGCCGACGCCGGTAACGACACCCATACAGACGGCAACCAGCGGCCCGGAGTGGGCGATAAACGCCTTGTTCACGCCAATCCCCACGAACACCGCCAGCCCCACGGCATCCAACACCGGTAGCACCCATTTGGGCAGGCGACGCGGTTGACGAACCAGCACGATAGTCAGCATTGAGGTGACCATCGCCACCACCAGATCCGTGGGGTCTTTCACCCAGAAGACCGGGCCGTTGGCGAGCGCCATATCACGAATGGTTCCGCCGCCCACGGCGGTCACCACGCCAAGAACCAGAACGCCAAAGGGGTCCATACGCAGTTTCCCCGCCAGCAAGACGCCGGAGACAGCGAAGACGATGGTGCCAACAATATCCAGCCAGTAGACAAGCATGACCTATTACCTGATTAATTAACCTGCGATAGTGCAGTACAGAGTTGTTTTGCGGCGAGGATAATACGTGGGCTTGCGCGTTCAAACCAGTCACTATTAAGGGGAATAATGGGGATTGTGAGCTGACTAGCCCAGTAGTGCTGAATTTTCGGAATCTGACCCGCATCGCCCGCGGCAACAATCACCTGCGGCTGGCGCATCAGCACCTGTTCACGGCTGACCTGAGGCCAGGCCACGCGGCTGTCGGCAAAGATATTTTGGCCACCGCACACTTCCAGTATCTGGTTCTGGATGGCGCTTTTGTTGCTGGTGAAAATGGGGTTAAAGCCGAACTGCATAAACACCCTTTTTTTCGGTGCTTTTGCATACTGCTCCTTTAGCTGCGCATAGTCATGCAGCAGTGTGGCAGCGGCCTGTTCGGCTTTTTCGGGCTGCGGGCTCCATTTCGCCAACTGGCGAAGCGTTGCGGCGATCTCTTCAATGCTGTGCGAATCGACCCACAGCACGGTAATGCCCAGTGAACGCAGCTGGTTCACCTGACGCTCGGCGTTACCTTCTTTCCACGCCAGCACGACGTCCGGGTGCAGGGCGACAATACGCTCGAGGTTAATGCCCTGCCAGGAGGCAACCTGTTCGATCTCTTTTGCCGCAGCGGGATAATCAGACCATGCGCTGACGCCAACGGGGGTGATGCCGGCGGCAAAAGCCAGTTCGGTATTGGCGGGGGAGAGGGTGATGACCCGCGGCGCGGCGACAAGCCACGCCGGGGCGCTAAGCAGCAGGGCGAGCAGCCCTGTCAGGAGTCGCTTAGTCACGTGCCAGTTTCTGCACCAGCGTTTCGACCATCAGGGTCGACTGCTTCGCAGCAACGGCCAGGAACTCTTCGAAGCTCAGGTGAGACTGCTGGTCGGCCACGTCGGAAATCGCGCGGACGACCACGAACGGCACGGCAAAGCTGTGGCAAACGTGGGCAATCGCTGTCGCTTCCATCTCTACCGCAATCGCCTGCGGGAAGTTGGTGCGGATTTTTGCCAGCGCTTCGGAACCGTTAATAAAGGCATCGCCGCTGACAATCAGGCCGCGTACGGCATTCAGGTCGAGGGATTTGATGCACGCTTCAGCGGCGGCAACCAGTTTGTCGTCGGCTTTGAACGCCGCCGGGCAACCTGCCATCTGGCCAATTTCATAGCCAAAAGCGGTGACGTCGGCATCGTGGTAGCGCGCTTCGTCAGAAACCACGATATCGCCCACTTTCAGCGTTGGCGCCAGGCCACCCGCGGAACCGGTGTTGATAATCACGTCCGGCTGGCAGCGCTCCAGCAGCAGCGTGGCGCCCATTGCGGCGGCCACTTTGCCAATCCCGGATTTCAGTAACGCCACATCCACGCCGTTCAGCTGGCCGGTGTAGATTTCGCTACCGCCGATGGTGATAGTCTGACGATTTTCGATTTTGTCACGCAGCAGCGTAACTTCTTCTTCCATTGCGCCAATAATGCCGATTTTCATAGATTTACTCGCGATGTGCCAGGTTTAAAGGCATAGTTTATCATGTGGTTCAGGGGAAGCGCATTTCTTGTAATAGGAAGCTCGCGACGGAGAGGCTATGGCTAAGATTGATTTTCGCAACAAAATTAACTGGCGTCGGCGCTATCGCTCGCCGCAGGGTGTCAGCTCCGAGCATGAGATTCTGCGTATTTTTGAAAGCGATCGCGGGCGCATTATCAACTCACCGGCCATCCGCCGCCTGCAGCAAAAAACGCAGGTATTCCCGCTAGAGCGCAACGCCGCGGTGCGAACCCGCCTGACGCACTCGATGGAAGTACAGCAGGTGGGGCGCTATATCGCCAAAGAGGTGTTAAGCCGCTTAAAGGAAAAACATCTGCTGGTGGCCTATGGCCTGGACGAACTGACCGGGCCGTTTGAAAGCATCGTTGAGATGGCCTGCCTGATGCACGATATCGGCAACCCGCCGTTTGGTCATTTTGGTGAAGCGGCAATCAACGACTGGTTCAGCCAGCGGCTGGCGCCAAAAGACGCGCTTCGTCAACCGCTGAGCCACGACCGCTGCGAGGTTATCGACCTTCGACTCCGTGAAGGCGAAGAGACGCTCAATACGCTGCGCAGCAAAGTGCGTCAGGATCTTTGTCATTTTGAAGGCAATGCGCAGGGGATTCGCCTGGTGCATACCCTGATGCGTATGAACCTGACCTGGGCGCAGGTTGGCTGTATTTTAAAATATACACGCCCGGCGTGGTGGTCGACGGAGACCCCGGCGACGCACAGCTATTTAATGAAAAAACCGGGCTACTACCTGGCGGAAGAGCACTATATTGAACGCTTACGTAAAGAACTGGATTTAGCGCCTTACAATCGATTCCCATTAACGTGGATTATGGAAGCCGCTGATGATATCTCTTATTGCGTGGCTGACCTCGAAGATGCGGTAGAAAAAAGGATCTTCAGCGTTGAGCAGCTGTACCAGCATTTATATGATGCCTGGCCTGAACACACCAAAGGCTCGTTGTTTGCTCAGGTGGTGGAAAATGCCTGGGATAAATCCCGGGCGAATTCATTAAGCCGCAGTACGGAAGATCAGTTCTTTATGTATTTGCGGGTGAATACTTTAAATAAGCTGGTGCCCTACGCGGCGCAGCGATTTATTGAAAATCTGCCACAGATCTACCAGGGTGATTTTAATCATGCACTACTGGAAGATGACAGTAGCTATAGCCAGTTGTTGAAGCTATATAAAAATGTGGCTAGAAAACATGTCTTTAGTCATCCTGAAGTCGAACAGTTAGAATTACAAGGCTATCGGGTGATTGGCGGGTTATTAGATATTTACGCGCCTTTGCTTAAATTATCCTTAAGCGACTTCAGCGAATTGGTTGAGCAAGAACGCGTGCGTCACTTGCCTATCGAATCACGGTTGTTTTGTAAACTCTCAACGCGTCATCGTTTAGCTTACGTTGAGGCAGTAAATAAACTCTCCCGTGATTCCGTTGAGTTTCCGGTGATGGAATATTATTATCGTTGCCGCCTGCTGCAGGATTATATCAGCGGGATGACCGATCTCTACGCCTGGGATGAATATCGGCGGTTGATGGCGGTAGAATAATCAGAAGTTTTGTAAAGACGCTCAATAAATTTTTACTTTTAGCAGATGCAGTTGTACGGAACTTAGTGCCATAAAGTGAATCTGATAGTCACGAACACAGCAATTTTGCGTAATCTGATATTGAGATTGAAACACATGAAAAAAACCACGTTAGCAATGAGTGCACTGGCTCTTAGTTTAAGTCTGGCTCTGTCTCCGTTGTCCGCTAGCGCGGCCGAGACGGCATCTTCTTCCGCATCCGCCGCACAGCCAATGCCAAGTCTGGCACCGATGCTGGAAAAGGTTATGCCGTCTGTCGTCAGCATAAATGTTGAGGGCAGCACAACGGTAAACACGCCGCGTATGGGACGTAACTTCCAGCAGTTCTTTGGCGACAACTCGCCGTTCTGCCAGGACGGTTCTCCGTTCCAGAGCTCTCCGTTCTGCCAGGGCGGTGCAGGCCCGGATGGCGGTAACGGTGGCAATCAGCCACAGCAGCAGCAGAAATTTATGGCCCTCGGCTCCGGGGTGGTGATTGACGCGGCGAAAGGTTACGTCGTGACCAACAACCACGTGGTGGATAATGCCAATACCATTAAGGTTCAGCTGAGCGACGGCCGTAAGTTTGACGCGAAAGTGGTTGGTAAAGACCCGCGTTCTGATATTGCGCTGATTCAGATTCAGGATCCGAAAAACCTGACGGCGATTAAGCTGGCGGACTCTGACGCCCTGCGCGTCGGCGATTACACCGTGGCTATCGGTAACCCGTTCGGCCTGGGTGAAACCGTGACCTCCGGTATCGTCTCCGCGCTGGGTCGTAGCGGCCTGAACGTTGAAAACTACGAAAACTTTATCCAGACCGATGCGGCAATTAACCGCGGTAACTCCGGCGGCGCGCTGGTGAACCTGAACGGTGAGCTTATCGGTATTAATACCGCGATCCTCGCACCGGACGGCGGTAACATCGGTATCGGTTTCGCCATCCCGAGCAACATGGTGAAAAACCTGACCGACCAGATGGTGAAATTCGGCCAGGTGAAACGCGGTGAGCTGGGTATCATGGGTACCGAGCTGAACTCCGAACTGGCGAAAGCGATGAAAGTCGACGCCCAGCGCGGTGCCTTCGTAAGCCAGGTGATGCCGAACTCTTCGGCGGCGAAAGCCGGGATCAAAGCCGGTGACGTGATCACCTCACTGAACGGCAAGGCGATCAGCAGCTTCGCTGCACTGCGTGCGCAGGTTGGCACCATGCCGGTAGGCAGCAAAATCAGCCTCGGCCTGCTGCGTGACGGTAAGCCGGTAACGGTGGATCTGGAACTGCAGCAGAGCAGCCAGACTCAGGTTGACTCCAGCTCAATCTTCAGCGGTATTGAAGGGGCTGAAATGAGCAACAAAGGTCAGGACAAAGGTGTCGTGGTGAATACCGTAAAAGCGGGTTCTCCGGCGGCGCAGATTGGTCTGAAGAAAGGGGATATTATCGTCGGCGCCAACCAGCAGGCGGTTAAAAACATCGCTGAGCTGCGTAAAATCCTCGATAGCAAACCTTCGGTACTGGCGCTGAATATCCAGCGTGGCGATAGCTCCATCTATCTGCTGATGCAGTAATCGAGACCTCAACCCTTTCCCCGCCCGGGGAAAGGGTTTTTCCCTTCGTAATGTGAAGCACCCCACAACTCCATAGATCTCAACCGTGCTTTGTGCATTTGCACAGTGCGGCGCTTTTGCATCTTTCCTATCATGTAACCTGCTCACAGGAGGGGTTCATGGCTAGCTGGCATCTTGATACTAAAATGGCGCAGGATATCGTGGCGCGCACGATGCGCATTATCGATACCAATATCAACGTAATGGATGCCCGCGGGCGCATTATCGGCAGCGGCGATCGTGAACGTATTGGGGAATTGCACGAAGGCGCGCTGCTGGTACTCTCACAAGGGCGCGTGGTGGATATCGACGATGCCGTAGCCCGCCATCTGCACGGGGTGCGTCAGGGGATCAACCTGCCATTGCGCCTGGAAGGTGAGATCGTTGGTGTTATCGGCCTGACCGGTGAGCCGGAAACGCTGCGCAAATATGGCGAACTGGTGTGCATGACCGCAGAGATGATGCTTGAGCAATCGCGCCTGATGCATCTGTTGGCGCAGGATAGCCGACTGCGTGAAGAGCTGGTGATGAACCTGATTCAGGCCGAGGAGAACACGCCGGCGCTGACTGAATGGGCGCAGCGACTGGGCATTGACCTTAATCAGCCACGCGTCGCGGCGGTGGTGGAGGTCGACAGCGGACAACTGGGCGTTGATAGTGCGATGGCGGAGCTTCAGCAGCTGCAAAATGCGCTGACGACGCCGGAGCGTAACAACCTGATTGCGATAGTCTCGCTGACCGAGATGGTAGTGCTGAAACCGGCGCTTAATCAGTTTGGCCGTTGGGACGCGGAAGATCACCAGAAGCGCGTGGAACAGCTGATCTCCCGCATGAAAGAGAACGGGCATCTGCGTTTTCGCGTGGCGCTGGGCAACTATTTTACCGGGCCGGGCAGCATCGCCCGTTCCTACCGTACGGCGCGCACCACCATGATGGTGGGTAAGCAGCGTATGCCGGAGAGCCGCAGCTATTTTTACCAGGATTTGATGCTGCCGGTGCTGCTCGACAGCCTGCGCGGTGGCTGGCAGGCCAATGAGCTGTCGCGTCCGCTGATGCGTCTGAAGGCGATGGATAACAACGGCCTGCTGCGTCGTACGTTGACGGCCTGGTTTCGCCATAACGTGCAGCCACTGGCAACCTCAAAGGCGCTGTTTATTCACCGCAATACGCTGGAGTATCGATTGAACCGAATTTCGGAGCTCACCGGGCTGGATTTGGGGAATTTCGATGATCGCTTACTGCTGTATATTGCGTTGCAGCTGGATGAACAACGGTAGTAGAACCCGGCGGCGCTGCGCTTGGCCGGGCTACATTTGGCTTGTAGCCCGGGCGAGCGCAAGCGACCCCGGGAAGACAACCCGCAAAAATTTACTTATTGCGCGTTAACTTCTCCAGATCGGCTTCAATCTCGCTGATCTTGTTGGTCACGACGCTTTCGAGATGGCGCAGATCGTCGAGGATCTTACGCTTAAGATCGACTTCGGTGCGATCGCGCTGGCAAATCTGGTCCAGCTCATCAATCACGTAGCGCAGGTTTGGGCTGATCTCCTGCACTTCTTTGAAGCCCTGACCATCGCCGGCAATCGTTTTACGCTGGCGTGGGTATTTGAACTTCACGCTCTTGGCGAAAAACTCACCCTTATCCTTCTGGAAATAGATTTTCAGGATATCGTTGTTGGCTTCCTGCCGGAGGCTGTAACGATCGATTTCATCGGGATTGGTAATCCCCAGGCTTTTCAAATTATCGTACATAGCGGTACCCCTGATCTAAATTAACTATTGAATAATTAACGAAAAAATCTATTTCCGCCAGCTTACGAATAAAAAAAAGCGGGGTTGCCCCCGCTTTTTCGCATCTTATTAATCGATAGTACGCAATAGCTCGTTGATGCCCACTTTACCACGGGTTTTGGCGTCTACTTTTTTCACAATCACCGCACAGTACAGGCTGTACTTGCCATCTTTGGATGGCAAGTTGCCGGAAACGACAACGGAGCCTGCCGGTACGCGGCCATAGAATACTTCACCGGTTTCGCGGTCGTAGATTTTGGTGCTCTGGCCCAGGTATACGCCCATGGAGATAACAGAGCCTTCTTCCACGATAACGCCTTCAACCACTTCGGAACGTGCGCCGATGAAGCAGTTGTCTTCGATGATGGTTGGGTTCGCCTGCAGCGGCTCCAGTACGCCACCGATGCCGACGCCGCCGGACAGGTGAACGTTTTTACCGATCTGCGCGCAAGAACCCACGGTCGCCCAGGTATCTACCATGGAGCCTTCGTCAACGTAAGCACCGATGTTCACGTAGGATGGCATCAGCACGGTGTTGCGAGCGATGAATGCGCCCTGACGAACGGCTGCCGGGGGCACCACGCGGAAACCTTCTTTCTGGAAACGCGCTTCGTCGTAGTCAGCGAATTTCATTGGTACTTTATCGAAGTAGCGGCTTTCCGCACCGTCGATAACCTGGTTATCGTTAATACGGAAAGAGAGCAGAACCGCTTTCTTCAGCCATTGGTGAGTCACCCACTGACCGTCAATCTTTTCAGCGACACGCAGCGCGCCGGAATCCAGCAGGGAAATCACCTGGTTAACCGCTTCGCGGGTTACGGTATCCACATTTGCCGGCGTGATGTCGGCGCGACGCTCAAAAGCGGACTCAATAACGTTCTGTAATTGCTGCATTGTTTACTCTTTCCATTTACTTAAAAAAAATACGTCACCCTTTATCGTTTGGATTGAGGGCTGCTGTCAACCGTTGTTGCACTTCTTGCTGGAGCACATTATTAAGTGCACGCCGGTCGGCGGTGGCGATTATAAATAAATCTTCTACTCGTTCACCAATTGTCGTAATTCTCGCCCCGTGGAGCGAGATCCCGAGGTCGGCAAACACCTGGCCGACGCGAGCAAGCAGGCCGGGTTGGTCGAGCGCGATAAGCTCGAGGAACGATTTCCGGTCGGTGTGGGTCGGCAGGAAATTGACCTCGGTATCGACCGAGAAGTGGCGCAGTTTTGCTGCCTGACGACGTGGCTGCGGTGGCTGCCAGCTGCGCTGGGTGATCGCCTGCTCCAGCCCAAAGCGGATGGCTTCGTGGCGGTCGCCGGAGAGCGGGCTGCCGTCTGGCTCAAGGACGATAAACGAGTCCATCGCCATGCCGTCGCGGGTGGTGAAAATCTGTGCGTCATGGACGCTGAGGTTACGGCGGTCAAGCTCGGCGCACACGGCGGCAAACAGATAGGGGCGGTCCGGGCTCCAGATAAAGATCTCCGTACCGCCGCGGGTGGCCTGCGGGCTAAGCAGGATCATCGGTTGCGTCAGATCGTGTTTCAGCAAATGGCGGGCATGCCACGCAAGCTGGTTCGGCGTATGGCGCACAAAGTAGTTGGCGCGGCAGCGGTTCCAGATTTGGTGCAGCGCTTCTTCGTTGATGTTGTCCATACGCAGCAACGCCAGCGCCTGCATCTGATGGTGACGAACACGCTCGCGCATATCCGGCGTGTTCTGCATCCCACGACGCAACTGTTTCTCGGTGGCGAAGTAGAGTTCGCGCAGCAGGCTCTGCTTCCAACTATTCCACAGGGTTTCGTTGGTGGCGCAGATATCGGCAACCGTCAGGCACACCAGGAAGCGCAGGCGATGCTCGGTCTGCACCTCTTCGGCAAACTGTTTAATGACTTCTGGGTCCTGAATATCGCGGCGCTGTGCGGTGACCGACATCAACAGATGCTGACGTACCAGCCAGGCGACCAGTTGGGTTTCCCGCGAGTTCAGGCCGTGCAGCTCGGCGAACTTCAGGACATCCTGTGCGCCGAGAATGGAGTGGTCGCCGCCGCGCCCTTTGGCGATATCGTGGAACAGGGCGGCAATCAGGATAAGTTCCGGATGATTTAGCCGCGGCCAGAGGTCGACGCACAGCGGATGGCGCGGGCGCGTCTCTTCGTGGGCAAAGCTCTCAAGCTTCAGCATCACGCGAATCGTATGTTCATCCACGGTGTAGGCATGGAACAGGTCAAACTGCATCTGACCGACGATATAGGACCACTGTGGCATATAGGCCCACAGCACGCTGTGACGGTGCATCGGCAGCAGGCCACGGCTGACGGCGCCCTGGTGGCGAAGCATGCTCAGGAACAGCTCACGCGCTTCCGGGATATAGCACAGTGGCTGGCTGAGGTGGCGACGCGCATGACGTAGATGACGTAGCGTGGTCGAGTAAATACCGGTAATGCTGCTGTTACGCACCATGATGTGGAACATGCGCAGAATGGCCTGCGGCTCGCGGATGAACAGGGTATCGTCGCGCAGATCGATAAGCGTGCCGCGCAGCTGGAAGTCATCGTCAATCGCCCGCGGCTTTTCATCTTCGGTGAGCGCGAGGATCGCCTCATCGAACAGCTGTAGCAGCATGTGATTCAGCTCGCCGACGCGGCGAGTGACGCGATAGAAGTCCTTCATCATGTGTTCGATTGGCTGGTTGCCTTCGCCTTCGTACTTCAGACGATGGGCCACGCTAAGCTGGCGGTCGAACAGCAGACGGTTATCATAGCGGTTGAGTTCAAGATGCAGGGCGAAACGGATGCGCCATAGCAGGTGCAAGCACTCGTTCAGCTCATTACGCTCCGCTTCGGTCAGGAAGCCAAAGCTCACCATTTCGTCGAGCGAGGTGGCGCCAAAGTGACGGCGGGCGACCCACTGAATGGTGTGGATGTCGCGTAGGCCGCCGGGGCTGCTTTTAATGTCCGGTTCGAGGTTGTAACTGGTGCCGTGATAGCGCTGGTGGCGCGTTTCCTGCTCGGCGACTTTGGCCGGGAAGAAGTTCTCTGACGGCCAGAAGCCCTCGCTGAAGATATGTTTCTGCAGCTCAAGGAACAGCGCCACGTCGCCAATCAGCAGGCGTGATTCAATCAGGTTGGTGGCGACAGTCAAGTCTGATAAGCCTTCCAACAGGCACTCTTCCAGCGTACGTACGCTGTGGCCCACTTCCAGCTTGATGTCCCACAGCAGCGTCAGCAGTTCGCCAATTTTTTGCGCCTGCTCATCGGGCAGCTTTTTACGGCTCAGAATCAGCAGGTCAACGTCGGAAAGCGGGTGCAGCTCGCCGCGACCGTAGCCGCCAACGGCAACCAGCGCAGCGTCATCCACTTCGCCAAAGCCGTACAGCAGCCACAGCCGCTGCAGCAGTTGGTCGATAAACTCGGTACGCGCTTCAATCAACACCTCGGCAGAGATGCCTTCATCAAAAGCGACCCCCAGCCAGCGCTGGAATTCATCGAGATGCATTTTGATATCGGCGCAGTTCAGGCTGCTTTCGGGCCAACTGACGGGGTTCTCCGGCTGACCGGGCAGAGCAGGGAGGATTGTACAAGCCAGTTCTGGTATGGAGTTACTCATCGCGCGCCGCCCATAAGAAAAAACTATCACCCATTAAAAAAGCCGGCATTCGCCGGCTCTTCGTTATTCGTTGTGCGAGATTATCGCCGGGATGGTGTCATCCTTGCGTAACGTCAGTATTTCGCAGCCGTTGTCTGTCACCACAATAGTATGCTCGTACTGCGCAGACAAGCTTCGGTCTTTGGTTTTTACCGTCCAGCCGTCTTTCATGGTGCGGATCTCTTTCTTACCCGCGTTCACCATCGGTTCGATGGTGAAGGTCATGCCCTGCTTCAGCACCACGTCGGTTTCGCGAGAATCATAGTGCAGTACCTGCGGCTCTTCATGGAAGCCGCGGCCAATGCCGTGACCGCAGTATTCGCGCACGACGGAGAAACCTTCCGCTTCCACAAACTTCTGGATAGCGGCGCCGATTTCGCGCAGGTTCACGCCCGGTTTCACCATTTTCAGCGCGACGTAGAGGCTTTCCTGAGTCACGCGGCACAGACGCTCGCCCAGAATGGTGGGTTTACCGACGATAAACATTTTTGAGGTGTCACCGTGGAATTCGTCTTTGATGACCGTGACGTCGATGTTGACGATATCGCCGTCTTTCAGGTGTTTTTCGTCATCCGGGATACCGTGACATACCACTTCATTAATGGAGATGCAGACGGATTTCGGGAAACCGTGGTAGTTCAGGCAGGCGGAGACCGCTTTCTGCTCGTTGACGATATAGTCATTGCAGATGCGGTCCAGTTCGCCGGTAGTCACGCCAGGCTTCACGTACGGTTCGATCATTTCCAGCACTTCGGCGGCCAGACGGCCGGCAACGCGCATTTTTTCAATATCTTCAGGGGTCTTAATAGAAATCGCCATGGAATATGTCCATCAGTGTCGATTTTTTCGACAATAATTGAGTGTTAGTAATGTCAATGTTAACAGCCAGAAGTGCCCTGTGCCAAATTGAGAATCATTCTGAACTTCGCCTTTCGTGCCCTGCGCAATGATAACAACTGTTGGTGTCGGCATCGTTTTTATGGTATAAAGCGCGCCGAACTTCCGTTCATTGTTTTGTCCGGAAGCGACAAATCTCACTTTGTGTAAATAACACACACGTATCGGCACATATTCCGGGGTGCCCTTCGGGGTCGGTAATATGGGATACGTGGAGGCATAACCCCAACTTAATCTATAGAGGTTTTAACCATGGCAACTGTTTCCATGCGCGACATGCTCAAGGCTGGTGTTCACTTCGGTCACCAGACCCGTTACTGGAACCCGAAAATGAAGCCTTTCATCTTCGGCGCTCGTAACAAAGTTCACATCATCAACCTTGAGAAAACTGTACCAATGTTCAACGAAGCTCTGGCTGAACTGAACAAGATCTCCGCTCGTAAAGGTAAAATCCTTTTCGTTGGTACTAAGCGCGCTGCAAGCGAAGCTGTGAAAGAAGCTGCTAACAGCTGCGACCAGTTCTTCGTGAACCATCGCTGGCTGGGCGGTATGCTGACTAACTGGAAAACCGTTCGTCAGTCCATCAAACGTCTGAAAGATCTGGAAACTCAGTCTCAGGACGGTACTTTCGACAAGCTGACCAAGAAAGAAGCGCTGATGCGTACTCGTGAGCTGGCGAAACTGGAAAACAGCCTGGGCGGTATTAAAGACATGGGCGGCCTGCCGGACGCACTGTTCGTTATCGATGCTGACCATGAACACATTGCTATCAAAGAAGCGAACAACCTGGGTATCCCAGTATTCTCTATCGTTGATACCAACTCTGATCCAGATGGCGTTGACTTCGTTATCCCTGGTAACGACGATGCAATCCGTGCTGTGACCCTGTACCTGAGCGCAGTTGCTGCTACCGTTCGTGAAGGCCGTTCTTCTGATCTGGCTTCCCAGGCGGAAGAAAGCTTCGTAGAAGCTGAGTAATAAGGCACGCTCGAAAGAGCCCTTATAAACCAGGTAGTAACACGTTTGGTTAGGGGGCCTGTTTATGGCCCCCTTTTTCACTTTTAAATCTGTGCGGTTTATCGCCGGGCAGATCAAATCTTCCGAGGATTTTAGAATGGCTGAAATTACCGCTTCCCTGGTAAAAGAGCTGCGTGAGCGTACTGGCGCAGGCATGATGGATTGCAAAAAAGCCCTGACTGAAGCTAATGGCGACATCGAGCTGGCAATCGAAAACATGCGTAAATCCGGTGCTATCAAAGCAGCGAAAAAAGCAGGCAACGTTGCTGCTGACGGCGTGATCAAAACCAAAATCAATGGCAACATCGCCTTCATTCTGGAAGTTAACTGCCAGACTGACTTCGTTGCTAAAGACTCCGGTTTCCAGGCATTTGCTGACAAAGTTCTGGACGCAGCTGTTGCTGGTAACATCACCGACGTTGACGTTCTGAAAGCACAGTTCGAAGAAGAACGCGTTGCGCTGGTTGCTAAAATCGGTGAGAACATCAACATCCGTCGCGTTGCTTCCCTGGAAGGCGAAGTTCTGGGCAACTACCAGCACGGCGCACGTATCGGTGTTCTGGTTGCTGCTAAAGGCGCTGACGAAGAGCTGGTTAAACAGCTGGCAATGCACGTTGCTGCAAGCAAGCCAGAATTCGTTAAACCAGAAGACGTATCCGCTGAAGTGGTAGAGAAAGAATACCAGGTACAGCTGGACATCGCGATGCAGTCTGGTAAGCCAAAAGAAATCGCAGAGAAAATGGTTGAAGGCCGCATGAAGAAATTCACCGGCGAAGTTTCTCTGACTGGCCAGCCATTCGTTATGGATCCAAGCAAGTCTGTTGGTCAGCTGCTGAAAGAGCACAACGCTGACGTAACTGGCTTCATCCGCTTCGAAGTGGGCGAAGGCATCGAGAAAGTTGAGACTGACTTCGCAGCAGAAGTTGCTGCAATGTCCAAGCAGTCTTAATTGCTGTAAAGGAGCCGCCTGAGGGCGGCTCTCTTTTGTGCGCTAAAGGTTAACGCACAAAATCGTCATGTGAGAATCAGCCAGCTCCTATAGGGACGCTCTGGCAAGGAACGCATGATGTCACCAGAATTTTTACCATCCCAATCGTGACACTCCAGGAAAGAAAATGGCTACCAACGCAAAACCTGTCTACAAACGTATTCTGCTCAAGCTTAGCGGTGAAGCATTGCAGGGGACTGAAGGCTTCGGTATTGACGCAAGTATTCTTGACCGCATGGCGCAAGAGATTAAAGAACTTGTTGAGCTGGGCATCCAGGTGGGTGTCGTCATTGGTGGTGGCAACCTGTTCCGCGGTGCGGGTCTGGCGAAAGCGGGTATGAACCGCGTTGTGGGCGACCACATGGGCATGCTGGCAACGGTAATGAACGGCCTGGCAATGCGTGACGCACTGCATCGCGCCTATGTGAACGCCCGCCTGATGTCAGCAATTCCGCTGAATGGCGTTTGCGACAACTACAGCTGGGCAGAGGCTATCAGCCTGCTGCGTAACAACCGCGTCGTGATTCTGTCCGCCGGTACCGGCAACCCGTTCTTTACCACGGACTCTGCAGCCTGCCTGCGCGGCATCGAAATTGAAGCCGACGTGGTACTGAAAGCAACCAAAGTTGACGGCGTGTTCACCGCTGACCCAGCAAAAGATCCGTCTGCCACCATGTATGAGCAGCTGACCTACACCGAAGTGCTGGATAAAGAACTGAAAGTCATGGATCTGGCGGCCTTTACGCTGGCTCGTGACCACAAATTGCCAATTCGCGTATTCAACATGAATAAACCAGGTGCACTGCGTCGTGTGGTGATGGGCGAAAAAGAAGGCACTTTAATTACGGAATAATTTCCGTTGCGGCCATTTCCGGGTAAGATTCGCGTTTATCCGGCAGAATTGATTCATACTCTATGGATTTCGAGCTGCGGGAAGGCGGCAAGTGAGGGAATCCCGATGAGCTTACTCTAGTAAGTGATTCGGGTGAGCGAATGCAGCCAACGCCCCCGCAGCTTGAAAGACGACGAGTATATTCTGTGGCATGATTTAAACGAGACTATACTTAGCGCATTCATAGCAATGTGTCATTGTCTGGTCGACTGAGACTAGTTTTCAAGGATTCGTAACGTGATTAGCGATATCAGAAAAGATGCTGAAGTACGCATGGACAAATGTGTAGAAGCATTCAAAAACCAAATCAGCAAAATTCGCACGGGTCGTGCTTCTCCTAGCCTGCTGGACGGCATTGTCGTTGAGTATTACGGCACCGCTACGCCGCTGCGTCAACTGGCAAGCGTCACCGTAGAAGATACCCGTACCCTGAAAATCAACGTATTCGACCGCTCTATGGGTCCTGCTGTTGAGAAAGCGATTATGGCGTCTGACCTCGGTCTGAACCCAAGCTCCGCGGGCACCGACATTCGCGTTCCGCTGCCTCCGCTGACCGAAGAGCGTCGTAAAGACCTGACTAAAATCGTCCGTGGCGAAGCTGAACAGGCGCGCGTTTCCGTGCGTAACGTTCGTCGTGATGCGAACGATAAAGTGAAGGCGCTGCTGAAAGACAAAGAGATCAGCGAAGATGACGATCGCCGTTCTCAGGAAGACGTACAAAAACTGACCGACGTTGCTATCAAGAAAATTGAAGCGGCGCTGGCTGAGAAAGAAGCGGAACTGATGCAGTTCTAAGCTGTGTAAGTTGTGCGATGAACGCCGTACAGGAAGCATTAGTGCTTTGCTGGCGGCGTTTTGCTTTTACTCGTCGTCTTTCAAGCCGCAGGTGCGTTGGCTGCGCTCACTTGCTGCCTTCCTACCGCTTGAAATCCATAGAGTAAATCTATCTATCCGGAATATCTCATGAAGCAATTAACTGTCCTGGGCTCAACGGGCTCTATTGGTTGCAACACGCTGGACGTGGTGCGTCACAACCGTGAACGTTTTGCGGTAACGGCGCTGGTGGCAGGTAAAAACGTCGAGCGGATGGTTGAACAGTGCCTGGAGTTTGCCCCTCGCTATGCGGTAATGGATGACGCGAAGAGCGCCGATGCGGTGAAGCTGGCGCTGCGTGAGCACGGCAGCCGTACGGAAGTGCTTTGCGGGCAGCAGGCGGCGTGTGATGTTGCGGCTCTGGATGAGGTCGATCAGGTGATGGCGGCTATCGTTGGTGCTGCGGGGCTGCTGCCGACGCTCTCGGCTATTCGTGCAGGCAAAACCATCCTGCTGGCGAACAAAGAGTCGCTGGTGACCTGTGGACGTCTGTTCCTGGAGGCGGTAAAAGCGCATCGCGCGCAGCTCCTGCCGGTTGATAGCGAGCATAACGCCATCTTTCAGAGTTTACCGCAAAGTTTTCAGTCCGACTTAGGGTACGCTGACCTTGAGCAGCATGGGGTGTCATCCATTTTGCTTACCGGGTCAGGTGGCCCGTTCCGTGAGACGCCAATCAGCGATCTCGGCGCAATGACGCCGGATCAGGCTTGCCGTCATCCGAACTGGTCGATGGGACGTAAAATCTCCGTCGACTCGGCCACTATGATGAATAAAGGTCTGGAATACATCGAAGCCCGCTGGCTGTTTAATGCTTCAGCTAAGCAGATGGAAGTACTGATTCATCCTCAGTCGGTGATTCACTCAATGGTGCGGTACCAGGACGGCAGCGTACTGGCGCAGCTGGGTGAGCCTGATATGCGGACGCCGATCGCCAATACTATGGCGTGGCCTCATCGCGTCGTTTCCGGCGCGAAGCCGTTAGATTTCTGCAAGATGGGCGCATTAAGCTTCTCCGAACCGGATTATGCTCGCTACCCTTGTCTGAAGCTGGCGATGGAGGCTTTCGAGCAGGGGCAGGCGGCAACAACGGCGCTGAACGCGGCGAACGAAGTCTCAGTAGCGGCGTTCCTTGACGGCCAAATCCGCTTTACCGATATTGCCAACGTCAATCTGGCGGTGCTCAATCATCTTAACCACCGGGAACCGCAAAGTGTGGAAGAGGTGCTGGCGATTGATGCCAGGGCACGCGAAGAGGCGGCTACCCAGACGAAACTTTTCGTCAGGTAATGAGAGCCGAATCAGCATACAACCCGTCACGGCATTTGTTAGCATCTGGCTTCAGTGATATAGTCTGCGCCACCCAATTGCCGTGCGTTTTCGCCGGGGGGTTGGGAGAGCCGTGATTTAGCACGGCTTTTTTGCGAGACAAAGATACGTAAAATCATCCGGGTTTGCCTGGAGGATGAAGTGTATAGCTGTATTCCGGGGTACCGCTCATCCCTTTTCATGGATTAAAAACGCGTTATGTTGTCTGCTAATCAACCAACCAGCGAGAATCAGCCAGCCCACGGTTGCCGTCATGTGGCGATCATTATGGATGGCAATGGTCGCTGGGCGAAAAAGCAAGGTAAGATTCGCGCCTTTGGCCACAAAGCCGGGGCGAAATCCGTGCGCCGTGCCGTATCCTACGCGGCTAGCAACGGTATAGAAGCATTAACGCTATACGCATTCAGCAGTGAAAACTGGAATCGCCCTGAGCAAGAGGTGAGTGCGTTGATGGAGCTGTTCGTCTGGGCGCTGGACAGCGAAGTGAAAAGTCTGCACCGTCATAACGTTCGGTTGCGGATCATTGGCGATACCCGTCGGTTTAATTCGCGCCTGCAGGAGCGAATCCGCAAAGCCGAAGCGCTGACGGAAAATAATACGGGGTTAACATTGAACATCGCGGCTAACTATGGCGGCCGATGGGATATTGTTCAGGGAGTTCAGCGCTTAGCCGAACAGGTTCAGGAAGGGGAGCTCCGCCCCGATCAAATTAGTGAAGAGCTGCTGTCTCAGCAGATCTGCATGCATGAACTGGCTCCCGTTGATTTAGTGATTAGGACCGGGGGAGAGCATCGAATCAGTAATTTTCTTATCTGGCAAATCGCCTATGCTGAACTTTACTTTACTGATGTTCTTTGGCCCGATTTCGATGAACAAGACTTTGAAGGTGCGCTGCATGCTTTCGCCAATCGCGAACGACGTTTCGGTGGCACCGAGCCTGGTGGCGACAAGGCCTGATGGGGGTAGCTTTTGCTGAAGTATCGCCTGATTTCTGCATTAATCTTAATACCGGTTGTTATTGCAGCCCTATTTCTGCTGCCGCCCGGCGGCTTCGCTATTGTCACGCTGGTGGTGTGTATGCTGGCGGCATGGGAATGGGGGCAATTAAGCGGTTTCACCTCGCGGACACAACGCGTGTGGCTGGCGGTACTCTGTGGCCTGTTGCTAGCGGTGATGCTCTTCTTAATTCCGGAATATCACCATAATATCCATCAGCCGGTGGTAGAAACCTCGCTGTGGGCCTCCCTAATTTGGTGGGTGGTGGCCTTACTGCTGGTGCTTTCTTATCCTGGCTCCGCCGCTATCTGGCGCCAATCCAAAGCGCTGCGCCTGATTTTTGGCATCGTCACTATCGTTCCTTTCTTCTGGGGCATGCTGGCACTGCGTTCCTGGCATTATGATGAAAACCACTACAGCGGCGCACTGTGGCTGCTTTACGTCATGATTCTGGTTTGGGGCGCGGACTCTGGCGCCTATATGTTTGGCAAGCTGTTTGGCAAACATAAGCTGGCACCGAAAGTTTCTCCGGGGAAAACCTGGCAAGGATTCTTCGGCGGCCTGGTCACGGCGGCAATCATTTCCTGGGCCTATGGCCTGTGGGCAAATCTGGACGTCGCCCCATCCACACTGTTAACCTGTTCCATCGTGGCAGCGCTGGCCTCCGTTTTGGGCGATCTCACTGAGAGCATGTTCAAACGTGAAGCTGGTATCAAAGATAGCGGTCATCTGATCCCCGGTCACGGTGGCATCCTTGATCGCATTGACAGCCTGACGGCGGCGGTTCCGGTCTTCGCCTGCTTGCTGCTGCTAGTTTTCAGGACGATTTAACGGATGGACTTATGCTGAGCATTCTCTGGAACCTTGCCGCGTTTATTATCGCGCTAGGGATATTGATCACCGTACATGAATTTGGTCATTTCTGGGTCGCTCGGCGCTGTGGTATCCGTGTAGAGCGCTTTTCCATAGGCTTTGGTAAAGCGCTCTGGCGCCGCGTGGACAAACGCGGCACCGAATTTGTTATCGCCCTTATCCCGCTTGGCGGCTACGTCAAAATGCTTGATGAGCGCGTTGACGCGGTGGCACCCGAGATGCGCCATATGGCGTTTAATCACAAAACGGTCGGCCAGCGTGCCGCCGTTATTGCTGCCGGGCCTATCGCCAACTTCCTCTTTGCTATCTTCGCCTATTGGCTGGTGTTTATCATCGGCGTCCCGGCTGTTCGTCCGGTAGTTGGCGAAATAACCGCCAACTCCATCGCCGCAGAAGCACAAATTGCACCAGGCACGGAACTAAAAGCCGTTGACGGTATCGAAACGCCTGACTGGGATGCTGTGCGCATGGCGTTAGTGGCGAAAATTGGTGATGACAGTACCACCCTCACCGTAGCCCCTTTCGGCAGCGACCAGCGGCAGGATAAAATCCTTAATCTGCGTCATTGGGCGTTCGAGCCGGATAAGCAAGACCCGGTCACGACGCTCGGTATTCATCCTCGTGGTGCGCAAATTGAACCGGTGCTGGCAGAAGTGCAATCTGACTCTGCGGCGCGTAAAGCCGGTTTACAAGCAGGGGATCGGATCGTTACAGTCAACGGTCAACCGCTGACGCAGTGGATGACGTTTGTCACGCTGGTGCGTGACAATCCAGGCAAGGCATTACCGCTAGAGATCGAAAGGCAGGGGAGTCTCTTGTCTTTAACTCTGATACCGGATACAAAACACGGTAGCGGAAAAACAGAAGGGTTTGCAGGGGTAGTACCAAAGGTTATCCCGCTGCCTGAGGAATATAAAACAGTGCGCCAGTATGGACCGTTCAGCGCTATCGTCGAAGCCACGGAAAAAACCGGGCAGTTGATGAAGCTGACCGTCAGTATGCTGGGAAAATTGATCACCGGTGACGTCAAACTGAACAACCTCAGTGGGCCGATTTCGATCGCCCAGGGGGCTGGGATGTCTGCGGAGTATGGGCTGATTTACTACCTGATGTTTCTTGCACTCATCAGCGTGAATTTAGGCATAATCAACCTGTTCCCGCTCCCTGTATTAGATGGGGGACACTTGCTGTTTTTAGCGATTGAGAAGCTGAAAGGCGGCCCGGTATCCGAGCGAGTTCAAGACTTTAGTTACCGCATCGGCTCGATCCTGCTGATGATGTTAATGGGGCTTGCACTTTTCAATGATTTCTCTCGGTTGTAAGAGAGTTAGTTAGGAAGAACGCATAATAACGATGGCGATGAAAAAGTTGCTTATAGCGTCGCTGCTGTTTAGCAGCGCAACCGTATACGGTGCTGACGGGTTCGTAGTGAAGGACATTCATTTCGAAGGCTTGCAGCGTGTCGCTGTTGGTGCGGCCCTTCTCAGTATGCCAGTACGTCCTGGCGATACCGTCTCTGATGATGATATCAGTAACACTATTCGCGCCCTGTTTGCCACGGGCAACTTTGAGGACGTTCGCGTTCTGAGAGACGGCGATGTGTTACTGGTGCAGGTCAAAGAACGCCCAACGATCGCCAGCATCACCTTCTCCGGCAACAAGTCGGTGAAAGATGACATGCTGAAGCAGAACCTTGAGGCTTCAGGTGTCCGTGTTGGTGAATCTCTCGACCGTACAACCCTGTCCGATATCGAAAAAGGACTGGAAGATTTCTACTACAGCGTCGGTAAGTACAGCGCGAGCGTGAAGGCGGTTGTTACGCCACTGCCGCGTAACCGTGTCGACCTGAAGCTGGTCTTCCAGGAAGGGGTTTCCGCCCAGATTCAACAGATCAACATCGTCGGTAACCATGCGTTCAGTACCGAAGATCTGATCTCAACCTTCCAGCTGCGCGACGAAGTGCCGTGGTGGAACGTGGTCGGCGATCGTAAATACCAGAAACAGAAGCTGGCGGGCGACCTTGAAACCCTGCGCAGCTACTACCTGGATCGCGGTTACGCCCGTTTCAACATCGATTCCACGCAGGTGAGCCTGACGCCGGACAAAAAAGGCATCTACATCACCGTTAACATCACCGAAGGCGACCAGTACAAACTGTCTGGCGTGCAGGTGACGGGTAACCTGGCGGGGCATTCGGCTGAAATTGAAGGCCTGACCAAGATTGAACCAGGTGAGCTCTATAACGGCGCGAAAGTGACCAAAATGGAAGATAACATTAAGAAACTTCTTGGTCGCTACGGCTACGCGTATCCACGCGTACAGTCTCAGCCTGAAATCAACGACACGGATAAAACCGTTAAGCTGCATATCAACGTTGATGCGGGTAACCGTTTCTACGTGCGTAACATTCGCTTTGAAGGCAACGACACCTCGAAAGATTCCGTTCTGCGTCGCGAAATGCGCCAGATGGAAGGGGCGTGGCTGGGCGGTGATTTAGTCGACCAGGGTAAAGATCGTCTGAACCGTCTGGGCTATTTTGAAACCGTCGACACCGAAACCCAACGCGTGCCGGGCAGCCCGGATCAGGTGGATGTGGTTTACAAGGTGAAAGAGCGTAATACCGGTAGCTTCAACTTCGGTGTGGGCTACGGTACGGAAAGCGGCGTGAGCTTCCAGGCAGGCGTTCAGCAGGATAACTGGTTAGGTACCGGTTACTCTGTCGGTATCAACGGTACCAAGAACGACTACCAGACCTATACCGAACTTTCTGTGACCAACCCGTACTTTACGGTGGATGGTGTTAGCCTTGGTGGCCGTCTCTTCTACAATGACTTTAAAGCGGATGATGCTGACCTGTCGTCCTATACCAACAAAAGTTATGGTGTAGACGGTACGCTGGGCTTCCCGATTAACGAATACAACTCACTGCGTGCGGGTCTGGGCTACGTCCACAACGACCTGTCCAATATGGAACCGCAGGTGGCGATGTGGCGTTATCTGAATTCAATCGGTCAGAACCCGGGTACGACTAGCGACAATAACGGGTTTACGGCAGATGACTTCACCTTTAACTACGGTTGGACCTATAACCGACTCGACCGCGGGTATTTCCCGACGGACGGCTCGCGCGTCAACCTGAACGGTAAAGTCACTATCCCGGGCTCCGATAACGAGTTCTATAAAGTTACGCTGGATACGGCATCCTACTTCCCGCTGGATGACGATCACAAGTGGGTGGTTCTGGGGCGTACCAAGTGGGGCTACGGTGATGGTTTAGGCGGTAAAGAACTGCCGTTCTATGAGAACTTCTATGCCGGTGGTTCCAGTACCGTGCGTGGCTTCCAGTCCAACACCATTGGTCCGAAAGCGGTCTATAACGGTGGGCCAGGGTTGGATAACTGCGATCAGCAGAGCGGCACTTACTGTAACTCTGACGATGCGGTCGGTGGTAACGCCATGGGTGTGGCCAGCCTTGAGCTGATCGTCCCAACGCCGTTTATCAGCGATAAATACGCGAACTCGGTGCGTACTTCATTCTTCTGGGATGCGGGTACCGTTTGGGACACCAACTGGCAGAACACGACTGCTATGAAAAATGCGGGCGTTCCAGACTACAGCGATCCGAGCAATATCCGTATGTCCGCGGGTATCGCATTACAATGGATGTCCCCATTAGGGCCGTTGGTCTTCTCCTACGCCCAGCCGTATAAGAAATACGAGGGAGACAAATCCGAGCAGTTCCAGTTTAACATTGGTAAAACCTGGTAATTGCTCTTTGCAAAGGAATGCAAGTTCAGTGTAGTTTTGCTGGCATTAGGCGATAGCGTCAAGGTGGCTTCGGCCACCAAAAGAACAGTACCCTCGGGTACATATGGGATGGTAAGGAGTATTATTGTGAAAAAGTGGTTAGTCGCTGCAGGTCTGGGTTTAGCAATGGCTGCATCTGCTCAAGCAGCAGACAAAATTGCAATTGTTAATATGGGTAGCCTGTTCCAGCAAGTTGCACAGAAAACTGGCGTTTCCAGTACCCTGGAAAACGAATTCAAAGGCCGTGCTGGCGAACTTCAGCGCATGGAAGGTGACCTGCAGTCTAAAATGCAGCGTCTGCAGTCTATGAAAGCAGGTGCCGATCGCACCAAGCTGGAAAAAGACATCACTTCCCAGCGTCAGACTTTCTCCCAGAAAGCACAGTCCTTTGAACAGGACCGTCAGCGTCGCACCAACGAAGAACGTGGCAAACTGGTTACTCGTATCCAGACTGCTGTGAAATCCGTTGCTGCCAGCCAGAGCATTGACCTGGTTGTTGATGCTAACGCCGTTGCATTCAACAGCAGCGATGTGAAAGACATCACCGCTGATGTACTGAAACAGGTTAAATAAGTAATGCCTTCAATTCGACTGGCTGACTTAGCTCAGCAGTTGGATGCGGAATTACACGGTGATGGCGATATCGTCATCACCGCTGTCGCGTCCATGCAATCCGCTAAAGCGGGTCAAATCACGTTTCTGGTTAACCCTAAGTACCGTGATCACCTGTCTGCGTGCGAAGCGTCGGCGATTGTCCTGACGCAAGATTTACTGCCTTTTGCCAAAGGCGCTGCGCTGGTAGTGAAGAATCCCTACCTGACTTACGCACGCATGGCTCAAATTTTAGATACCACGCCACAGCCGGCGCAAGCTATTGCCCCGAGCGCGGTCATTAGTCCGTCTGCGGTACTCGGTAACAACGTCTCCATCGGCGCGAATGCGGTGATTGAGTCAGACGTTGTGCTGGGCGATAACGTTGTGATTGGGGCGGGGTGTTTCGTTGGTAAAAAAACGAAAATTGGCGCGGGTTCACGTCTGTGGGCTAACGTCACCATTTACCACGAAGTCGAGATCGGTGAGAATTGCCTTATCCAATCCAGCACCGTGATCGGTGCGGATGGTTTCGGCTATGCCAACGATCGTGGCAACTGGGTGAAGATCCCTCAGCTTGGTCGCGTCATTATTGGCGATCGCGTAGAGATCGGCGCCTGTACGACGATCGACCGCGGTGCGCTTGATGACACGCAGATCGGCAATGGTGTTATCATTGATAACCAGTGCCAGATTGCGCACAACGTGGTGATTGGCGACAATACCGCGGTTGCAGGCGGTGTTATCATGGCCGGTAGCCTGAAAATTGGTCGTTATTGCATGATTGGCGGTGCCAGCGTCATCAACGGTCATATGGAAATTTGCGACAAAGTGACAGTAACCGGTATGGGCATGGTCATGCGTCCTATTACCGAACCAGGCGTTTACTCGTCGGGTATTCCGCTCCAGCCTAATAAGGCATGGCGCAAAACTGCCGCACTGGTGATGAATATTGATGAAATGAGCAAGCGTCTCAAAGCAGTAGAACGCAAGCTTGATAATCAAGACTAATTTTCATCTGTATCGCATAATACTTTCCGGCCTGTCGGCATTCTTGTAATCCGGCAGGCCGTGTTATTATTGCCCCTTAGTATATTTTGACAGGAAGAGTATTTTGACAACTGACACTCATACTCTGCACATTGAAGAGATTTTAGAACTTCTGCCGCACCGTTACCCGTTCTTACTGGTAGACCGCGTGCTGGATTTTGAAGAAGGTCGTTTTCTGCGCGCAGTGAAAAATGTTTCCGTAAATGAGCCGTTTTTCCAGGGCCACTTCCCTGGCAAACCGATTTTACCGGGCGTGCTGATTCTGGAAGCAATGGCACAGGCAACAGGTATTCTGGCGTTTAAAAGCGTTGGTAAACTGGAGCCGGGCGAGCTGTACTACTTTGCTGGCATCGACGAAGCGCGCTTCAAGCGTCCTGTTGTGCCTGGCGATCAGATGATTATGGAAGTCACCTTCGAGAAAACTCGCCGTGGCCTGACTCGCTTTAAAGGCGTTGCGCTGGTAGACGGTAAAGTGGTTTGTGAAGCGACGATGATGTGTGCGCGTAGCCGGGAGGCCTGATCCGTGATTGATAAAACCGCCTTTATCCATCCTACCGCCATTGTGGAAGACGGTGCCGTTATCGGCGCTAATGCCCACATTGGCCCGTTTTGTATTGTGGGGCCAAACGTCGTTATCGGCGAAGGCACCGTACTGAAGTCTCACGTTGTTGTTAACGGCCATACCGCTATTGGGCGTGATAACGAGATCTATCAGTTCGCCTCTATCGGGGAAGTTAACCAGGACCTGAAATATGCTGGTGAACCAACTCGCGTGGAAATTGGCGATCGCAACCGCATTCGCGAAAGCGTCACCATTCACCGTGGCACGGTACAGGGCGGTGGATTGACGAAGGTGGGCAGCGATAACCTGCTGATGATCAACGCCCACGTGGCGCACGATTGCACTGTAGGTAACCGTTGCATCCTTGCCAATAACGCCACGCTCGCGGGCCACGTCTCGCTTGATGATTTCGTTATCATCGGCGGCATGACCGCCGTGCACCAGTTCTGCATTATTGGTGCGCACGTGATGGTTGGCGGCTGTTCTGGCGTTGCTCAGGACGTTCCACCGTACGTTATTGCTCAGGGCAACCACGCGACGCCGTTTGGCGTCAACATCGAAGGCCTGAAGCGCCGCGGCTTTAGCCGCGAAGCAATCACCGCGATCCGCAACGCCTATAAAGCGTTGTACCGCAGTGGCAAAACGTTGGACGAAGTGAAACCGGAAATCGCCGAACTGGCGAAGCAGTATCCGGAAGTTCAGCCATTTAGCGATTTCTTCGCCCGCTCTACGCGTGGCCTGATTCGTTAATGTCTGAGCAGCGTCCGCTAACGATTGCCCTGGTCGCCGGAGAAACCTCCGGCGATATTCTTGGTGCAGGGCTGATTCGCGCCCTCAAGGCGCGAGTTCCCAACGCCCGTTTTGTTGGCGTTGCGGGCCCACGCATGCAGGCTGAAGGTTGCGAAGCCTGGTACGAAATGGAAGAGCTGGCGGTGATGGGCATCGTTGAAGTGCTGGGGCGACTGCGTCGTCTGCTGCACATCCGCGCCGATCTGACCAAACGCTTTACCGATCTCAAGCCCGACGTCTTTGTCGGCATTGATGCCCCCGATTTCAATATCACTCTTGAGGGCAACCTTAAGAAGCAGGGGATCAAAACCATTCACTACGTCAGCCCGTCCGTCTGGGCCTGGCGACAGAAACGCGTCTTCAAAATTGGCAGAGCCACCGACCTGGTGCTCGCATTTCTGCCTTTTGAAAAAGCGTTTTATGACAAATTTAACGTCCCGTGCCGCTTTATCGGTCATACCATGGCGGATGCCATGCCGCTCGATCCGGATAAAAATGCCGCGCGGGATACGCTGGGCATTGCCCACGACGTGCACTGCCTGGCGCTGTTACCCGGTAGCCGCGGTGCTGAAGTGGAAATGCTCAGCGCTGACTTTTTAAAAACCGCGCAGCTTTTGCGTCAGCAGTATCCTGACCTTGAGGTTGTGGTCCCGCTGGTGAATGCAAAGCGTCGCGAACAGTTTGAACGTATCAAGGCCGAAGTGGCACCGGATCTCTCCATCCATATGCTGGATGGTATGGCGCGTGAAGCGATGATCGCCAGCGATGCCGCGCTGCTGGCCTCCGGGACGGCGGCGCTAGAGTGCATGCTGGCGAAATGCCCGATGGTCGTCGGCTATCGTATGAAGCCGTTCACCTTCTGGCTGGCGCAGCGCCTGGTGAAAACCGACTACGTCTCTCTGCCAAATCTGCTCGCCGGCCGCGAGCTGGTGAAAGAGCTGTTGCAGGACGACTGCCAGCCGCAGGCATTAGCCGATGCGCTGCAGCCGCTGCTGGCAAACGGTAAGACCAGCCACGCGATGCACGATACGTTCCGCGACCTGCACCTGCAGATTCGCTGCAATGCGGATGAGCAGGCGGCAGATGCGGTACTGGAGCTTGCACAATGATTGAATTTGAATATCCCCATACCCATTTAGTTGCGGGTGTGGATGAAGTGGGCCGTGGCCCACTGATTGGCGCGGTGGTGACGGCAGCGGTCATCCTCGACCCTGCGCGTCCGATTGTCGGCCTGAACGACTCCAAAAAGCTGAGCGAAAAACGCCGCCTGGCGCTGTTTGATGAAATCAAAGAGAAAGCGCTGTGCTGGAGCCTTGGCCGTGCGGAGCCGCATGAAATCGACGAACTGAATATCCTGCATGCCACCATGCTGGCGATGCAGCGCGCCGTTGCCGGGCTCGCTATCCCGCCGGAATATGTGCTGATCGACGGTAACCGCTGCCCGGCGCTGCCAATGCCGTCTATGGCGGTAGTGAAAGGCGATAGCCGAGTGGCGGAAATCAGCGCCGCGTCTATTCTCGCTAAAGTCACGCGAGACGCCGAAATGACCGAGCTGGATAAAGTGTTCCCGCAGTACGGTTTTGCCCAGCATAAGGGCTATCCAACCGCCTTCCATCTGGAAGCGCTGGCGCAATATGGCGCTACCGAGCATCATCGACGCAGCTTCGCTCCCGTCAAACGTGCACTGGGACTTGCGTCCTGATTCGTGTGTCGTGAATAAGTAAACCGGAATCTAAAGATGGCTGAACCACGTTTCGTGCACCTACGGGTGCATAGCGACTACTCCATGATCGATGGGCTGGCAAAAACCGGGCCGCTGGTGAAAAAGGCGGCCGCGCTTGGCATGCCTGCGCTGGCGATCACCGATTTTACCAACCTGTGCGGCCTGGTGAAGTTCTACGGAGCGGGCCACGGCGCCGGGATCAAGCCGATCGTCGGCGCGGATTTTAACGTTCAGAGCGAGCTGTTCGGCGACGAACTTACCCATTTAACGGTGCTGGCGGCCAATAATACTGGCTACCAGAACCTGACGCTGCTCATCTCCAAAGCCTACCAGCGCGGCTACGGTGCGGCGGGCCCGATCATCGATCGTGACTGGCTGGTTGAGCTGAAAGAGGGGCTGATTTTGCTCTCCGGCGGCCGTATGGGCGACGTCGGACGCAGCCTGCTGCGTGGCAATATGGCGCTGGTGGATCAGTGCGTTGATTTTTATGAAGAACATTTCCCAAACTGCTATTTCCTCGAGCTGATTCGTACCGGCCGCCAGGATGAAGAATCTTACCTGCATGCGGCGGTAGAGCTGGCGGAAACGCGCGGCCTGCCGGTGGTGGCGACCAACGATGTGCGCTTCCTCGAGCCGGGCGACTTCGACGCACATGAAATCCGCGTCGCCATCCACGATGGTTTTACCCTCGACGATCCGAAACGTCCGCGTAACTACTCCGCGCAACAGTATATGCGCAGCGAAGACGAGATGTGCGAGCTGTTCTCAGACATCCCAGAAGCGCTGGAAAACACCGTTGAAATCGCCAAACGTTGTAACGTCACGGTGCGTCTGGGCGAGTACTTCCTGCCGCAGTTCCCGACCGGCGATATGACCACTGAGGACTTCCTCGTCGTCAAATCACGCGAGGGCCTGGAAGAGCGTCTGGCATTTCTGTTCCCCGATCCGAAAGTGCGCGAAGAGAAGCGCCCGCCGTACGATGAACGTCTGGAGATAGAACTTAAAGTTATCAACCAGATGGGCTTCCCCGGCTACTTCCTGATCGTGATGGAGTTTATCCAGTGGTCAAAAGATAACGGCGTGCCGGTTGGGCCGGGGCGTGGTTCCGGTGCCGGTTCTTTAGTGGCCTATGCGCTGAAAATTACCGACCTCGATCCGCTGGAGTTTGACCTGCTGTTCGAACGCTTCCTTAACCCGGAACGTGTCTCGATGCCCGACTTCGACGTCGACTTCTGCATGGAGAAACGTGACCAGGTTATCGAGCACGTAGCGGAGATGTACGGCCGTGATGCGGTATCGCAGATCATCACCTTCGGTACCATGGCAGCGAAAGCGGTTATCCGCGACGTAGGCCGCGTTCTGGGCCACCCGTACGGCTTCGTTGACCGTATTTCTAAGCTGGTGCCGCCCGATCCCGGGATGACGCTGGCGAAAGCTTTTGAAGCTGAACCGCAGTTGCCGGAAATTTATGGGGCGGATGAAGAGGTTCGCGCGCTAATTGATATGGCGCGTAAGCTTGAAGGTGTCACCCGAAACGCCGGTAAACACGCCGGTGGCGTGGTGATCGCACCGACCAAAATTACCGACTTTGCGCCGCTGTACTGCGATGAGCAGGGTCTGCACCCGGTTACCCAGTTCGATAAGAACGATGTCGAATATGCCGGTCTGGTGAAGTTCGACTTCCTCGGCCTGCGTACGCTCACCATCATCAACTGGGCGCTGGAGATGATCAACGCCCGGCGTGAGCGTAACGGCGAGCCGCCGCTGGATATCGCGGCCATTCCGCTCGACGATAAGAAAAGCTTTGATATGCTGCAGCGCTCGGAGACCACCGCGGTCTTCCAGCTTGAATCCCGCGGCATGAAAGACCTGATTAAACGTCTGCAGCCTGACTGCTTCGAAGATATGATCGCACTGGTGGCCCTGTTCCGCCCGGGTCCGCTGCAGTCGGGGATGGTAGATAACTTTATCGACCGTAAGCACGGGCGTGAAGAGATCTCTTACCCGGACGTACAGTGGCAGCATGAATGCCTGAAGCCGGTGCTGGAACCCACGTATGGCATTATCCTGTATCAGGAACAGGTCATGCAGATTGCCCAGGAGCTTTCCGGCTATACCCTCGGCGGCGCGGATATGCTGCGTCGTGCAATGGGTAAGAAAAAGCCGGAAGAAATGGCCAAGCAGCGCGGCACCTTTGAAGAAGGGGCGAAAAGTCGCGGTGTTGATGGCGAACTGGCGATGAAAATCTTCGACCTGGTAGAGAAATTCGCCGGTTACGGGTTTAACAAATCGCACTCCGCTGCGTATGCTTTAGTCTCCTATCAGACGCTGTGGTTGAAAGCGCACTATCCCGCTGAGTTTATGGCAGCGGTAATGACCGCCGATATGGATAACACCGAGAAGGTGGTTGGTCTGGTGGATGAATGCTGGCGAATGGGGCTAAAAATCCTTCCGCCGGATATCAATTCCGGTTTATATCATTTCCACGTTAATCATGACGGGGAAATCGTGTATGGTATCGGCGCGATTAAGGGCGTGGGTGAAGGCCCAATTGAAGCGATCATCGAAGCGCGTAATAACGGCGGCTACTTCCGCGAGCTGTTTGACCTTTGCGCGCGCACCGATACCAAAAAGCTCAACCGCCGGGTGCTGGAAAAATTGATCATGTCCGGGGCGTTTGACCGCCTTGGCCCACACCGCGCCGCGCTGATGAATTCGCTGGGCGATGCGTTAAAAGCAGCTGACCAGCACGCGAAAGCGGAAGCTATTGGTCAGGCAGATATGTTCGGCGTGTTGGCCGAAGAGCCAGAGCAAATTGAGCAGTCCTATGCGAACTGCCAACCCTGGCCTGAACACACGGTACTGGAAGGTGAGCGGGAAACGTTAGGCTTATACTTAACGGGTCATCCGATTAACCAGTATCTCAAAGAAATTGAGCGCTATGTCGGCGGCTATCGCCTGAAAGACATGCATCCGACAGAACGTGGTAAAGTGACCACGGCTGCGGGGCTCGTGATTGCTTCAAGGGTTATGGTCACCAAGAGAGGCAATCGTATCGGTATCTGCACCCTGGATGACCGATCTGGACGGCTAGAAGTGATGTTATTCACCGAAGCCTTGGAAAAATACCAGCATCTGCTGGAAAACGACCGCATACTTATCGTCAGCGGACAGGTCAGCTTTGATGACTTCAGCGGCGGCCTTAAAATGATGGCCCGCGAAGTGATGGACATTGACGAAGCCCGGGAAAAATACGCTCGCGGGCTTGCTATCTCGCTGACGGACAGGCAAATTGATGACCAGCTTTTAAACCGACTCCGTCAGTCTCTGGAACCCCATCGTTCGGGAACCATTCCAGTACATCTCTACTATCAGAGGGCGGATGCACGTGCGCGGTTGCGTTTCGGTGCAACCTGGCGTGTCTCTCCGAGCGATCGTTTACTCAACGATTTGCGTGGCCTCATCGGTTCGGAGCAGGTGGAACTGGAGTTTGACTAATACAGGAATACTATGAGTCTGAATTTCCTTGATTTTGAACAGCCGATTGCAGAGCTGGAAGCGAAAATCGATTCTCTGACTGCGGTTAGCCGTCAGGATGAGAAACTGGATATTAATATCGACGAAGAAGTGCATCGTCTGCGTGAAAAAAGCGTAGAGCTGACGCGCAAAATCTTTGCCGATCTCGGCGCATGGCAGGTAGCCCAACTGGCGCGCCATCCGCAGCGCCCGTACACCCTGGATTATGTCCGCCTGGCGTTTGATGAATTTGACGAACTGGCGGGCGATCGCGCCTATGCTGACGATAAAGCTATCGTTGGCGGTATCGCACGTCTGGACGGTCGTCCGGTGATGATCATTGGTCATCAGAAAGGTCGCGAAACCAAAGAGAAGATTCGCCGTAACTTCGGTATGCCGGCACCTGAAGGCTACCGTAAAGCCCTGCGTCTGATGGAGATGGCAGAGCGCTTCAACATGCCTATCATTACCTTCATCGACACCCCGGGTGCTTACCCTGGCGTGGGCGCAGAAGAGCGCGGTCAGTCCGAAGCTATCGCACGCAACCTGCGTGAAATGTCTCGTCTGAGCGTACCGGTTATCTGTACCGTTATCGGCGAAGGCGGCTCCGGCGGCGCGCTGGCTATCGGTGTGGGCGATAAAGTGAATATGCTGCAGTACAGCACCTATTCCGTTATCTCTCCGGAAGGCTGTGCGTCCATTCTGTGGAAGAGCGCCGACAAAGCACCGCTGGCAGCAGAAGCTATGGGCATCGTTGCGCCACGTCTGAAAGAGCTGAAGCTTATCGACTCTATCGTTCCTGAACCGCTGGGTGGCGCACACCGTAACCCAGAAGTCATGGCGGCATCCCTGAAGGCACAGCTGCTGGCTGACCTTGCGGATCTCGACGTGCTGAGCAAAGAAGATCTGCTGAACCGTCGCTATCAGCGCCTGATGAGCTACGGCTACGCCTAACGATTTCGTTAAGACCTTGCTGAAAAGGGCCACAGTTTGTGGCCCTTTTTTATTGTCTGCGTTCTACCTGCGCTATGATAGGTAAAGGATTTCCAGGAGGAACGCATGAATATTATCGCCATTATGGGCCCGCACGGCGTCTACTACAAAGACGAACCGATTAAGGAGCTGGAAGGCGCACTGCTGGCGCAAGGCTTCAAAATTATCTGGCCACAGAACAGTGCCGACCTGCTGAAGTTTATCGAACACAACCCGCGTATCTGCGGGGTGATTTTTGACTGGGACGAATACAGCGTCGATCTCTGCGGCGAGATTAATCATCTTAATGAATATCTGCCGCTCTACGCTTTTATCAATAACCACTCGACGATGGACGTTAGTGCGCACGACATGCGCATGGCGCTGTGGTTCTTTGAGTATGCGCTGGGTCAGGCCGACGATATCGCCACGCGCATTCGGCAGTACACCGACGAATACCTCGATAACATCACGCCGCCGTTCACCAAAGCGCTGTTTACCTATGTCACGGAAGGTAAATACACTTTCTGCACGCCGGGGCATATGGGTGGGACGGCCTACCAGAAAAGCCCGGTGGGCTGCCTGTTCTATGATTTCTTCGGTGCCAATACCCTGAAGGCTGACGTGTCGATTTCCGTCACCGAGCTGGGCTCACTGCTGGATCACACCGGGCCGCACCTTGAAGCCGAAGAGTATATCGCCCGCACCTTTGGCGCCGAGCAGAGCTACATGGTGACCAACGGCACTTCAACCTCGAACAAAATCGTCGGTATGTACGCCGCACCGAGCGGCAGTACGCTGCTGATTGACCGCAACTGCCATAAGTCGCTGGCACATCTGCTGATGATGAACGACGTTGTGCCGCTATGGCTGAAGCCGACGCGCAATGCGCTGGGGATCCTTGGCGGCATTCCGAAGCGCGAGTTTACCCGCGACAGCCTGCAGCAGAAGGTGAACAGCACCGATGGCGCCGAGTGGCCGGTGCACGCGGTGATCACTAACTCCACCTACGACGGCCTGCTGTATAACACCAACTGGATTAAACAGACGCTGGATGTACCGTCGATTCACTTCGACTCGGCCTGGGTGCCCTATACCCATTTCCACCCGATCTATCAGGGCAAAAGCGGCATGAGCGGCGAGCGGGTGCCGGGCAAGGTTTTCTTCGAAACCCAGTCCACGCACAAGATGCTGGCGGCGCTGTCACAGGCCTCTTTAATCCACATTAAGGGTGACTACGACGAAGACACCTTCAACGAAGCCTTTATGATGCACACCTCCACCTCGCCAAGCTACCCGATCGTTGCCTCGATAGAGACGGCGGCGGCCATGCTGCGCGGTAACCCCGGAAAAAGGCTTATCAATCGCTCGGTGGAACGCGCGCTGCATTTTCGTAAAGAGGTTCAGCGCCTGCGCGAAGAGTCGGACAGCTGGTTCTTTGATATCTGGCAGCCGGAAGCCATCGACGAAGCAGAATGCTGGCCGGTGTCACCTGGTGAAGAATGGCACGGCTTTAGCGATGCTGACGCCGATCATATGTTCCTCGACCCGGTGAAGGTGACGATCCTGACGCCAGGGATGGATGAACAAGGCAATATGAGCGACGAAGGGATCCCCGCCGCGCTGGTGGCGAAATACCTCGATGAGCACGGCGTAGTGGTGGAAAAAACCGGGCCGTACAACCTGCTGTTCTTATTTAGCATTGGGATCGATAAAACTCGCGCGATGGGGCTGCTGCGTGGGCTCACCGAGTTTAAGCGCGCCTACGATCTTAACCTGCGGGTCAAAAATATGCTGCCGGATCTCTACGCCGAAGATCCGGACTTCTATCGCAATATGCGTATTCAGGATCTGGCGCAGGGGATCCACCGCCTGATTCGCCAGCACGATCTCCCGCGCTTGATGCTGCGTGCCTTTGACGTGCTGCCGGAGATGAAGCTCACCCCGCATCGGGCGTGGCAGAAACAGATCAAAGGCGAGGTGGAAACGGTAGCGCTGGAAGATCTGGTGGGGCGCGTCTCGGCCAATATGATCCTGCCGTATCCGCCGGGCGTACCGCTATTGATGCCGGGTGAGATGATCACCGAAGAGAGCCGTTCGGTACTCGATTTCCTGCTGATGCTCTGCTCCGTTGGGCGACATTATCCTGGCTTTGAGACCGATATTCACGGTGCAAAACGCGATGAAAATGGCGTCTACCATGTGAGAGTCCTAAAAAACCATTGAGGGGTTGCGTGATAACGGCCTGCACGAGTAACGTGCTGATAAACGGTTAACGGAGACAAACAATGCTGGGATTAAAACAGATTCATCACATTGCCATTATTGCGGCCGATTACGCTAAGAGTAAGTCCTTTTACTGCGACATTCTGGGCTTTACGCTGCAAAGCGAAGCCTATCGGGAAGCGCGTGATTCATGGAAAGGCGACCTGGCGCTAAACGGTCAGTATGTGATTGAGCTGTTCTCCTTCCCGTTTCCGCCAGCGCGTCCAAGCCGCCCGGAAGCCTGCGGTCTGCGTCATCTGGCGTTTAGCGTCGATGACATTGATGCGGCGGTGGCGCACCTTGAGGCGCACGGCGTGGCTTGTGAAGAGATCCGTATCGACCCGTTTACCGATAAGCGTTTTACCTTTTTCAATGATCCAGACGGTCTGCCGCTGGAGCTCTACCAGCAGTAAGGCTTGCCACTGAGCGCCCGGCCCGGTAACGTGCCGGGCTATATCTCCCATTACGATATCGCTATGACATCATCTTCGATCGCGCAACGACTCTCACCGCACCGCCAGTTTCTGGTGGCGTTCAGCGGTGGCCTCGACTCAACGGTGCTGTTGCACCAATTGGTCTGCTGGCGACGGCAGGAGCCAACGGTATCGCTGCGCGCGATCCATATTCACCACGGTATTAGCCAGAACGCCGATAGCTGGGTAAAACACTGTCAGCAGGTCTGCGCGCAATGGCAGGTGCCGCTGCTGGTGGAGCGGGTGACACTGGCGCAGAGTGGCATTGGGCTGGAAGCGGAAGCCAGAACCGCGCGCTATCAGGCGTTTCGCGAGGTGCTTATGCCGGGTGAAGTGTTGGTCACTGCACAGCATCTGGACGATCAAAGTGAAACCCTGCTGTTAGCGCTTAAACGCGGCAGCGGGCCCGCCGGACTTTCGGCGATGCCAACGCATACGGCGTTTGGCGATTCGCAACTCATTCGTCCGTTGCTACAGGAAACCCGTGCGGCGTTGCAGCAGTGGGCGCAGACGCATGCGCTGACGTGGATTGAGGATGAGAGCAACCAGGACGACGCCTACGACCGCAATTTCCTGCGTTTGCGCGTCCTACCGTTACTCAACGCCCGCTGGCCCCACTTTGCCGAAGCGGCGGCCAGAAGCGCGGCGCTCTGCGGTGAGCAGGAACAACTGCTGGATGAGCTGCTGGCCGATGAGCTTGCACGGCTGCGTACGGATGCCGGGACGTTGACCATCGAACCGATGATGGCAATGAGCGCGCCAAAACGGGCGGCGATTTTGCGCCGCTGGCTGGCGTGGCACGGTGCGCCGATGCCTTCGCGTGAGATGCTCGCGCGGGTATGGCAGGAGGTAGCGCTGGCGCGGGAAGACGCGACGCCTTGCCTGCGTCTGGGCAACTTCGAGATTCGCCGCTATCAGCAGCAGCTGTGGTGGGTGAAGGCGCTTGAGGGGCAAACGGAATCGGTGCTGGAATGGGCTGACCGAACAATGCCGCTGGCGCTGCCGGGGGAACTCGGTGAACTGCACTGCATCGCCGGAGGCGATATTCGCCCACCGCAGGCAGATGAACCGGTTTCCGTGCGGTTTAAAGCGCCTGGGATGCTGCATATTGTCGGGCGTCATGGCGGCCGTAAGCTAAAGAAAATCTGGCAGGAACTGGGCGTGCCGCCCTGGCTGCGCGATACCACGCCGTTGTTGTTTTATGGTGAAACGCTTATTGCGGCTGCCGGTGGCTTTGTGACGGTCGACGGGGCGTGTGAAGCAGGTGAGGGCATTGCGCTGAGGTGGGATAAAACGGGCAGCGACGCCGCCCGTGATTGAATCATGATTCGCTAACGACCACGGTCCCGATTTCGGGGTGGCTGAAGCTGGTAATACGGTCGAGGCGCAGTTCGCGCAGTTCACCCGCGCTATCGACGACCAGATATTCCACGTTTTTACGCGATAAAAGATCATGAGCCTTGGCTTGCAGCACTTCGCCGTCTTTCAGCTCCAGTGACAGGACGAGGTGGTGCTGGCAGGCGAGCTCAAGATTGTCATAGTCATCACAATTGATGGGTTGATAAGTATCATTCATCGACATAATCGCTCACCAGTAAGTTTGCCGCCGCATACGCGGCTTTTTCCCTGATTGATTCGGAAATGGCATTATCCGCCGCAACATCGTTCAACACTTTCAGTACACAACCTAGCGCATCCGGGATATACCCCAAATCACCGCTCGCAATCTCTGCGTAGCGTTGACGAATCAACTCACAATAGTTGCCCACGTGCCCTCCTGTCTGCGCTTCAATAAGCCTATGAAGATAATCTCTGTTTAGCAAGGTGACTATATCATACTCATTTAAGCATTATCAGCGGGATGAGTGATGGCGGATGCAATTCAGGACAGCCTTTTGGCCCTGATTTCGCTACAATGACCCCCATTTTTCGCAGGAGTGAAGTCATGGCGCTGAAAGCAACAATTTATAAAGCGGTGGTGAATGTCGCGGATCTCGACCGCAACCAGTTTCTGGACGCGTCGTTAACGCTGGCTCGCCATCCTTCCGAAACCCAGGAGCGCATGATGCTGCGCCTGCTGGCGTGGATTAAGTACGCGAATGAACGTCTGCAGTTTACCCGTGGGCTCTCTTCTGAAGACGAGCCGGAAGTGTGGTTACGTAACGATCACCTTGGCATCGATCTGTGGATTGAACTGGGTCTGCCGGACGATCGTCGGATTAAAAAAGCCTGCAGTTTGTCTCAGGAGGTGGCGTTGTTCACCTACAATAGTCGTGCTGCGGAAATCTGGTGGCAGCAGAACCAGAACAAGATGGCGGGCTTTAAAAACCTGACGATCTGGTACCTCGACGACGAACAGCTGGCGAAGCTGAGTGCCTTTGCCGAGCGTACTATGACGCTACAGGCGACGATTCAGGAATGCGCGATCTGGCTTTCTGACGCTCAGAATAATCTGGAAATTCATCTGACGCCGTGGCAACTGCCGGCATGATTGTTATCTCCCGGCAGGTGAGTATTCCGGACACGGAGTTGACGATTACCGCCATCCGGGCGCAGGGAGCGGGCGGTCAGCACGTGAATAAGACCTCAACGGCAATTCACCTGCGTTTTGACATCCGGGCCTCCAGCCTGCCAGAGTATTATAAAGAGCGCCTGCTCGAAGCCAGCCACCACTTAATTTCTGCCGATGGTGTGATTATTATTAAGGCGCAGGAGTACCGCAGTCAGGAAATGAACCGTGAAGCGGCGATCGCTCGCCTGGTTTCGGTTATCCAGACGCTGACTGCAGAACAAAAAAGCCGACGACCAACGCGCCCAACCCGGGCATCGAAGGAGCGGCGGCTAACGTCGAAAGCGCAAAAGTCTTCAGTAAAAAACTTGCGCGGTAAAGTTCGCTATTAAGCCGGACGTGGATGTAATAAGAATAAGGAATTGAGGGTGAAAAAAGCGATATTGGCCATTGCGGCTACGGGGATGCTGTTTGGGCTTTTCGGATGCAATCATTCGGAAGTGAAGACCCTGAAACCGACTCAGGCGGCAGAGTTGACGCCGATGCAGCAAAGCTGGCGCGGGGTGATCCCTTGCGCTGATTGCGAAGGCATTGAAACCTCGCTGTTCCTCGAGAAGGACGGTACCTGGGTGATGAACGAACGCTACCAGGGCGTGAGCCGCGAGCCGTCATCATTTGGCTCCTACGGTACCTGGGCGCGCACCGCCGATAAGCTGGTGCTGACCGACAGCGAAGGCGAGAAGTCTTACTATCGCGCGAAGGGCGAAAAGCTGGAGATGCTTGACCGCGAAGGTAATCCGATCGAGTCAAAGCTTAACTACACGCTGGAACCGGTGAAAGCTAGCCTGCCAACCACGCCGATGGCGATGCGCGGAATGTACTTCTATATGGCCGATGCGGCCACCTTCACCGACTGCGCTACGGGGCAGCGCGTGGCGGTAGCCAATAACGCGCAGCTGGAACGTGATTACGCCGCCGCACAGGGTAGCGACAGCAAGCCGATTCTGCTGGTGGTCGAAGGGCACTTTACCGTTGAACCGAATCCTGATACCGGTGCGATGGTGAAAACGCTGGCGACCGACAAAGCCGGGACGTTTGCCCCGGGTAAAGACTGTACCAGCGCGAAATAACGGTATTTATAGACCGGGATAAGCACAAATAAAAAGCCTCGCAAATGCGAGGCTTTTTTGTCGCCAGGACGAGGCGGTAACGCCGACGCCGGGAAGGCATCGAGCGGATTAGCCCTTAATGGCTTTCACCAGGTAATCCACGATGTCGCCGGTTTTAATCAGCTGCTTCTCGCCGTTACGACGGTATTTGTATTCGATATCGTCGTTGTCGAGGTTACGGTCGCCCAGCACGATGGTATGAGGAATACCGATCAGCTCCATATCGGCGAACATCACGCCTGGACGCTCTTTACGGTCGTCCATCAGCACTTCGATACCCTGCGCGCGCAGCTCAGCGTACAGCTTCTCAGCCAGCTCCTGAACGCGGTAGGACTTGTGCATGTTCATTGGCAGAATGGCAACCTGGAACGGTGCAATGGCGTCTGGCCATACGATGCCGCGGTCGTCAAAGTTCTGCTCAATAGCAGCGGCAACCACACGAGTCACACCGATACCGTAGCAGCCCATGGTCAGGGTCTGGTTACGGCCGTCTTCGCCCTGTACGGAGGCTTTCATCGCTTCGGAGTACTTGGTACCCAACTGGAAGATGTGGCCCACTTCGATACCACGTTTAATCAGCAGCGTACCTTTACCGTCTGGGCTTGGGTCACCGGCAACCACGTTACGAATGTCAGCGACTTCTGGCGTCGCCACGTCGCGATCCCAGTTGATACCGAAGTAGTGTTTACCGTCGATGTTAGCGCCGGCTGCGAAATCGCTCATCACGGCAACGGTACGGTCGATAATGACCGGAATTGGCATGTTGATTGGGCCGAGAGAGCCTGGACCGGCTTTCACCAGTGCACGAATCTCTTCTTCTGTGGCGAAGGTCAGCGGGCTGGCTACCTGTGGCAGTTTTTCCGCTTTCACTTCGTTCAGTTCGTGATCGCCGCGAACCAGCAGGGCAACCAGCGGAGACTTGCTGCCTTCAACTGCTTTCACCAGCAGCGTTTTCACGGTCTTCTCGATTGGCAGATTGAACTGCTCAACCAGCTCAGCGATGGTTTTCGCGTTTGGCGTATCGACCAGGGTCATTTCCTGGGTAGCCGCTGCGCGAGGTTCTTTCGGTGCCACGGCTTCAGCAAACTCGATGTTTGCCGCGAAGTCGGAAGAGTCAGAGAAGATCACATCGTCTTCGCCGCTCTGCGCCAGTACCTGGAATTCGTGGGAAGCGCTGCCGCCAATAGAACCGGTATCAGCCTGTACTGCACGGAAATCCAGACCCATACGGCTGAAGATCTTGCTGTAGGCCGCATACATCGCGTCGTAGGTTTCCTGCAGGGATTCCTGAGAGGTATGGAAAGAGTAAGCATCTTTCATCAGGAACTCGCGGGAACGCATCACGCCAAAGCGTGGACGCACTTCGTCACGGAATTTGGTCTGGATCTGATAGAAGTTCAGCGGCAGCTGTTTGTAAGAGCTCAGCTCGTTACGAATCAGGTCGGTGATAACTTCTTCGTGGGTTGGACCCAGTACGAATGAACGATCGCCACGGTCTGCAATACGCAGAAGTTCCGGGCCGTACTGTTCCCAACGGCCGCTCTCTTCCCACAGTTCAGAAGGCTGAACTACCGGCATTAACACCTCGATCGCACCGGCGTTGTTCATCTCTTCACGCACGATGTTTTCGACTTTTTTCAGGACGCGCACGCCGGTCGGCAGCCAGGTGTATAACCCGGAGGCCAGCTTGCGGATCATCCCAGCGCGCAGCATCAGCTGGTGGCTGATAACCTCGGCGTCGGCAGGTGTCTCCTTCAGAGTGGAGAGCAGGTATTGGCTAGTACGCATGTTGTTACGGTTCCAGTTGAACGATCGAACAGGCTCAAGTCGAGCCTGGCACAAAAACAAAAGTGATTTAGTTTACCAGCGAGAAAGGGATGTCAAAAGAGAGCGCGGAGAAATTACCGGGCTTCCAGGGCAAAGACCTCAAATCCTGACGGTGTTACGCGCCAGCGGACGTTAAAGTCCAGCAGCCAGACGGCGTAGGTTTTTCCCTCTTCCTCGTTCTTACGATAGGCCGGACGCGGGTCCTGGGCCAGCACTTCGGCAATAAAATGACGTAAATGCGGATAGCGTTTTTCCAGACCGATAAGCTGCTGGGCAATCTCATCGCTGAAAGTGACCTCAACATCGGCCTGCGGCGCATCCTGAGCGTAGCTGGCGCGCGCGTCAGGAAGCGACTCGGCGAACGGCAGGTAGGGTTTAATATCGACTACCGGTGTACCGTCCACTAAATCGAGCCCGCCGAGTTCAAGAATCACGTGTTCTTTCTGGCAGCGAACGCCGCGCAGCTCAACCAGCGACATTCCGATAGGGTTCGGACGGAAGGTTGAGCGTGTGGCGAATACACCCATCCGTGCATTTCCGCCGAGGCGAGGCGGTCGTACCGTGGGGCGCCAGCCGCCTTCCATCGTCTGATGGAAAACGAACAGCACCCACAGATGGCTGAACGCTTCCAGGCCGCGTACGGCATCGGCCTGGTTGTAGGGGGGCAGCAGGTGCAGCTCACCGCTGCAGCTTTTGACCAGCCCTGGCTGGCGAGGTACGGCAAACTTCTCTTTATAAGGAGAACGGATAACGCCTATTTGTTCAAAAACGAATGGGCTCATTGTGCGCTGACGTTAAGGGCTGAACCGACGCATACTGCCTGACGGTAGCAGCCAGGCGCACCGCTGGTGACTTCGCAGCTGTGCAGCAGCACCGCATTGGCTTTCATTTTAGAGGCGTTAATCTGCATGCGTTTGCGTGCAGTTGGAATATTCGGTGGTGAATCCTGATTAGTGGCCTGGCATGAATCACCGGAGACTTCGCCCAGATCGCGGAATGGTTTACCGACCAGATCTTCAGCGTTGGTGATAATTCTCACCGGCGTAGCGCGGGGCGCTTTAGGTTTCGCGGTCTCCGTTTTTGCGGGGGTCGCAGTGCTTTGAATAGGTTCAACAGGAGATCTGTTTAGCATGGAACAGCCACCTAACAGGAGCGCTAATAAACAGACCGGTAAAGCACGCATAGTAATTCCTCTATAAAGGGTAGACCAGAGGGGCTATTGAATCAGGTGCTTGCATAAATGACAAGACGGGCATGCGCCCGTCTTGAAAGATACTGCTTAGCGGTAATGCGATTACCAGCCTTTAACAGCGCCGCCGTTAAAGATTTTGTTCGCTGCTTCGTACACTTCGTCAGACTGGTAAGCCTGAACGAATTTCTTCACGTTTTCAGCGTCTTTGTTATCTTCGCGGGTCACGATCAGGTTCACGTACGGAGAGTCTTTACCTTCAACGAAGATACCGTCTTTCGCCGGGGTCAGGTTGATCTGGCTGGCGTAAGTGGTGTTGATAACGGCCAGAGCAATTTGCGCATCGTCCAGGGAACGTGGCAGCTGTGGAGCTTCCAGCTCAACAATCTTCAGGTTTTTCGGGTTCTCAGTGATATCCAGCGCGGTTGGCAGCAGACCCACGTCATCTTTCAGTTTGATCAGGCCCACTTGCTGCAGCAGCAGCAGGGAGCGACCGAGGTTAGTCGGGTCGTTTGGCACTGCAATCTGGGAGCCCGGCTGCAGTTCATCCAGAGATTTGATTTTCTTGGAGTAGCCTGCAATTGGGTAAACGAAGGTATTACCAACGGAAACCAGTTTGTAGCCACGGTCTTTGATCTGCTGATCCAGGTATGGTTTGTGCTGGAAGGCGTTGGCGTCGATGTCGCCTTTGCTCAGCGCTTCGTTTGGCAGAACGTAATCGTTGAAGGTAACCAGCTCAACGTCCAGGCCATATTTTTCTTTCGCGACTTTCTGCGCAACTTCAGCAACCTGCTGTTCTGCACCGACGATCACGCCGACTTTAATGTGGTTTGGATCTTTCTCGTCCTGGCCGCAACCAACAAGTGCCAGAGAACCAATCAGGGCTCCAACTGCCGCAAAGGTTTTAAAATTGAACGCCATGCTTATATCCTTAAACTTTTGAGTTGTGTTGTGTGTAACGCTATTTATGAGTGACTGCCCGAACGATACGATCGCCAGATACTTGAATTAAATAAACCAGAACGACCAGCAATACCAGTACTGTATTCATCACTACAGCATTATATCCAATGTAGCCATACTGATAGCCAATCTGGCCCAGACCGCCGGCACCGACGGCACCGCCCATCGCGGAGTAGCCAACCAGCGTAATCAGCGTGATGGTTGCCGCGTTCACCAGGCCTGGCAGCGCTTCTGGCAGCAGGACTTTACGCACGATCTGCATCGGTGTGGCGCCCATTGCGCGGGAAGCTTCAATCAGCCCGGTCGGGATTTCCAGCAGGGCGTTTTCCACCATACGTGCAATAAACGGTGCCGCACCGACCGTCAGCGGAACGATCGCTGCCTGCAGGCCGATAGAGGTACCGACAATAATGCGGGTAAATGGAATCATCCATACCAGCAGGATAATGAACGGGATGGAACGGAAGATATTCACCAGCGCAGAGAGAATGCGGTAGAGCTTGCCATTCTCAATGATTTGCCCCGGACGCGTGGTATATAAAAGCACGCCGACCGGCAGACCAATCACGAAACCGAAAAAGCCCGACACGAATGTCATCGCCAGCGTTTCCCAGACGCCGCGCGCCAGTAACCACATCATGGCCTCAGACATAACCCAGTACCTCTACTTTTACATGGTGTTGCTGCAGCCAGGCGATGGCTGCTTGCGTATCTTCAGGCGTGCCGTGCATCTCCGTCAGCATAATGCCGAACTTCACGCCGCCCGCGTAATCCATCTGCGCGCTAATAATGTTGTTGTTCACGTTAAAGCGACGTGCGGTTTCCGACAGCAGCGGAGCATCTACCGAATGGCCGGTAAACTCCATGCGCAGCATCGGTACGCTATCGGCAGTCTGCGCTTCTTTCAGACGCGCCTGGTAATCTTCTGGAATATCCAGATGCAGCGTGGACTGAATAAACTGCTGTGCCAGCGGGGTCTTCGGATGAGAGAAGACTTCGCTCACCGTATCCTGCTCAATAAGCTCGCCGTTGCTGATAACCGCTACACAGTCGCAGATGCGCTTTACCACATCCATTTCGTGGGTGATGAGCAGAATCGTCAGGCCCAGGCGACGGTTAATGTCTTTCAGCAGCTCGAGGATGGAGCGAGTGGTTGCCGGATCCAGCGCGCTGGTGGCTTCATCACACAGCAGAACCTTCGGGTTGCTGGCCAGCGCACGGGCAATCGCCACGCGCTGTTTTTGCCCACCGGACAGGTTCGCCGGGTAGCTATCATGCTTGTCGCCCAGACCGACGAGGTCCAGCAGCTCAGTGACGCGACGTTTTACTTCATCTTTAGGCGTGTTATCGAGTTCCAGCGGCAGCGCAACGTTGCCAAACACCGTGCGTGAAGAGAGCAGGTTAAAGTGCTGGAAGATCATGCCAATCTGGCGACGCGCTTTGGTCAGCGCCGCTTCGGACAGTGCGGTAAGTTCCTGGCCGCCAACCTGAACGCTGCCTTCAGTCGGGCGTTCAAGCAGGTTGACGCAGCGAATCAGCGTACTTTTACCTGCACCGGATGCGCCAATGACGCCATAAATTTGTCCCGCAGGCACGTGCAGGCTAACGTTGTTCAGCGCCTGAATGGTGCGGTGGCCCTGCTGGAACACCTTGGTGATATTCGAAAGTTTAATCATTAGATTATTTATTATCGGTTAGGAGTTATCCGTGGCATTTTCTTCTGCCAGAGACGGGCGATGACCGTCAACAAAACGGATGTTAAGGCATCTAGACGGCTAAATCAATCTGATTTATGCGATCGACGCTTTCTTGCCTGTCGAAACATGCGATACTAAGAATACATGCCTTATTCAGGAGCAACACGGTGGCAAAGTCTGTACCCGCTATTTTTCTCGATCGTGATGGCACGATTAATGTCGATCATGGCTACGTTCATGAAATCGATGAATTTGAGTTTATTGATGGCGTTATCGACGCCATGCGCGCATTAAAAGAGATGGGCTATGCGCTGGTGCTGGTCACTAACCAGTCTGGTATTGCTCGCGGGAAGTTTACCGAAGCACAGTTTGAAACGCTGACGGAATGGATGGACTGGTCTCTCGCAGACCGCGGTGTCGATCTCGACGGCATCTACTATTGCCCGCATCACCCGCAGGGAACCGTAGAAGAGTACCGCCAGGTGTGTGATTGCCGTAAACCGCATCCGGGAATGTTCAAATCAGCGCAGGAGTTTCTGCACATTGATATGGCTTCTTCTTATATGGTCGGTGACAAAGTAGAAGACATGCAGGCAGCTACTGCGGCGAACGTGGGTACTAAAGTGCTGGTGCGTACGGGGAAACCTGTCACCGAAGAAGCGGAAAAAGCCGCGGATTGGGTGATTAATAGCCTTGCAGACCTGCCTGCAGCTATCAAGAAGCAGAAATAAGCGGCAAAAAGGCGAAAAGGTGAGCGGTTGAAAGAAAAATGCATTTTTCCTCTTGTCAGCCTGAATTAACTCCCTATAATGCGGCCCCACTGAGACGGAACAACGGCAAACAAGCCGCCGGGTCAGCGAGATTCTCCTGAGAATCTTGACAGAGAAAAGCGAAATTAAACGCTTGACTCTGAAAGAGGAAAGCGTAATATACGCCACCTCGCAACAGTGAGCGAAAGCCGTGTTGCACTGCTCTTTAACAATTTATCAGACAA
>NZ_VDAG01000110.1:0-230 GCF_019584505.1 Kluyvera sp. EC_51 | reverse complement strand
CGCTGAATTATCAGACACCGTCTGAATTTGCAGCGGGCTGGAGAAAGGGTCATTCTGAGAATGAAGATTCCGACGTTACTAACTGAGTGTTGTATCTAATCGTGGGGGCAGGTCATGAATAAATCGAACTTTTGCTGAGTTGAAGGATCAGATCGGCTTTGTTGAATAAATAAGATTTCGTGCGAACGACTCTGTAGCTGGCTGGATTTTCAGGCAATACGCACGCTTTC
>NZ_VDAG01000109.1:0-2569 GCF_019584505.1 Kluyvera sp. EC_51 | reverse complement strand
CCAGTGGCTGCTGCCAGTGGCGCTTTTGCATGTCTTTCCGGGTTGGACTCAAGTCGATAGTTACCGGAACAGGCGCAGCAGTCGGACTGAACGGGGGGTTCGTGCATACAGTCCAGCTTGGAGCGAACTGCCTTCCCGGAACTGAGTGTCAGGCGTGGAATGAGAGACCGCGGCCATAACAGCGGAGTGACACCGGTAAACCGAAAGGCAGGAACAGGAGAGCGCACGAGGGAGCCACCAGGGGGAAACGCCTGGGATCTTTATAGTCCTGTCGGGTTTCGCCACCACTGATTTGAGCGTCAGATTTTGTGATGCTTGTCAGGGGGGCGGAGCCTATGGAAAAACGGCCTCGCCGTGGCCTTATCGCTTCTCCGCTAAGCTTCTTCCTGGCATCTCCCAGGAAATTTCCGCTCCGCCTGTAAGTTGGTACCGCTCGCCGCAGCCGAACGACCGAGCGCAGCGAGTCAGTGAGCGAGGAAGCGGAATATATCCTGTATCACATATTCTGCTGACGCTCCGCTGCTGCATTTTTCTCCTGCCACATGAAGCACTTTCCTGAACCCCCACCCCGTCGTAACATACTAAGCCAGTATACACTCCGCTAGCGCTACGTGACTGGTTCAGGGCTGCGCCCCGAAACCCGCCAACAGCCTGACGCGCCTGCGGCTTGTCCAACCCCGCGCTGACCGGGAAAGCTTTTCCCGCCCGTCACGGCGTTATCAGGAGACTGGTTTGTCCGAGAAACGGAACAAGATGCTCACCATGTGGGTGACGGAGGATGAGCACCGGCTACTGCTGGAACGCTGCGGGGGTACATAGCTTTCTGCATGGGTGCGCCCGTCTGCTATTTCTGTTCCTCCTAGTTTTGGTGGGTGCTTATATCTCTACTAAAGGGCATAACATGTCACTGTTAACCGCGATGCTAAAGCGGGCTGTTTTTCACAGTATTACCGGCCCCCGTGCCGGTTTTTTTTCTTACCGGAAGGGGCTTCGTGTTTATTGATATTTTGATTTTCGGAGGGTGTACTGATCGCCTTGCCAAGGACGCGAGGAAGGACGTATTTACGACGAGGTACTTTCTGACTTCAGGGAAGGTGGGGCAGATGAGTTGACCCAGATACATTTCTGGCGTGTCGTTAGTGCATTATATCCCGGGGCATTTAACCGTATTGATTACCTCCCTGAGTCTCGTAAATACCGTCTCTGGTTATCCTGATTTTTAATCTCGTCACTGCTTGCTTATCGTTCCAGTCTGTCTTGTCTGCATTTTTCTTTCATACTGAGCGCCTCACGACCCGTAATAAATTTCGTGTCCGTTCATCCTTGAGCGACGGCTGGAGGATGAAGATCTCTCAAAAGATGATGTGGATGCCATGATGCAGGCGACGGAAAGGCTAAGCCGTTATGTCTGATTCCAGTCGGGCGCTGAGCTTCCGGTAAAGCGCTTCGGCCTGCTCATGCAGCTGTTCGCAGTCTGTCGCTTCGTCATCGAAGTCGAGCAGGTCAATTCTTTCCAGCAGGAGGAGTGTCTGGGCGCGGATAAATTTAGCCATGTTGAGAACGGCGGATTCCTGGCGGTTCATGTGTGTTTTTCCGTGTCTTGTGATGATTTTGATGTGAAAACAGGATGCCGTCATTCTGGTGCATAGTCATGCATGGCGTTAAAATTTACCTAGCACGTTTCTGGCGGCTTTTCGGGTGGTTTGTTACCTGTTTTACCGTACAGTCGTCAGAAACGTCCTGAGAGCCTCTCAGAGGGTGCAGACAACGGATGTTATGGTAAATTCAGCTGATTGGCAGGTATAAAAAAAGCCCCGCAGGGCTTTTTTGCTATGAGTCAGCCATATTTTCGTGCGAATTTTTCATCGGAATCGCATAGATAAATAATAAACTCAATAAACGCGATGATCGCGGGGATGAATGTCCAGCAAAAAATTAGATACAGGAATCCCTGTCCTATTTTACCTAAGTAAAATTTATGTACGCCAAATCCACCAAGGAAGAATGCTAATAGCGCGGCTGCGATTCTACTTTTTTCACCTGAACCTGAAGAGGCGTTTGTGGCTCCGCAGTGTGGGCATGACTTTGCTGTTTCGTGTATTTCCTTGCCGCATCCTCGGCAGTAAACCATTGAACTCATTTTTTATCCTCGAGCTTATTTTTAGTTGGGATGCATAATATCCGATGTTTTATAACGATGTGCATCCTATATGCTCGGGTGGGATAGATTTCCATTATGGTGAAGGATCTTCTTGAGATCCTTTCTGTGCCGTCGTAATCTCTTGCTCTGTAAACGAAAAAACCGCCCAGCAAGGCGGTTTTTCGAAGGTTCTCAGAGCAGCAACTCTTTGAACCGCGGTAACTGGCTTAAGAGGAGCGCAGTAACCAAATCTGTTCTTTCAGTTTAGCCTTAACTGGCACATAACTTCAAGACTAACTCCTCTAAATCAGTTACCAGTGGCTGCTGCCAGTGGCGCTTTTGCATGTCTTTCCGGGTTGGACTCAAGTCGATAGTTACCGGAACAGGCGCAGCAGTCGGACTGAACGGGGGGTTCGTGCATACAGTCCA
>NZ_VDAG01000012.1:0-7444 GCF_019584505.1 Kluyvera sp. EC_51 | reverse complement strand
CTGACGGCGCTTAGTGCTGAATTCACTATCGGCGAAGGTGAGTTGATGGCTCATGATGTCCCTCTGGGATGCGCTCCGGATGAATATGATGATCTCATATCAGGAACTTGTTCGCGCCTTCCCTGAATATGGAGTACGGAAAGCGGAGGAACGATACCGTCGAAATCCATCAGCAGAAAATGAGGATCTGTTATGGAGAGCTAGAAGTCGTATAACTAAACGCAAGTAATGTTTCCTAAGTGTGTTGATAGGCAAACATGGTGGGAGTTACTACTCTCGGAGTTAATGATCTTCTTGTGATCCTGTCGTTTCAGTCGTAATCTCTTGCTCTGAAAACGAAAAAACCACCTGGGGAGGTGGTTTGATCGAAGGTTAAGTCAGTTGGGGAACTGCTTAACCAGGTAACTGGGTATACGAGACCGCAGATACCGAAACTGTTCTTTCAGTGTAGCCGCAGTCAGGCCCATACTTCAAGACCTCTGAATCTCTCTCTCGTATATCCCAGTTACCAGTGGCTGCTGCCAGTGGCGCTTTGTCGTGCTTTCTCGGGTTGGACTCAAGATGATAGTTACCGGGTAAGGCGCAGCAGTCGGACTGAACGGGGGGTTTGTGCATACAGTCCAGCTTGGAGCGAACTGCCTACCCGGAACTGAGTGTCAGGCGTGGAATGAGATAAACGCGGCCATAACAGCGGAATGACACCGGTAAACCGAAAGGCAGGAACAGGAGAGCGCACGAGGGAGCTACCAGGGGGAAACGCCTGGGATCTTTATAGTCCTGTCGGGTTTCGCCACCACTGATTTGAGCGTCAGATTTCGTGATGCTTGTCAGGGGGGCGGAGCCTATGGAAAAACGGCTTTGCCGCGGCCTTATTGTTTCCCTGTTAAGTTTCTTCCTGGCATCCTCCAGGAAATCTCCGCCCCGTTCGTAAGCCATTTCCGCTCGCCGCAGTCGAACGACCGAGCGTAGCGAGTCAGTGAGCGAGGAAGCGGAATATATCCTGTATCACATATTCTGCTGACGCGCTGGTGCCACCTTTTTCTCCTGCTACATGAAGCACTTTCATAAAGTGTTACTCCGCCGTAACATATTAAGCCAGTATACACTCCGCTAGCGCTGCGTGACTGGTTCAGGGCTGCGCCCCGAAACCCGCCAAAAGCCTGACGCGCCTGCGGCTTGTCCAACCCCGCGCCGACCGGGAAAGGCTTTCCCGCCCGTCCCGGCGTTATCAGGAGGCCGGTTTGTCAGAGAAACGGAACAAGATGCTCACCATGTGGGTGACGGAGGACGAGCACCGGCGGCTGCTTGAGCGCTGCGACGGCAGGCAGCTGGCAGCGTGGATGCGGCAGACCTGCCTGGACGAAAAGCCGGCACGTTCCGGAAAGCTTCCCTCAATCTCGCCGGCGCTGCTGCGCCAGCTTGCCGGCATGGGCAATAACCTGAACCAGATAGCCCGCCGTGTTAACGCCGGCGGGGGTACCGGCCATGACAGGGTGCAGATTGTGGCGGCGCTGATGGCCATCGATGCCGGACTTGAGCGGCTGCGGCACGCCGTTCTTGAGAAAGGAACGGACGATGATCGTTAAATTTCATCCACGCGGTCGCGGCGGTGGCGCCGGGCCGGTGGACTATCTGCTGGGTAAAGACCGGCAGCGTGAAGGCGCCACCGTCCTGCAGGGGAAGCCGGAAGAAGTCCGGGAGCTGATTGACGCGTCGCCTTACGTTAAGAAATACACCTCCGGCGTCCTGTCGTTTGCGGAGGCCGATCTCCCTCCCGGCCAGCGGGAAAAACTGATGGCCAGCTTCGAGCGAGTTCTGATGCCCGGACTCGATAAAGATCAGTACAGCATTCTGTGGGTGGAGCACGCGGACAAGGGGCGTCTGGAGCTGAACTTTCTGATCCCCAATACCGAGCTGCTGACCGGCAGGCGGCTCCAGCCTTACTACGACCGCGCCGACCGGCCGCGCATCGATGCCTGGCAGACTATCGTGAACGGCAGACTGGGGCTGCACGACCCGAACGCGCCGGAAAACCGCCGGGCGCTGGTCACGCCGTCCGGGCTGCCGAAAACGAAGCAGGAGGCCGCAGAAGCCATTACCCGGGGACTACTGAGCTTAGCCTCGTCCGGGGAGCTGAAAAGCCGTCAGGATGTCACTGACACTCTTGAAGGTGCAGGTTTTGAGGTGGTGCGCACCACGAAAAGCAGTATCAGCATTGCCGACCCGGACGGGGGGCGAAACATCCGACTGAAGGGAGCTATCTATGAGCAATCTTTTTACGGCCTCGAGGGACTTCGAGGAGAAATTGAAAGCGCAGCAGCAGAGTACCGGCGAGATGCTGAAAGCCGCATTCAGCGAGCACGAGCAGTCTGTCAGAGCGGAACTGAGCGCAAGCGCGAGGAGAATCAGCGACGCCATCAGCGCCCACCAGCAGAATATGAGCGAGGCGATGGAGAAAAACCGGCGGAGCGTGCTGCTGACGGCCGGGAGGACATGGCTCACCATCCTGATGGTGTCAGCGCTGCTGATCGGCACGAGCGGGAGCATTCTGTGGTGGCAGGGGCAGCAGATAACCGACAATTACACGCATCTTCGTCAGCAGGAAGATACCCTGGCGAAAATGACCGCCCGGACGTGGGGAGTGCGCTATCAGGAGAGCAGCGACGGCCGGAGATTCCTTATCCTGCCGCCGGGGATGCAAACCGAAGCCATCCCTTACGACGGGACGACATGGATCCGCCTGAAACAGGAGTAGCGGAAAATGACAGAGCTGGAAAAGCAGTTGCTGAGCGCATTAGAGCAGCTACAGCAGGACTACTCGCAAAGGCTGGACGAATGGGAGAGCGCCTTCGCGGAATGGCGGAGCATGTGTGGTCTTATGCAACGGGAGAACGCGATGCTGAACGAGCGCGTGTCGGACTTGAGCACGCAGGTGCTGAGTTTAAGCGAGCAGCTGCGCCGCTTGTCCGGGAACTGAATGCGATCGAGCTCCGGCAGAGGGAGAATGAGTATCAGAAAACACTGGAGCTGGAGCGCCAGCCGCAGAAAACCTACCGCGGGCCGACACTTTAAACCATCCAGGCAGCTGACAACCCGCACGAAGAGGGGCTCTTATTTCTCCCGCTAAATAGGTTCGTGATCAAAAAGGTCACGACTTATTCAGGAGCGGGAAATGAAGCTGTTAAATCTTATTGAATCATTGCTTAACTGCCTATACCTGGCGGCGGAGCTGTGGGACTGGCTGGAGAAGCATTTGTCGGTTTTTAAGGCATTGGCGCGGATTTTAGTGTGACTTTAACATCCATGCATCTGGCTGCATGACTATGCACCAGTGTAATATTCAGCGGCTGCGTTTCTGGTGTTTTTTCGTTATGTCTGTCGCCACTTTCTCGCGTCTGGCACCGGAAACGCAGCCAACCCCGTTTCAGTGGTGCGGGCAACGGATGTTATGTTTAATGTTGATAACAGGAGTAAGAGTGATGCTTACATTTATTGGTAATGCTGCCAACTTACTGATTTAGTGTATGATGGTGATTTTAAGGTGCTTGCGTGGCTTCCATTTCCATCAGATGTCCCACTTGTTCAGCTACCGAAGGCGTCGTGCGTAACCCAGTGGCTGCTGCCAGTGGCGTTTTTTCGTGTCTTTCCGGGTTGGACTCAAGATGATAGTTACCGGATAAGGCGCAGCAGTCGGACTGAACGGGGGGTTCGTGCATACAGTCCAGCTTGGAGCGAACTGCCTTCCCGGAACTGAGTGTCTGGCGTGGAATGAGAGAACCGCGGCCATAACAGCGGAATGACACCGGTAAACCGAAAGGCAGGAACAGGAGAGCGCACGAGGGAGCCGCCAGGGGGAAACGCCTGGTATCTTTATAGTCCTGTCGGGTTTCGCCACCACTGATTTGAGCGTCCGATTCTGTGATGCTTATCAGGGGGGCGAAGCCTATGGAAAAACGCCCGTGCGGGCGTGGCCTTATAGCTCCTGTCTTGTCTTTTGATTACGCTTACCGTTTACCTTATTTGTCTCTTCGAAAGCCCTGTCCGCTCGCCGCAGACAAGTGACCGAGCGTAGCGAGCGAACGGTCGAGGAAGCGGAAAAGAACCGGATATAACCTGGAGCACTGACGCAGTGATGACTAAACAACAGAAAACAGCACTGAATATGGCGAAATTCATTCAGGCGCAATCCCTGCTTTTGCTGGAGAAGCTTAACGAACTGGATCTCGATACAGAGGCCGACTTGTGCGAAAAACTGCATGAGGATGCGGAACAGCTCTATCGCACTCTGGCTATTCGTCTGGGGGATTTATAATGGCCCGTGTATCAATTAGCGAAGCGGCACGTCTTGCCAGTGTCAGTCGTCCTACTATTTACAAGCTAATTAAATCTGGTGAGCTAAGTTACACCTCAGTTGTAAAGCATGGTAAGTCTGTAAAAGCTATTGATGTTTCTGAACTTATGCGTGTTTTTGGTGCTCTTGACGTTGTAAGTGAAAGCAAAAGCGATGTTGTAAATTTTGACAGTCTCTCTACAGCGGTTAACAGTGATTTTTTACAAGATTTACAGCAGAGGATAGCGCTTTTGCAGTCGGAAAACGCCGGGCTTAAAGATGCGGTGAATGCTAGGGATGAGCATATCAGTTCACTTCGTCAGGCCATGCAGCTTCTGGAGCATAAACAGAGCGTTTCTGACCCGCAGGATGTTCCTGAAAAGCCATGGTGGCAGTTCTGGAAGCGTTGATTTCCCTGAGAACCAGTCTTTTCAGTACGATTTTTTGCATGCAAAAAATCTGTTTACCCTGTCAGGGCGCCGCCCCGACACCCGCCAGCGCCTCACAGCCACGCAATAAATTGCGTGCCCGTTCACCGCTTCTGTTTCCTGTCCGATGGATAAGTCTTCTGGCGGCTGAAAACGACCAGAAAATCGTGTCACACCTGACGCACTATACAGTACTGCTCCGAAAGCCTTGCAGCACAAGGCTTTCGGGCGCTACACCCCCACTGTCTGAAGTGTAGCGAAAAGCCCCTGAAAACGCAGTTATCCCATTGTTTTATATGAAATAAAAAGTGTAGCGCTCATCGCTACACTTTTTATCTTAAATTTCGCTTTAATTGCATGTTTTATAATGGTTTTCTTTGGGTTTTGGGGTGTAGCGCGGATGCGGTTTATTTGGATGGATGCTTGTTTCAGGTCTGCGGCTTTTTAAGCGTAAATTCTGGATGTGATCCGGGCTATTTTTTCGCGGGGTGTCCTGTTCCCGAGTCCGAAGGCTTTATCCCCTCGATGAATCGCGCTTGATCTTCTATTACATCGGGTCGCTCGACCAGGAAGTCGGGTGATGCTTTTTCCGTGCTGGCCAGGTCGCGCCACAGGACTCTTTTCCTGGGTGCTTTTGCATGATGTTCAGTGGTCATAGTCGTGGCCATAGATGTGCGCGTGAAGGGTATCGTGGGTATACACGTTATCAATGATGTTTATCGCCTTTTGCGGATCAAAATCCGGCGTTGCGTGCCACTCTGCCGAGTATTCCGCACCGGGCGCATCCAGAGCATCCGTATCGTCATCTATCGTGGCGCTGTTTACTTCGCGGACGAATTCACCCCAGATATAACGCATATCGTCGAAAAATTCGGTGAGCCACTTTTTCATATCGTGTCCTGGTTGCGCAGTGTGTACATCAACGAGTGTAGCTACCGGGAGAAGATACACCGGAAAGGGATAAAAATGCCTGATTGATGGCATTTTCCGTCCGTAACGTGGTGTCAGTCATTGGCGTGCATAACGATTCACGCCCGTAAAACGCACCAGCGCGATTCTGGGGCGTTTTCAGGATGGAAGATATGTGGTTTTGCGGCTTCGGCAGGAAAATCGCGTACAGCCCGTCTGAGCGGTGCGCGTAATGCGACGTTATGGTAAATCCGGGCTGTTGAGTGTTGACCTCTCACTATCGCAACCCAGTTAATGCGGTAAATCAAACACAACTAGCTGTTAATTGATGTTAGTTGTATGGACTTGCCGCTTGTCTTGTTGACAAGTATCTTGTCTATGTTTATTCTCCTTTTATCTTAACAAGACAATGGAGTGTTTCATGACTAGTGGTATTTTCTTATCCCGTGAAGATTTGATGTTGTTATCAGACCAAGCAAAAGAAGAAGTGCTGGCATTGGCTACTGGGGATTCGGTTTCTGGTGTTTATGAGGAGTCGGAAGATGGGCCTAATGATCTTTCCTCGCTTCAGGCAGAAAGGCTTGTTCGTGGTTTAAGTGATAAGTCGCGAACAGTGCTGAAAGCTATTCTTGAAAGCGAGGATGGTGAGCGAGGATTCTGGTGCAAGAGCCTCGCAAAGGAGCTTGGTTTTGATGTCTCTGAACTTTCAGGTGTCTGGTCAGGGCTTACACGCAGAACTCGCACGGTAAGTGATGATTCTGAGGCTTATTTGATTAGCTGGGCTTGGGATGATGACCGTGATGATTACTATGGAACGCTACATCCAACAACCTATCGCAACTGCAAGAAAGCTATGAACTTTTGATTGTTCTCGCTGTGATACTTTCCCTGTGAGCCCGCCATGTGCGGGCTTTTTTCATTGATTCGTGTAGTGAAGCGTTATGGTAAATACATATTATGGTTATTTATTAGGAGTAACTCTGGGAGAGTGGGCTATGGGATCAGATGTTCAATGGCAGATAGATAATGGTTATTTGGCGCAAGTTATGGGGGATTTTTCGACAGAGTCGCCTAGCTTTGAAACGCCAATGTTTGGGCGATATTTTGATACCTTTCAAGCTGCTATACATGTTGCAAAAGCTTTCCCAGGGAGTACGTTACAGCCATCAGAGTACGAAGATAAAACTGGGATGGTAATACGTCATTATTATGTGGATTGTCATCCGTATTATGATCGACTTCCTCCTGAAAAAAGCGATTATTTTCAGTACGATGAATACCCTTCTGCTATTCATGTGGCTGCGTGTATTGATCAAGCTAGCAAAGAACTCGACGAACTATTGTTTGGTGGTGGATATGGGGAAAATGGTGAGGGGCATGCAAGCCCGATAATTTTATATTAGTGTGAGGGGCGGAGGGATATTATCCAATTTGTAAAATGATCTTCTTGAGATCGTTTTGCTCTGCGCGTAATCTCTTGCTCTGAAAACGAAAAAACCACCCGGCAAGGTGGTTTTTCGAAGGTTCATTAAACCGGCAAGTTTATGAACCGTGGTAACAGGGTGTACAAGACCGCTGCCACCAAATTTGTCCTTTCAGTTTAGCCGTAGTTGGGCTGAGAGTTCAAGAACTCTGCATCAGTAATATCTTGTACATCCTTTACCAGTGGCTGCTGCCAGTGGCGTTTTTTCGTGTCTTTCCGGGTTGGACTCAAGATGATAGTTACCGGATAAGGCGCAGCAGTCGGACTGAACGGGGGGTTCGTGCATACAGTCCA
>NZ_VDAG01000108.1:0-54592 GCF_019584505.1 Kluyvera sp. EC_51 | reverse complement strand
TGCATAGGTCGGGTCTCAGTCCAGGGCATAGCGAGTCTCCTCTTCTATGCCAGTTATAACTGTTACCCATGTATCCGGTCTAAAGTGTTACCTATGTTTCCGGTTTGTACCTGCGCTTGGCCGGGCTTCAAGAACATTAACGCATTTGTAGCCCGGCCAAGCGCAGCGCCGCCGGGATAAATATGGCAGAGAGACAAATAGATTTAGAAAATTAAAAGAGATAACTAAGGGGGATTTTAATATTAGATGAGGTACTAAAGAAGATGGTGGTGGGGGAAGGATTCGAACCTTCGAAGTCGATGACGGCAGATTTACAGTCTGCTCCCTTTGGCCGCTCGGGAACCCCACCAGGGGTAATTCAAATTGTAGGTAAAGCTTGGAGATGGTGGTGGGGGAAGGATTATTCGTCGCTTCGCTCCTCACCCTTCGGGCCGTTGCCTTTGGCAACGTTCTCTCGCTTTCGCTCGGGTCGAACCTTAATCGAAGGTTCTCACCCTTCCCCGATAAGTGCAAACATCTGCATTGCTCACCGAGGTAACTACATCGCTGTAGTGAATAATGGTGGTGGGGGAAGGATTCGAACCTTCGAAGTCGATGACGGCAGATTTACAGTCTGCTCCCTTTGGCCGCTCGGGAACCCCACCACGGGGTAAAGCTTGGTTTTACTGGCCTGCTTCCTTCTGGGGAAGCGGGGCGCATCATATCAAATGACGCGCCGCTGTAAAGCATTCGTTTACCGAAAATGAACTGTTTGCATGCTTTTTGTCCGTAACGGATTAAAGCTAATCAATTCATTTCGCTAGCGATTAAAGAATAATCGTTCGGTTACCGTACACGAAGACGCGCTGTGCTAATACCTGGTACAGCGCACGGCTGAGAACGTTTTTCTCCACGTCGCGGCCGGCACGCATCATATCTTCCGCCGTGTAGGTGTGATCGACGTGAATCACGTCCTGCATAATGATTGGGCCTTCGTCCAGATTATCGTTCACGTAGTGCGCCGTAGCGCCAACAATCTTCACGCCGCGCTCGTAGGCCTGATGGTACGGACGCGCACCGATAAACGCTGGCAGGAACGAGTGGTGGATGTTGATAATCTTGTTCGGGAAGCGAGAAACGAATTCAGGCGTCAGCACGCGCATATATTTCGCCAGCACCACGTAGTCCGGCTGGTGCGCTTCAATGGCATCCGCCATCAGCTTGTCGTGCTCTTCACGCGCTAGCCCTTCATGGCTGACCAGCTCGAATGGAATACCGAAACGCTCAACCAGCGAACGCAGCGTGTCGTGGTTGCCAATCACGGCAGCGATATCGACGTCCAGGCCGCCATAGTTGGCCTTCATCAGCAGATCGCCAAGGCAGTGAGCCTCTTTGGTGACCAGAATCACGATACGACGGCGACCGGCTGGATTTAATTCGCGAACGGAGCCTTCCGGCAGCGCGCTGTCTAAGTCTGCCAGCAGGGTGGAGTCGTTAAAGATGCCTTCCAGCTCGGTACGCATAAAGAAGCGACCGGTACGGTGATCGACAAACTCGTTGTTCTGCACGATATTCAGCTCGTGCTTGTAGCAGATATTGGTGATACGCGCGATAAGCCCTTTTTGGTCAGGGCAGATGGTGCGAAGAACTTTACGTTGAATGGAATGCATTGCCGGGTAAATCCTGTTGATGATGTTTGCGAAGCTGTTCCGGGCTTATTGCCCGCAGCATTTTTTAAATTTTTTCCCTGAGCCACAGGGGCAGGGGTCATTTCTGCCAATTAATGGACGGGTGCCATCAATATAGTACCACTGGCCGTTTTCTTTTAAGAATCGCGAACGCTCAATGATGGCACCATTCTTGTTATTTTCACGAAAACGGGCCACGAAGCTGACAAAGCCTTCATCAGGCGAACGGCCTGGCTCGGTCGCGAAGACGGTCAGCCCCAGCCATTCGGTTTGACCAAATCCGTTCTGGATGTCGTCGCGGAAGGTTCCAGCCTGACAGGAGGGATGCCAGGTTTTCACCAGGTAATCGGCATCCCGCTTAACAAAGGCAGTGTAGCGCGAGCGCATCAGCAGTGACGGCTCGGCGGCACATTCGTTACCGGACAGATAACGCTGGCAACATAAGCTATACTCGAGAGCGCTGCCACAAGGGCACTGTTCAGACAAAGACAACTCCTGAATCGATAATTAACGGCGTTTTAACGCCCGATAGCACTATGTTAACCGAGCGCTGGCAATGATGCCACGCTATCAGTAAGAGGATGTTCATCGGTCGCAATGAGAAAAATCAAAATTGGCCTGGCATTAGGCTCAGGAGCTGCGCGAGGCTGGTCACATATTGGGGTCATTAAAGCGCTACAGAAGATGGGCATCGAGATTGATATTGTTGCAGGGTGTTCCATCGGTTCACTGGTCGGGGCGGCGTATGCCAGCAACCGGCTTCCTCAACTGGAAGAGTGGGTCTGTTCATTCAGTTACTGGGACGTTTTGCGCCTGATGGATCTCTCCTGGCGGCGCGGTGGGCTTTTACGCGGCGAGCGGGTGTTTAATCAGTATCGGCAAATCATGCCTAATGAAGTGATTGAACAGTGCGAGAGGCGTTTTGCGGCGGTAGCGACTAATCTGAGTACCGGGCGTGAGCTGTGGTTTACCGAAGGCGACCTGCACATGGCGGTACGCGCATCCTGCAGCATCCCAGGCTTGATGGCGCCGGTGCTACATAACGGCTACTGGTTGGTTGACGGCGCGGTGGTTAACCCGGTTCCCGTTTCGCTGACCCGTGCGCTGGGTGCCGATATTGTGATAGCGGTTGATTTGCAACATGACGCACATCTTATGCAGCAGGATCTCCTGTCCGTCCATATTCAGCCCGATGAAGAGATGAATGAATCAGCAGATGAGCTATCATGGCATGAGCGTCTGCGTGCCCGACTCGGTCGCGCCGCAGCGCGTCGTTCGGTGGTAGCGCCGACGGCGATGGAAATCATGACGACCTCAATCCAGGTTCTGGAAAACAGACTTAAGCGAAACCGCATGGCGGGTGACCCGCCGGATATTTTATTACAGCCGTTTTGCCCCCAGATCTCGACACTGGATTTTCATCGAGCCTCATCTGCAATAGCCGCGGGTCAACAAGCGGTTGAAAAAAAGACAGATGAGCTTTTGCCTTTGGTACAGAGTTCGACTTAAGGCATTTTTTTCGACTACTTCAGCATATTCTGACAGGCGATTATCACAATAGCATGCCACTATTTAATTATCGTCGGGCAGGGGAGACATCATGACGCAGCCGTTGGCGGGAAAACAGATTTTGATAGTCGAAGACGAACCCGTTTTCCGCTCACTTATGGACTCATGGCTTTCGTCACTGGGCGCGAAAACGCTGGTGGCGCAGGACGGCGTCGACGCTCTGGCGCAGATGGCGCTGCAAAAACCTGACCTGATGATTTGCGATCTCGCGATGCCCCGCATGAATGGGCTGCAGCTGGTAGAGCACGTCCGCAACGCCGGTGAGCAGATTCCAATCCTGATTATTTCCGCCACTGAAAATATGGCCGATATTGCCAAAGCGCTACGTCTTGGCGTACAGGACGTCTTATTAAAACCGGTGAAAGACCTGAACCGACTGCGTGAGACGGTGCTGGCCTGTCTTTATCCCAATATGTTTAATTCCCGGGTAGAAGAAGAAGAGCGGTTATTTGAAGACTGGGACGCGTTGGTTAACAATCCTGCTGCCGCGGCTAAGCTCTTACAGGAGTTGCAGCCGCCGGTTCAGCAGGTTATTTCACGCTGTCGTATAAATTATCGCCAATTAATGGCGGTGGACGCGCCGGGGTTGGTGCTCGATATTGCGCCGCTATCAGAACACGATTTGGCTTTTTATTGCCTGGATGTCACCCGGGCAGGGGATAATGGCGTGCTGGCGGCGTTATTACTTCGCGTGCTTTTTAATGGCCTGCTTCAGGAGCAGCTTTCCCACCAGGGGCAACGGTTGCCGGAATTGGGCAGTTTGTTAAAACAGGTCAACCAACTTCTTCGCCAGGCAAATCTTCCAGGTCAGTTCCCACTGTTGGTTGGTTATTACCATAGCGGATTAAAAAATCTTATCCTCGTGTCGGCCGGTTTGAATGGAACCTTAAATACCGGTGAGCATCAAATACAAATAAGCAATGGCGTTCCTTTGGGGACGTTAGGAACGGCCTATCTCAATCAAATAAGTCAACGCTGCGCTTCATGGCAGTGTCAGATTTGGGGTAATGGCGGCCGTTTACGCTTAATGTTGTCTGCGGAATGAGCAAACGCATTTTTTTACAGGGATAGCTTTAACAGCTTATCTGCCGTAGTGATACTATCTGGCAAATTGATGTGGATATACTCGTCATGTTTCAGCGTGCTGGTGCGTTGGTCAGGTTCATTACTTTTGTGACAGTGTTTCAATCTGTAACCTGAGTTTATGAGCGGCGTTCCCTCCTACAGCTCGACTTCTTCGAGTATTAATCTTAATTCGAGGTTAACGCATTCTTTTCGGAGCAGCCTCATGTGGCTGTGATGATATACTTATTGCGTTATTAATTAACGAGCAAGTTCAAAGTTTGAACAGTTCAGGAGATTTGAATGGCTGCCCTAAATTCGAAAGTAAGAAAGGCTGTAATCCCGGTGGCGGGATTAGGTACAAGGATGCTGCCAGCAACGAAAGCAATCCCTAAAGAAATGCTGCCGTTGGTGGATAAGCCTTTAATTCAGTATGTTGTGAACGAGTGTATTGCAGCTGGTATCACTGAAATTGTACTGGTTACCCATTCTTCCAAGAATTCCATTGAAAACCACTTTGACACCAGCTTCGAGCTTGAAGCCATGCTGGAGAAGCGCGTAAAACGTCAGCTTCTGGAAGAGGTGCAGTCTATCTGTCCACCACACGTGACCATCATGCAGGTGCGTCAGGGGCTGGCGAAAGGCCTGGGCCATGCGGTGCTGTGTGCGCATCCGGTCGTGGGTGATGAACCCGTTGCGGTTATTCTGCCAGACGTGATTCTGGATGAATATGAATCCGATCTGAGCCGTGACAACCTTGCTGATATGATTGCGCGTTTCGATGAAACTGGCGCAAGTCAGATCATGGTTGAGCCGGTAGCAGACGTGACGGCGTACGGTGTGGTTGACTGTAAAGGTGCCGCTCTGAACCCAGGCGATAGCGTCCCGATGGTTGGCGTGGTTGAGAAGCCAAAAGCGGACGTTGCGCCGTCTAACCTGGCCGTGGTTGGTCGCTATGTCCTGAGCGCTGAAATCTGGCCGCTGCTGGCAAAAACCCCTCCGGGTGCCGGCGACGAAATTCAGTTAACCGATGCTATTGATATGCTGATCGAAAAAGAAACGGTTGAAGCGTATCACATGAAAGGCAAAAGCCACGACTGTGGGAATAAACTCGGTTATATGCAGGCGTTTGTTGAATACGGTATTCGCCACAATACGCTGGGCGAAGATTTCAAAGCCTGGCTGCAAGACACGTTGGGCGTTGCGAAGTAATTTAACGAATGTTGCTAAAGCCGGGGAAACCCGGCTTTTTTATATCTGAATAACACTAATGGATAAAAAACGAGCGCCATTATGCCTGCTTGTTATCATCGCCGGTGTTTTTCAGATATAAAAAATCCCGCCGAAGCGGGATTTTTACGAAGCAGGATGGATTAACCTTAGATCAGGAAATCGTCCAGGGATTTGCCCTGTTCTTCCATTGCTTTTTTGATAACTGCTGGAGTACGGCCCTGGCCAGTCCAGGTTTTAGTTTCGCCGTTTTCGTCTACGTAGCTATATTTAGCCGGACGAGCAGCGCGTTTAGCTTTAGTGCCAACTTTAGCAGCAGCCATGCTATTCAGCAGTTCGTTCGGGTCAATACCGTCAGCAATCAGCATTTCGCGATATTGTTGCAGTTTACGAGTGCGCTCTTCAACTTCAGCAGCTGCCGCATTTTCTTCTTCACGACGTTCGTTAACAACAACTTCTAATTTTTCCAGCATTTCTTCAAGCGTTTCAAGGGTGCATTCTCTTGCCTGCGCACGAAGAGTACGGATGTTGTTCAAAATTTTAAGTGCTTCGCTCATTGTAGTAATCTCAAACTTATATTGTGGGGTGGTTTGTTGAGGTAATAATAGAGCGATAAAATCAGTTGTGCAATAGGGAAGAATGTAAGGAATTCAAAATAACCTGTTATTTGGTACGATATTTAATATGTATAAGTTAAATTGCTGACGAACACCCACTGCCGCGCTGCGCTTATTGTTGAAGGGCAACACGTGATTACACGCGGGATGCAGGACGGTTTACCCACATAAATATACTCCGTATGGATAAATATCAACCTTATGTATTAGCCAGAATGCATCCTTTGCCGAACACGGTTTTATCGTGGATAAAGGGGATGGATCCTTACCGCTTTGTGCCCTCCAGGCTTTCTGCTGCTAACCTTCATTCATCTATTTGATTGATAGCACGCGGCGATAAATTGTATACGCACGGTAAGTAAGTTCAATGGATGAAAAGGGCAATTGCGTCGTACGGTATACGGGGCTGCGGGGTTATGTCCATAGTTATGACGATGTTATTTTCGGAAAGTTACGTTTAATTTGCAGATAACAATGGTAAGGACTTCGCTACACAAATTGTGGTGGATCACATTTTCTCTGCTGAACTCATTAATCTTTTCAACTATTAATCTGGCTAGCTATTTTTTTACCCTGTGATCATTACACCTACGTGCGCGCAGGGGGGCAAACGATTAAATAGTTCAGTTGAATGATGATGTTACGGGGGGGTGCTGCAACATTATGCAAGACGGCGTTGAGGTATTGTTTAATATTCTCAGTCAGCGTCGTGTATACCCGTACGCTGTGATTCTCCCTATGTGGAGGTATACATAACGTCCAGATGACACAGGAAGCCAGGGGGCTAATATGGTACACTGCGCTCCGTTTAAAAAACGCATCGATTAGGACTCCTCAGCCAATGGCACAACTTTATTTCTACTACTCAGCAATGAATGCGGGCAAATCGACGGCACTTTTACAGTCGTCGTACAATTACCAGGAGCGGGGGATGCGCACCATCGTTTATACCGCTGAAATAGACGATCGCTTTGGTGCGGGTAAGGTCAGTTCGCGTATTGGCCTCTCATCGCCTGCAAAGCTGTTTAATCAAAACAGCCAGTTATTCGATGAAATTAACGCTGAGAACGCTCGTGAGGCGGTTAATTGCGTGCTGGTGGATGAATGCCAGTTTCTGACGCGTGAGCAGGTCTACGCGCTCTCTGACGTGGTGGATAATCTGGATATTCCGGTATTGTGCTATGGCCTAAGAACCGATTTCCGTGGCGAACTGTTTAGCGGTAGTCAGTACCTGCTGGCGCTCTCTGATAAGCTGGTTGAATTAAAAACGATTTGCTTCTGCGGGCGTAAGGCCAGCATGGTGCTGCGCCTCGATCAAGAAGGGCGTCCCTACAACGAAGGTGAGCAGGTGGTGATTGGCGGTAATGAGCGCTATGTCTCCGTTTGCCGTAAGCATTACAAAGAAGCGCTGGAAGAGGGCTCTCTGGCCGTTATCCAGGATCAACACAATCATACCTGCCGTTCTTGTTAATCCCTTCCTGATGCGTTTCCTGCCGTTTTAGAGACGGGCAGGGAACGTGTTGCTTTTTTTATACCGTTTATCAGGCATAAAAAAAGCCCCATCAATGATGGGGCTTGTTCATTTCGCTTTTCAGCCAGAAATGAGCGGATTATTTCTTCGCTTTTTTCTCTGCTTTAGCTGGAGCGGCTTCTTTCTTCTCTTCTACAGCGCCTTCTACGAAGTTACGGCCGTAGTAAGTATCCATCAGGATCTGTTTCAGTTCAGAAATCAGTGGGTAACGCGGGTTAGCACCGGTGCACTGGTCATCAAACGCATCTTCAGACAGTTTGTCAACGTGTGCCAGGAAGTCAGCTTCCTGTACGCCAGCTTCACGGATAGACTTAGGAATACCCAGTTCAGCTTTGATCTCTTCCAGCCAGCCCAGCAGTTTTTCGATTTTCGCTGCGGTACGGTCGCCCGGTGCAGACAGACCCAGATGGTCAGCGATTTCAGCGTAGCGACGACGTGCTTGTGGACGGTCGTACTGGCTGAATGCAGTCTGTTTGGTTGGGTTGTCGTTCGCGTTATAACGAATAACGTTGCTGATCAGCAGGGCGTTCGCCAGACCGTGAGGAATGTGGAACTGAGAGCCCAGCTTGTGCGCCATGGAGTGACATACACCCAGGAAGGCGTTCGCAAACGCGATACCTGCGATGGTGGCTGCACTGTGAACGCGCTCACGAGCTACCGGGTTCTTAGAACCTTCATGGTAGGACGCTGGCAGGTTTTCTTTCAGCAGTTTCAGAGCCTGCAGAGCCTGACCGTCGGAGAACTCGGAAGCCAGCACGGAAACGTAAGCTTCCAGGGCGTGAGTCACCGCATCCAGACCACCGAAAGCACACAGGGACTTCGGCATATCCATAACCAGGTTGGCATCAACAATCGCCATGTCTGGAGTCAGCGCGTAGTCAGCCAGTGGGTATTTCTGGCCAGTTGCGTCGTCGGTTACTACCGCAAACGGCGTCACTTCAGAACCGGTACCGGAAGTGGTGGTGATAGCAACCATTTTCGCTTTCACGCCCATTTTCGGGAACTTGTAGATACGTTTACGGATGTCCATAAAGCGCAGCGCCAGTTCTTCGAAGTGAGTTTCTGGGTGTTCGTACATGACCCACATGATTTTGGCTGCGTCCATCGGGGAACCGCCGCCCAGTGCGATGATCACGTCTGGTTTGAAGGAGTTCGCCAGCTCTGCACCTTTACGAACGATGGTCAGAGTCGGGTCAGCTTCAACTTCGAAGAACACGTCAGTTTCAACGCCAGCTGCTTTCAGTACAGAAGTGATCTGGTCTGCGTAGCCATTGTTGAACAGGAAGCGGTCGGTCACGATCAGCGCGCGTTTGTGGCCATCGGTAATCAGCTCATCTAACGCGATTGGCAGTGAGCCACGACGGAAGTAGATAGATTTCGGAAGTTTGTGCCACAACATGTTTTCAGCTCGCTTAGCAACGGTTTTCTTGTTGATCAGGTGCTTAGGACCAACGTTTTCAGAGATGGAGTTACCACCCCATGAACCACAACCCAGAGTCAGGGAAGGTGCGAGTTTGAAGTTGTAGAGGTCACCGATACCACCCTGGGAAGCAGGGGTGTTGATCAGGATACGCGCGGTTTTCATCTTCTGACCGAAGTGAGCAACGCGTTCTGGCTGGTTGTCCTGGTCGGTGTACAGGCAAGAGGTATGACCGATACCGCCCATCGCAACCAGTTTCTCAGCTTTCTCAACAGCATCGTTGAAGTCTTTTGCACGATACATCGCCAGAGTTGGAGACAGTTTTTCGTGTGCAAACGGTTCGCTTTCGTCAACCACTTTCACTTCACCAATCAGGATCTTAGTGGTTGCCGGTACGGTGAAGCCCGCCAGTTCAGCAATTTTGTATGCTGGCTGACCAACGATAGCGGCGTTCAGCGCGCCATTTTTCAGGATGATGTCCTGAACGGCTTTCAGCTCTTTGCCCTGCAGCATGTAGCCGCCGTGGCTTGCGAAACGTTCGCGAACAGCATCGTAAACGGAGTCAACAACAACAACGGACTGTTCAGAAGCACAGATTACGCCGTTATCGAAGGTTTTAGACATCAGAACAGATGCCACAGCACGTTTGATATCAGCGGTTTCGTCGATAACCACAGGAGTGTTACCTGCGCCTACGCCGATAGCTGGTTTACCGGAGCTGTATGCTGCTTTAACCATGCCTGGACCACCGGTCGCGAGGATCAGGTTGATATCTGGGTGGTGCATCAGTGCATTGGACAGCTCTACAGACGGTTGGTCAATCCAACCGATCAGATCTTTTGGTGCGCCAGCAGCGATTGCAGCCTGCAGAACGATATCTGCTGCTTTGTTGGTTGCATCTTTAGCACGTGGGTGCGGAGAGAAGATGATGGCGTTACGCGTCTTCAGGCTGATCAGCGATTTGAAGATAGCGGTAGAAGTTGGGTTAGTGGTCGGTACGATACCGCAGATGATGCCGATTGGTTCAGCAATGGTGATGGTACCGAAAGTGTCGTCTTCAGACAGAACACCACAGGTCTTTTCATCTTTATAGGCGTTGTAGATATATTCTGAAGCGAAGTGGTTTTTGATCACTTTGTCTTCAACAATACCCATGCCGGATTCGGCAACGGCCATTTTTGCGAGAGGGATTCGAGCATCTGCAGCGGCCAGAGCGGCGGCGCGGAAGATTTTGTCAACTTGCTCTTGAGTGAAACTGGCATATTCACGCTGGGCTTTTTTTACGCGCTCTACGAGTGCGTTAAGTTCAGCGACATTAGTAACAGCCATAATGCTCTCCTGATAATGTTAAACTTTTTTAGTGAATCATCTGCTCGACAAGTCAGTATAGACAAATCGCCTGCAGCTGGCGAAAAAGTTAAGGAAACAAGGTGTTATCCACGAACTGATTCACTGATTTACTAAAAGAGCTTCGATTTAGCCAAGGAGCTCACCGGCCAGGATACGCTATTTTTATGAAGGCGTTTCCCTTTCGGTGTAAGCAGATTACCCACTTCTGAGTACGATTTGCATGATCTAAATCAAGTTTAAGCCAAGCTGACACCTTTCAGCAGGGCGCTTTTAGCAAATTATAAATGCCGTTAATCAATCGTGAGTAGTTGTGGGCTTAACATTAGCATATTTTATACAACTCGGTAACACTCTGTTTTGTACCCGGTTTTATGGATAATTCAGATGAACCTAAAGCCTAAACAGGGTATTGTCAGCGCAAATTATGGTTTGCCGTTCGTCAACTACTAACTTTTAATGATGCTCTGGGGTTAACGTGATTCAAACGCTGTTTGATTTTCCTATCTTCTTTAAGTTCTTTATCGGCCTGTTTGCGCTGGTCAACCCGGTGGGGCTGATTCCTGTTTTCATCAGTCTGACGAGCAATCAGACGGCGATGGTGCGAAATAAAACCAACCTGACGGCGAGCCTTTCCGTCGCCATTATCCTGCTGACGTCTTTATTCCTTGGCGACCTGATTCTGCAACTGTTTGGGATCTCCATTGATTCCTTCCGCATCGCCGGTGGGATTCTGGTGGTGAGCATCGCGATGTCGATGATTAGCGGCAAGCTAGGAGAGGACAAACAGAATAAGCAGGAGAAATCGGAAACCTCGGTGCGCGAAAGCCTGGGTGTGGTACCGCTGGCTTTGCCGTTAATGGCCGGGCCGGGGGCGATCAGTTCGACCATTGTGTGGGGTACGCGCTTCCACTCTCTTCCTTATTTACTTGGCTTCTCGCTGTCCATCGCGCTGTTTGCATACTGCTGCTGGGGGATTTTCCGTATTTCGCCGTGGTTAGTGCGTATGCTGGGGCAGACGGGGATCAACGTGGTGACGCGTATAATGGGTCTGCTGCTGATGGCGCTCGGTATTGAGTTTATTGTGACCGGCATCAAATCTATCTTTCCCGGCCTGGTCGGTTAATTATGCTGCGGCGGTAGTGGCGTTGTGGTCGCGATTACCGCCGTGACTATCGGAAAAACATATTCTTAAACTTTTGTTGTAAGCTATACATAATTAATTTGAATGTTTTAAAAAATTGACTTTAATCAATCAGATACTCTCTCCACCTGTCTGCTTTCTCAGCAACTCATATGTTATTTCTCTCACACCATACTCTGGCGCTTGCTGTTAGATAATTGAAATGATATTAGTAATTTCAGTTTCAACGCAGAGTTATGTGCTAAAAAATAAGCAACTGTTAAATTTTCGTACAAAAAACGCACACCTTTGCAGAGCGCACATGTGCAGGGCGCTGGTTTTAATCTATCTAATTGAAAAATATTGATTTCAGATAGGTTAATTTTGCGATTACGCTACCGGGCAGCGCACAGTATGTTGAGCAAAAGAGAATTGCTTAACAAATTTGCAAATTATATTGGCGGCAGTGATAGGCATTTGGTACTTTCCGGCCTGAGTTATTCGCAAGATAAAATTTTGTAAACGGTAACTGTTTCTGGTTGTAAGCAGTTATTAACGGATAAGAAAAGTTTCCCGACAGGGGGGAAGCTTTTAATGAATCGACGTCAGGTTGCCAATAAGAGCAACCGTAATAAAAAAGTCGGTGATAGCAGCAGTAAAACGACCCGGCAGACGCAAAAATCTCCTGCGCTGTACGGGAACCCGAAACGGGATTAAACAGGCTGGCGTGAGTCAGTAATAATAATGAACGGAGTATCAACACAATGTCCATCATCACAAAAAAAAGCCTGGTTGCGGCAGGCATTCTTACCGCACTGATCGCGGGTAATGTCATGGCTGCAGATGTTCCTGCAGGCGTACAGTTGGCAAGCAAGCAGACGCTGGTGCGTAACAGTGGTGCAGAACCACAGTCCCTCGATCCGAATAAAATTGAAGGCGTTCCAGAGGCAAATATTAGCCGCGACCTGTTCGAAGGGTTGCTGAATACCTCTCCGAAAGACGGTCACCCGATTCCGGGCGTTGCAGAAAGCTGGGATAATAAAGACTTTAAAGTCTGGACATTCCATCTGCGTAAAGACGCTAAATGGTCTAACGGCCAACCGGTTACCGCACAAGATTTCGTCTATAGCTGGCAGCGTCTGGTGGATCCGAAAACCGCATCCCCATACGCCAGCTATCCGCAGTACGGTCATATCGTGAACGTTGATGATATTATCGACGGCAAAAAAGCGCCGAGCGAGCTGGGCGTGAAAGCGTTAGATGACCACACGCTGGAAGTCACTCTGAGTGAGCCAGTGCCTTACTTCTATAAACTGCTGGTTAACCCAGCAATGTCTCCGGTCTACAAGCCAGCGATTGAAAAATTCGGCGAAAAATGGACCCAGCCTGGCAACATCGTGACCAATGGCGCATACACCCTGAAAGATTGGGTTGTTAACGAGCGTATCGTGATGGAACGTAACCCACAGTACTGGGATAACGCCAAAACCGTCGTTGATGAAGTCACCTGGCTGCCAACGTCTTCTGAAGTTACCTACGTTAACCGCTATCGTAGCGGCGAGCTGGATATGACCTATAACCAGCTGCCAATTGAACTGTTCCAGAAGCTGAAAAAAGAGATCCCGAACGAAGTTCACGTCGATCCGTATCTGTGTACTTATTATTATGAAATTAACAACCAGAAAGCACCGTTTACCGACGCACGTGTTCGTACCGCGCTGAAGCTGGGTCTGGATCGCGATATTATCGCCAACAAAGTGAAAGGCCAGGGCGACCTGCCAGCCTATGGTTATACCCCTCCGTATACCGATGGCGCGAAGCTGACCGAACCAGAATGGTTCAAGTGGTCACAGGAAAAACGTAACGAAGAAGGTAAGAAACTGCTGGCCGAAGCGGGCTATACCGCGGATAAGCCGCTGACCTTCAACCTGCTGTACAACACTTCCGATCTGCACAAGAAGCTGGCGATTGCGGCGGCCTCGCTGTGGCGTAAAAACCTGGGCGTAGAAGTGAAGCTGGTGAACCAGGAATGGAAAACCTTCCTCGACACGCGTCACCAGGGGACTTACGACGTAGCACGCGCTGGCTGGTGTGCGGACTACAACGAACCAACTTCCTTCCTGAACACCATGCTGTCTGGTAGCTCTATGAACACTGCGCACTATAAGAGCGAAGCGTTCGATAAGATCATGGCTGAGTCAGTGAAAGCGTCTAACGAAGAGCAGCGTACTGCCGCGTATGCGAAAGCTGAACAACAGCTGGATAAAGATACCGCGATCGTACCGGTCTATTACTATGTGAACGCCCGTCTGGTGAAACCATGGGTTGGCGGCTACACCGGTAAAGACCCGATGGATAACGTTTATACTAAAGATCTCTACGTTATCAAGCATTAATGGCAATACGTGGGGCGAGTACTGGCTCGCCCCATCGTGTCTTATTTGAGAGCAGTGCAAAGGCACATGCCAGAAGGTACGGGCAATGTTAAAATTTATATTACGCCGCTGTCTGGAAGCGATTCCGACGCTATTTATTCTTATTACTATTTCCTTCTTTATGATGCGCCTTGCGCCGGGAAGCCCGTTTACGGGTGAGCGTACGCTCCCGCCGGAAGTGATGGCGAACATCGAAGCGAAATATCATTTAAACGATCCAATTCTGGTTCAGTACGGTAATTACCTGAAGCAGCTTGCTCACGGTGATTTCGGCCCTTCCTTTAAATACAAAGATTATACCGTTAACGATCTGGTGGCGGTGAGCTTCCCTGTATCGGCTAAATTGGGCGCCGCGGCGTTCCTGCTGGCCGTTATATTCGGAGTGACTGCCGGGGTTATTGCGGCTTTAAAACAGAACACCAAATGGGATTACGCGGTAATGGGGGTGGCAATGACCGGGGTGGTCATACCGAGCTTCGTTGTCGCACCGCTGTTGGTGATGATATTCGCGATCACGCTGCATTGGCTACCCGGTGGGGGCTGGAACGGCGGGGCGATTCAATTCATGATCCTGCCGATGGTAGCGCTCTCTCTGGCCTATATTGCCAGCATTGCGCGTATTACCCGCGGCTCAATGATTGAGGTTTTACATTCAAACTTCATCCGTACCGCACGGGCGAAAGGGTTACCGATGCGTCGGATTATTTTCCGCCATGCGTTAAAACCTGCGCTGTTGCCGGTGCTTTCTTATATGGGGCCAGCCTTCGTCGGTATCATTACCGGTTCGATGGTTATCGAGACAATCTACGGTTTGCCGGGGATTGGACAGCTGTTCGTTAACGGGGCGCTTAACCGCGATTACTCCCTGGTGTTGAGCCTGACCATTCTGGTTGGCGCACTGACGATCCTGTTTAACGCGGTGGTAGATGTACTCTACGCCGTGATTGACCCGAAAATCCGTTACTAAGGCTGGAGTTCGCCATGATGTTAAGTAAAAAAAACAGCGAGGCGCTGGAAAACTTCAGTGAGAAGCTGGAAGTTGAAGGGCGTAGCCTCTGGCAGGATGCGCGTCGACGCTTCATGCACAACCGCGCGGCGGTTGCCAGCCTGGTTGTGCTGGTCTTGATTGCACTGTTCGTAACGTTGGCACCTGTCGTGTCGCAGTTCTCCTACTTCGACACCGATTGGGGCATGATGTCCAACGCGCCGGATATGGCCTCAGGGCACTACTTCGGCACCGACTCCTCCGGGCGTGACCTGCTGGTTCGCGTCGCTATCGGTGGGCGTATTTCCCTGATGGTCGGGATCGCTGCGGCGCTGGTGGCCGTGATTGTGGGCACGTTGTATGGCTCACTGTCCGGTTATCTGGGCGGTAAAGTCGATTCGGTGATGATGCGCCTGCTGGAAATCCTCAACTCCTTCCCGTTCATGTTCTTTGTGATCCTGCTGGTGACCTTCTTTGGGCAAAACATCCTGCTGATCTTCGTGGCTATCGGGATGGTGTCCTGGCTGGATATGGCGCGTATCGTGCGTGGCCAGACCCTCAGTCTTAAGCGCAAGGAGTTTATCGAAGCGGCACAGGTCGGCGGTGTATCGACCGTCAATATCGTGGTTCGCCATATCGTGCCGAACGTGCTGGGTGTGGTGGTGGTTTACGCTTCGCTGCTGGTGCCGAGCATGATCCTGTTTGAATCCTTCCTGAGCTTCCTCGGCCTGGGTACCCAGGAGCCGTTGAGTAGCTGGGGTGCGTTATTAAGCGATGGCGCGAACTCAATGGAAGTATCGCCGTGGCTGCTGCTGTTCCCGGCGGGATTCCTGGTTGTGACCCTGTTCTGTTTTAACTTTATCGGCGATGGCCTGCGTGATGCCCTCGACCCGAAAGACCGTTAAGGAGAGTTGCCATGAGCACAATTGAAACGGCAACGGCATCTGAGCGGTTGCTTAGCGTTAAAGACCTGCGCGTCACCTTTAAAACCCCGGACGGCGATGTGACCGCCGTGAACGACCTCAACTTCAGCCTGCGTGCGGGCGAAACGCTGGGGATTGTTGGCGAGTCGGGTTCCGGTAAGTCGCAGACTGCGTTTGCGCTGATGGGGCTGCTGGCCAGTAACGGGCGTATTGGCGGTTCGGCGCTGTTTAACGGTAAAGAGATCCTTAACCTGCCTGAACATCAGCTTAACAAGCTGCGCGCCGAGCAGATCTCGATGATTTTCCAGGACCCAATGACCTCGCTGAACCCGTATATGCGCGTCGGCGAGCAGTTAATGGAAGTCCTGATGCTGCATAAAGGCATGGGCAAGGCCGAAGCGTTTGAAGAGTCGGTCAGAATGCTGGACGCGGTCAAAATGCCGGAAGCGCGTAAGCGCATGAAAATGTTCCCGCACGAGTTCTCCGGCGGTATGCGTCAGCGCGTGATGATCGCCATGGCGCTGCTGTGTCGACCAAAACTGCTGATTGCCGATGAACCAACCACCGCGCTGGACGTGACCGTTCAGGCGCAAATTATGACCTTGTTGAACGAGCTGAAGCGCGAGTTCAATACGGCGATTATCATGATCACCCACGATCTGGGCGTTGTTGCCGGGATCTGCGATAAGGTGCTGGTGATGTACGCCGGGCGGACCATGGAATACGGTAAGGCGCGCGATGTGTTCTATCAGCCTGCACACCCGTATTCTATTGGCTTGCTGAATGCCGTTCCACGTCTTGATGCCGAGGGTGAGTCGCTGCTGACTATCCCTGGTAACCCACCAAACCTGCTGCGCCTGCCGACCGGTTGCCCGTTCCAACCTCGCTGTCCACATGCGATGGAGGCCTGCAATAGCGCGCCGCCGCTGGAAGAGTTTGCGCCGGGCCGTTTACGTGCCTGCTTTAGAAACGTGGGGGAACTGGTATGAGCGCCGTGACTGACGAAAGAAAAGTGCTGCTCGAAATTGCGGACTTAAAGGTCCACTTCGAGATCAAAGATGGGAAACAGTGGTTCTGGCAGCCGCCAAAAACGTTGAAAGCAGTCGACGGCGTGACCCTGCGTCTGTATGAAGGCGAAACGCTGGGCGTGGTGGGTGAGTCAGGCTGCGGGAAGTCAACCTTCGCGCGCGCCATTATCGGCCTGGTGAAGGCAACGGAAGGCAAAGTGGCCTGGCTTGGTAAAGACCTGCTGGGAATGAAACCGGATGAGTGGCGCGCCGTGCGTAGCGATATCCAGATGATTTTCCAGGATCCGCTGGCCTCGCTGAACCCGCGTATGACCATCGGCGAGATCATCGCCGAACCGCTGCGCACCTACTATCCGAAGATGCCGCGTCAGGAAGTGCGCGATAAAGTGAAAACCATGATGATGAAGGTGGGGTTGCTGCCGAACCTCGTCAACCGTTACCCGCATGAGTTTTCCGGTGGTCAGTGTCAGCGTATCGGTATTGCCCGCGCGCTGATCCTCGAGCCGAAGCTGATCATCTGTGATGAGCCGGTGTCGGCGCTGGACGTTTCAATCCAGGCGCAGGTGGTGAACCTGCTGCAGCAACTGCAACGTGAGATGGGGCTGTCGCTTATCTTCATCGCCCACGATCTGGCGGTGGTGAAGCATATCTCTGACCGCGTACTGGTGATGTATCTGGGGCACGCGGTGGAGCTTGGTACCTACGATGAGGTGTACAACAATCCACTTCATCCGTACACCAGGGCGCTGATGTCCGCGGTGCCGGTTCCGGACCCGGATCTAGAGCAGAACAAAACTATCCAACTGCTGGAAGGGGAACTGCCGTCGCCGATTAACCCGCCGTCAGGCTGCGTATTCCGTACGCGCTGTCCGCTGGCAGGGCCAGAATGTGCGAAAACGCGTCCACTTCTGGAAGGGAGTTTCCGTCACGCGGTTTCCTGTCTCAAGGTTGACCCGTTATAATCGTCAGGGCTGGCAAGTTGCCAGCCCTTTTATTTTGACGAGGAGATAACGTGGTGGCTATTAGCGCTTTGCGCCATCGTCTTTATCATTTCTTATTCGATCAACGTACGCGCACCGGCCGACGGTTTGAAGCGCTGTGCGGACTGTTTGCGCTCTTAAGCGTTATTGTTATTTTTATCGAATCAGGGATTGGCACAACCTACCATCTGACGTTCGACGAATGGCATGCATTCATGCTGCTGGAAGTCGGATTTACCCTTATGTTTACCCTGGAATACCTTCTGCGGGTGTGCTGCTGGCCGCAACCGGCGCGCTACGTGTTCAGCTTCTGGGGGTTTATCGATCTCGCGACCATTCTGCCGCTGTACGTTATTTTACTGTGGCCAGAGATTGGCGTGGAATATTTGTTCGCCTGGCGCGCGATGCGCGTGATCCGCGTATTACGTATTCTGAAACTGCTTCGCTTGATGCCTGCGCTGAACAGTTTGTGGAGTGCTATCGTTAATTCGCGGCATCAGTTGATTCTGTTCTACGCCTTTATTGGCATTGTCATGGTCGTTGCGGGCGCGCTGATGTACGGCATAGAAGGGCCGGTAAACGGCTTTACCACGCTGAGCACCTCGGTGTATTGGGCGATTGTCACGGTGACAACGGTTGGCTATGGCGATATTACGCCGCATACCGCACCGGGCAGAACGGTGGCCTCGATTCTTATCTTAATCGGCTACTCTGTCATCGCTATCCCAACCGGGATTATCACCGCGCAGATGACCAGCGAGTTTCAAAAACGCCGCCATGAACGCGTATGTCCGCACTGCAAACAGCGAGATCACGATCCGAAAGCGCGTTACTGCAATGGATGTGGAACAGCGCTTCCCCGTGAGCTTGGGGCATAAAAAAGGGCAGCGTTACGCTGCCCTTTGATCAACATATAACTTATTCGCGCCACAGAATATGGCAGAGCTTGTGATCTTTTTCGCGGCACAGCAGAACGCGCGCGAAGATATCGTTCAGTTCGCCGCCGTCGGTGTCCGCCAGACCAATAACCACTTCCGCAAAGAAGTCCGGGTTCAGGTCATAATCAACGTGTTCCTGCCAGTCTTCCGCGGGGTCGAACAGCTCGGCACCGCCGCGCTCTTCAAACTGCAGGTTGAACAGAAGAACATCGGCGGGGTCGAGATTATCAACCGCCAGCTCGAGGAAAATGTCGTAAGCCTGCTCGAGCGTTTCGTCTTCGGTAAGACGATTATTTAAATCCATATCCATGATGGCTACCTGTTGAGTTCTGTTGGGCACGTTTTACAGCAACGGACTGAAGAAGTAAAACAGACGTTCGGCAATGCGGTGCCAGAAGGGACGTTTAACCCATAACCGCGCATCCAGTAACCGGGAGCGGGAAATGTAGTCGTCCTGCACGGAGGCTAAATCGGCGCCGAATCCGGCATCATCAATCACCAGCGTGATCTCGAAATTGAGCCACAGGCTGCGCATATCAAGATTAACGGTGCCGACCAGGCTCAGTTCTCCATCGACCAGCACGCTCTTGGTGTGCAGCAGGCCACCTTCAAATTGATAAATTTTCACCCCAGCTGCCAGCAGTTCAGTAAAGAAGGCGCGGCTTGCCCAACCTACCAGCACCGAATCGTTCTTACGCGGCAGAATAATGCTGACATCAACCCCACGCTGAGCCGCAGTACAGATGGCATGCAGCAGGTCTTCGCTCGGCACGAAGTAGGGGGTGGTCATGATCAGATACTCACGGGCAGAGTATGCCGCCGTCAGCAATGCCTGGTGAATCAAATCTTCCGGGAAACCCGGGCCTGAGGCGATGGTCTGGATGGTATGCCCGCTGGCCTCTTCAAACGGCATAATGTTGAGGTCTGGGGCCGGCGGTAAAATGCGCTTGCCGGTTTCTATCTCCCAGTCACAGGAGTAGACAATCCCCATGCCGGTGGCGATAGGGCCTTCCATTCGCGCCATCAGATCAATCCACTGCCCGACACCGGAATCCTGTTTAAAGAAGCGCGGGTCGACCATGTTCATACTGCCGGTGTAGGCAATATAGTTATCAATCATGATCATTTTGCGATGCTGGCGTAAGTCCATACGGCGCAGGAAAACACGCATCAGGTTAACTTTGAGGGCTTCCACCACTTCGATGCCCGCATTGCGCATCATCGCCGCCCATGGGCTGCGGAAAAATGCCACGCTCCCGGCGGAGTCGAGCATCAGGCGGCAGTGCACGCCGCGTCGGGCAGCGGCCATCAGCGACTCGGCAACCTGATCGGCCATGCCGCCGGGCTGCCAGATATAGAAGACCATCTCAATATTATGCCGTGCGAGCTGAATATCGCGGATGATGGCCTGCATCACATCATCGGATTCCGTTAACAGCTGTAGCTGATTGCCCTTAAGGCCAGCAATGCCCTGGCGGCGTTCGCACAGTTTGAACAGCGAAGAGGCGACCTGGCTGTTGTCTTCGGCAAAAATATGTTTGCAGGCTTTGAGATCGTTAAGCCATTTCGCCGTCGACGGCCACATGGCGCGGGCGCGTTCGGCGCGGCGTTTACCGAGATGGAGCTCCCCTAAAGAGAGGTAGGCGATGATCCCAACCAGCGGCAGAATATAGATAACCAGCAGCCAGGCCATCGCTGAGGGTACGGCGCGGCGCTTCATTAAAATACGTAGCGTTACCCCGGCTATCAACAACCAATACCCCAAAATTGCCATCCAACTCACTACGGTGTAGACGGTTGTCATATGTCGAAAATCCTTTTGAATGCCAGTTGTTAAGAGTTTACGCATCAGGAGGCGTCTGGCAAATAAAAACACCATGAGAAAGCGCTGGTCAGCACTAAGCGAGGGGCTATAATGGTCCGTCTTTTTTTGAAAGAGCGTTAGAAATGAAGCGTAGTAGACCGGAAGTGGGACGCTGGCGGATGCTGAGACAAGCGAGCCGTCGCAAGTCGCGTTGGCTGGAAGCTCAGTCGCGCCGCAATATGCGTATCCACTCCATCAGAAAGTGCCTTGTCGGTCGGCAGCGCAATTGCCTGCTGTTCGCCATCTACGATCTCTGATGATATAAAAAGGGCACCGTCAGGGTGCCCTCAGTTTTTAAGCAGGTGCCAGCCTGCTTTTATTAAAATACTTTCTTATAAGGTTTTACTGAAACCTGCTGATATACACCCGCGGCAACGTACGGGTCGTCCTGCGCCCATGACTGCGCGGCTTCCAGTGATTCAAATTCTGCAATAACCGTTGAACCGCTGAAACCGGCGGCGCCCGGATCGTTGCTATCAACGGCAGGCATTGGGCCTGCGGTCAGCAGACGGCCTTCGTCGTGCAGAAGCTGCAGGCGAGCGAGGTGGGCAGGGCGTACGGAAAGACGTTTTTCAAGAGAGTCGGCGATATCCTGGGCATAGATGACGTAAAGCACGGGCGGAACTCCTGTTTAAATAATTTGCGAATTACGGTAAGGGAAAGCGTCAGCGACTGCAATGCAAAGTTTTAGCGGCGTGAAAAGTTGTGTTTTGGCGGGGGTTTTTTAGGCAGGAAGGGGAAAAAATTGATCGAAGATAAGATGTCTTATTGAATATGATTGTCATTTGCATTTAAAATCGGGGTCTCATTTTTCAACTGTAACGACTATGACTGCAATGACCCTTGATTTACCTCGCCGCTTTCCGTGGCCGACGTTACTCTCTGTTGGTATTCACGGTGCCGTCGTCGCTGGTCTGCTTTATACCTCGGTACATCAGGTTATTGAACTGCCCGCACCCGCTCAGCCGATTACCATTACCATGGTCGCGCCTGCCGATTTAGAGCCGCCACAGGCGGTGGTTCAGCCACAACCGGTCGTCGAGCCTGAACCCGAACCAGAGCCGGAACCGATCCCTGAAGTACCGCAGGCTCCGGTCGTTATTCATAAACCGAAGCCTAAGCCGAAACCTAAACCGAAGCCGGTGAAAAAGGTCGAGCAGCCGAAACCGGAAGTTAAGCCGGTTGAACAGCGTCCGCTTTCTACGGTGAACAACGATGCGCCGCCTGCGCGTTCCGTTGCTAACAATCTGCCGGGGGCAAGTGCGCCTTCGGTGAATACGCCAACGGGCCCACGTGCGCTAAATCGTCCGCAACCGGGTTACCCAACGCGTGCGCAGGCATTACGTATTGAAGGCAAGGTGCGAGTGAAGTTTGACGTGACCGCCGATGGCCGCGTTGAAAATGTAGAAATTCTCTCCGCTCAGCCATCTAACATGTTTGAACGTGACGTGAAAACGGCGATGCGCAAATGGCGCTACGAATCTGGTAAGCCGGGAACGGGGCTGATTATGAATATTGAGTTCCGCCTGAAGGGCGTACAGATGAACTAAAGCAAAGCCCCCGAAAGGGGGCTTTGTCGTTATACGGCAAGGACGTTATCCAGCGCCTTTTGCGCGATCACCAGATGCTGCCCGCCAAACAGAATGGCCCGGTTAATGAGGGTATACAGCTGATACACCGGCTGGCGTTCAAGGAAATCGGCCGGCAGCGGTGAGACGGACTGATAGCCATCGTAGATTTGCGGCGGCTGGTCAGGATGCAGCGGCAACATGGCAAGGTCGCACTCGCGGTCTCCCCAATAACAGGCAGGGTCAAATATATATGGCCCGTTTGGCCCCAGCGCGCAGTTGTTTGACCACAAATCACCGTGCAGTAAAGACGGCTGCGGCTGGTGGGAACTCAGGCGCTGCTGGACGTGGTCGACAATCGCATCGATATCCCCAAACTCCATCCCTTTCTCTGCTGCTAATTCCAGCTGCCAGCCAATACGCTGTTCGGCGAAAAAGTTGGACCAGCGCCGTTGCCAGGCGTTGGGCTGCGGGGTGGTGGATAGGTCGTTGTCGAAGTCGAGACCAAACTGCGGCTGATCGCTCCATTCGTGCAAGCGGGCCAACTGTTGCCCCAGCAAGAAAGCATTATGCGCATCCAGCGGACGCGGCGGGAGATACTCCATGACCAGGAAGCTGTAGTCGCGATCGGAGCCGACGACGAAGACTTCAGGGACGGCCACGGTTTTGCTGCGAGAGAGCAGCTCAAGCTGGTCGGCCTCCGCAGTAAAAATGGGCAGTAATTCTCGTTCATCGCATTTGACGAAAAAATCTCGACCCGCATAGCGCATATGCCATGCGGCATGGATCTCTCCGCCGGGCAGTTCAGTACGCTGATCGATTTCGCCACTTCCAAGTTGCTCGCCTAACAGGTTACTGATCGCTTGCCACATGATGTCTCTCCCCATGTTTTCTGCCATATCATAAGGTTAGCGCATAAAGACCGGGTAAAAATACGAGCTAGACCGCACAACGGGTAAAAAGAGTGTAGAAAGCAGAGGCAAGGTCGTATGCCTTCTGCGACAAACGCATGATGGCTCACCCGTGGCAATGGTTGGTTCCACCATCGCGATGCACACCATTGTTAACAATGGAGTTTTGTTAGCATAGCCGATAACGGCAATTTCGCGACTCGCGGCGGGCTCCGCGAGTCCGATTTTTGAACATTTAGTGCTGTTGCAGATAATCGTAGATTTTTTGGGTATTTTCCCGTGAGCACAGGCGAGTGCCCTGGTTGATCGTGGCAGCGCTGCCTGCGGCAACCCCGAAGCGAACCATCTCTTCAAGACTAGCGTGCTCAGCAAGTTTCAGGGTCATCGCGCCGACCATGCTATCCCCCGCACCCACGGTGCTCTGGCTTTTAATCGGCGGGGGAACAACCTGGACGCAGTTTTGCTCGTCCACTGCCAGCGCCCCCTGAGCCCCTAATGACACCACCACCCGACGCGCTTTACCGCTGCGGACAATCTCCTGCGCGGCATTGCGGACGTCATCAGGCTGGATGAGTTCACGCTGGACCAGCGCACTCAACTCTTTCTGATTCGGTTTAACCAGCTCGATTTGACCAATGGCTAACGCAGCGGTCAACGCATCACCAGAGCTGTCGATAACGCACCGCAGCCCATGGTGTTGAGCCGTTTTAATGAGCGTCGTGAACTGCTCCAGGGAAACGCCGGGCGGCAGGCTGCCGCTGATAACCAGCAGAGAGTCAGGCGCAATCAGCAGGATCTTTTGCTGAATTTGATGCAGTTCATCTTCGTTGAGCGTCGCACCGGGCATGACAAAGCGATATTGCTCGCCGCTGGTATTGACGTGGACGTGAAGGTTCTGGCGGGTCCACTCGTGCGCATTGATACTTTCAACGGGAACATTTTCCTGCTGGAGCAGGGCGACCAGGTGCTCGCCGGTGGCACCACCGGCAGGGAAGATGGCGGTAGCTCGGCCTCCGAGAAAGGTAATTGCGCGGGCAACGTTAATGCCGCCGCCGCCGGGCTCAAACACAGGGGAACTGCAGCGCAGTTTACCTTCCGGATAGATTTGTGGCGTTTGGGTGGCGCTGTCGAGTGAAGGGGCGAGCGTCAGCGTGTAGATCTGGACCATAGCGATAACCTCCCTTTATGAGCCGGCAAACGGCTCTGAACACAGTTGGGTTTAAGTCTGGCACTGGTTCATCGATAAGAAAAGTAACAACGGACTGATTTTTATAGAAAAGTGTAAAGAAGTCGTCGTTTTTTATTATGAAATAAAACGTGCTTTGAGAGGGCTCTTATTCAAAAAATGAAAGAAGAATAGATTGCTATGTTATACGTGCCTTTTTATAATTTGTTGCCTTTCTACGGACCACCCCATCGTTGATCCTCGCGAAAGTTTCCCGGGACGGAATCGTCTCCTATTTTGTTGTACGGACCTTTAATAAATGAAGCTTTTGAAGACAGTACCGGTAGCGGTTGTGCTGCTGGGGGGCGTGTTTGCGTCTATGTATGCAACCGCCAGTGATACCGTTTTTACTGTCATGGATGACCCAACTACCGCTAAAAAGCCTTTTGAAGGCAACGTCAATGCGGGCTATCTCTCGCAGTCTGGCAACACTAAAAGTACGTCAGCGACTGCAGATTCCACGCTCACATGGTACGGTAGCGAGACGGCATGGTCCTTGTGGGGCGCTGCCAGCAACACCTCTGCAAATGATGAACGTTCTTCCGAGAAATACTCCGTCGGTGGTCGTAGCCGTTACAATATGACACACGAAGACTACCTGTTTGGTCAGGCTAGCTGGTTAACCGATCGCTATAATGGTTACCATGAGCGCGACGTGTTTACGGCAGGTTATGGTCGCCAGTTCCTGAACGGGCCAATCCACAGCTTCCGTTTTGAATTCGGTCCTGGTGTTCGTTATGACGAATATACCGATGGCAATACGGAAACCCAGCCGCTGGGCTACGCTTCCGCTACCTACGCCTGGCAGATGACCGACACGGCTAAATTCACTCAGGGCGTTTCCGTCCTTGGGGCTGAAGATACCACCGTGAACTCAGAAACCGCGCTGAACGTTGCGATTAACGCACACTTTGGTTTGAAAGTGGCTTACAACGTGACCTGGAACTCTGAGCCACCAGCAACGGCGCCGAATCATACCGATCGCCGTACATCGCTGACCCTGGGTTACACGATGTAATCATTTACAGGCTGGGGAATCCCCGGCCTGTATTTTCAATTTATCGTTTTGTGTTATTATTAAAAACAACGGCTGTTTTATTTTATTAAAAATACAAGTTCTCCATAATATCTCCATATTCGACCTTTCTGACATATATTCAGTAAATTTGACACGAATAGCTAAATATTTTGACTAGGCAAAAGTGTGATCTGGATCTAGACTATGTTCAAGGGCGGAATGATGCCTTAGCGTTCTAAAGTCTTAATCAAGTCAGAGAATAAACATTATGAAAAATATCAAAATCGCATCTGCAGCTATTTTGCTGTCAGCACTCTCTTTCGGCGTATTTGCTGCCGAACCAGTAACTCAACCTGCCAGTTCTACAAACACCACTACCGCACAGCACATCGGTATCTCCAATGCGCACGACGTTGAAGCAGGCTCTAACATGGCGCCAGGCTCACAGTCTACCGGTCAGTCTATGGATGACGCATTTAACGTACACACCCTGGTTGCGGGCGGTTGGTCCTAATATTTCTGTGCTGTAATAATTTGATTTTTGTTCAGTTATTAATACCGGCAGAGAAAACCGGGTAGAGTGGTACCGGTTTTTCTTGCTGCTATTATTTTAAATTCAAATTTCAATTTTTGTATTTTACATGTAAATCTGTATTGGATTTAGCCGCACGTATTGTCAATTAATCTGCGTTAACAGCATTTTCTGTATATATTTTAATGTGCTGGCCAGAATGTTAAATTGGCTTCAATGCCTCACGTTATTAACCGTAACGCCCTCGTCATTATCCCCAGATCATCGCCGCCCATCGGAGCAGAAGCATTGCGCCGCAGATAGCGATCAGTACCAGTACCATTTTCCAGTGTTTTTTCGCGAATCGATGTGATGGCATTTTCTGTCTCTATGTCATTAAGATTAAACGTAGTGTATCAGAATTGTTGGTAAAGATAGCAGTGTGTACCCCATAGGGTAATTGCGGCTTTTATCATGTCCTGATGATGTGTAAACTAACCCACGGTGTTATCGGCAGGCGGATGCAGGCGGAGCAGGGTACATAATTTGTACACACTCCTCATTTTTTGCAGAGTGAAGCAGAAATCAATCCATAACCTGTTGATAAATTTAATCATATAGTTTTGTATGTGCTCTTTCGTGTGGGGCACCACTGCAAATAAGGACATTAAATGCCTGTAATTACTCTTCCTGATGGCAGCCAACGCCATTACGACCACGCCGTTAGCCCAATGGATGTTGCTCTGGACATCGGTCCTGGCCTGGCAAAAGCCACCATCGCTGGGCGCGTAAACGGTGAGCTGGTTGACGCTTCCGATCTGATTGAAAACGATGCCACCCTGTCGCTCATCACCGCAAAAGATGAAGACGGTCTGGAAATCATTCGTCACTCCTGTGCCCACCTGCTTGGTCATGCGATCAAACAGCTTTGGCCAAACACTAAAATGGCTATCGGCCCGGTGATTGACAACGGTTTCTATTATGACGTTGATCTTGACCATACGCTGACCCAGGAAGACATCGACGCGCTCGAAAAACGTATGCACGAGCTCGCCGAGAAAAACTACGATGTCATCAAGAAGAAAGTGAGCTGGCACGAAGCCCGCGAAACTTTCGTCAAACGTGGTGAGAACTATAAAGTTTCCATCCTCGATGAAAACATCGCGCATGATGACAAGCCTGGCTTGTATCATCACGAAGAGTACGTCGACATGTGCCGTGGTCCGCACGTGCCGAATATGCGTTTCTGTCACTACTTCAAGCTGATGAAAACCGCCGGTGCTTACTGGCGCGGCGACAGCAACAACAAGATGCTGCAGCGTATCTATGGTACTGCATGGACGGACAAAAAAGCCCTCAATGCTTATCTGCAGCGTCTGGAAGAAGCGTCAAAACGCGATCACCGTAAAATCGGTAAGCAGCTCGACCTGTATCATATGCAGGAAGAGGCACCGGGTATGGTGTTCTGGCATAACGATGGCTGGACTATCTTCCGTGAACTGGAAACTTTCGTACGCTCTAAGCTGAAAGAGTACCAGTATCAGGAAGTGAAAGGCCCGTTCATGATGGACCGTGTGCTGTGGGAAAAAACCGGCCACTGGGACAACTACAAAGATGCGATGTTCACCACCTCTTCAGAGAACCGTGAATACTGCATCAAGCCAATGAACTGCCCAGGCCACGTTCAGATCTTCAACCAGGGTCTGAAATCCTACCGCGACCTGCCGCTGCGTATGGCGGAGTTCGGTAGCTGCCACCGTAATGAACCGTCAGGTGCACTGCATGGCTTGATGCGTGTACGCGGCTTCACTCAGGATGACGCCCATATCTTCTGTACGGAAGAGCAGGTGCGTGATGAAGTGAACGCATGCATTCGTTTAGTCTATGATATGTACAGCACTTTCGGTTTCGAAAAAATCGTGGTCAAACTTTCAACGCGTCCGGAAAAACGTATCGGCAGCGATGAAATGTGGGACCGTGCTGAAGCGGATCTGGCGGTTGCGCTGGAAGAAAACAACATCCCGTTTGAATATCAACTGGGTGAAGGCGCATTCTACGGTCCGAAAATTGAATTTACCCTGTATGACTGCCTCGATCGTGCATGGCAGTGCGGTACTGTACAGCTGGACTTCTCTCTGCCGTCTCGTCTGAGCGCCTCTTATGTAGGCGAGAACAACGAGCGTCAGGTACCGGTGATGATTCACCGCGCAATTCTGGGGTCTCTGGAGCGCTTTATTGGCATCCTGACCGAAGAGTTCGCTGGTTTCTTCCCAACATGGCTTGCCCCTGTGCAGGTTGTGGTGATGAATATCACTGATTCTCAGTCTGAATACGTTAACGAATTGACCCGTAAACTGCAAAATGCTGGCATTCGTGTAAAAGCGGACTTGAGAAATGAGAAGATTGGCTTTAAAATCCGCGAGCACACTTTACGTCGTGTCCCTTATATGTTGGTCTGCGGTGACAAAGAGGTGGAAGCTGGCAAAGTTGCCGTTCGCACCCGCCGTGGTAAAGACCTGGGCAGCCTGGACGTAAGTGAAGTGATTGAGAAGCTGCAACAAGAGATTCGCAGCCGCAGTCTTCAACAACTGGAGGAATAAGGTATTAAAGGCGGAAAACGAGTTCAAACGGCACGTCCGAATCGTATCAATGGCGAGATTCGCGCCCTGGAAGTTCGCTTGACAGGTCTGGAAGGCGAAGCTTTGGGTATTGTGAGTCTGAGAGAAGCTATCGAAAAGGCTGAAGAGGCCGGAGTAGATTTAGTTGAAATCAGCCCTAACGCCGAACCGCCAGTTTGTCGTATCATGGACTACGGCAAGTTCCTTTATGAAAAGAGTAAGTCTTCTAAGGAACAGAAGAAGAAGCAAAAAGTTATCCAGGTTAAGGAAATTAAATTCCGTCCTGGGACCGATGATGGCGATTACCAGGTAAAACTCCGCAGCCTGGTTCGCTTTCTCGAAGATGGCGATAAGGCTAAGATCACACTGCGTTTCCGCGGTCGTGAAATGGCCCACCAGCAAATCGGTATGGAAGTGCTTACGCGCGTCCGTGACGATCTGAGTGAACTGGCAGTAGTCGAATCCTTCCCTACGAAGATCGAAGGCCGCCAGATGATCATGGTGCTCGCTCCTAAGAAGAAACAGTAAGGCCTTCAAGTAGCAATGTTGGTGGAGCCTTAGGGCTTCACTGATATTGTTCGCCTACGTTTCGTTTATTAACAATGCGAAGTGGAAGTTATTAAGATGCCTAAAATTAAGACCGTACGCGGTGCTGCTAAGCGCTTCAAAAAAACCGGTGGTGGTGGATTTAAGCGTAAGCACGCAAACCTGCGTCATATTCTGACCAAAAAATCTACTAAACGTAAACGTCACCTGCGTCCAAAAGGCCTCGTGTCTAAAGGCGATCTGGGTCTGGTTATCGCGTGCCTGCCGTACGCATAAGCCGTTAACGTTTAATTTTTTTTACTAAGAATATAGATACAGGAGAGCTCACATGGCTCGCGTAAAACGTGGTGTAATTGCTCGTGCACGTCACAAAAAAATTCTGAAACAAGCTAAAGGCTACTACGGTGCGCGTTCTCGCGTATACCGCGTTGCCTTCCAGGCTGTTATCAAAGCTGGTCAGTACGCTTACCGTGACCGTCGTCAACGTAAACGTCAGTTCCGTCAGCTGTGGATTGCACGTATCAATGCAGCAGCACGTCAGAACGGTATTTCTTACAGCAAATTCATCAACGGCCTGAAAAAAGCCTCTGTTGAAATCGACCGTAAGATCCTGGCTGACATCGCAGTATTCGACAAAGTAGCGTTCACCGCTCTGGTCGAAAAAGCGAAAGCAGCACTGGCATAAGCCAGTTGGAAGAGGGAGCTAGTCTCCCTCTTTTCATTTTAACCGTATCAATGCATTGACATTTATCAGCGTAGACCTTTCAATAAAGACTCTACGGTTATTACCACACAAGGTAACGCAAGCATGAATGCTGCTATTTTCCGCTTCTTCTTTTACTTTAGCACCTGAACTCAGGAGGCTTGCGCGTGAAAGAAGAAACGAAAAATCAGCGCCAATAAGCCTCCGGATGGAGGCTTTTTTTGTATCTGAATTCGAGATTAAGTCCACCAAACCGGTGTCTGCACCGACATAATGAGGAAAACCATGTCACATCTCGCAGAGCTGGTTGCCAGTGCCAAGGCAGCCATTAACCAGGCTTCAGATGTTGCCGCGTTAGACAATGTCCGCGTCGAATATCTGGGTAAGAAAGGGCACTTGACCCTTCAGATGACCACACTGCGTGAACTGCCGCCAGAAGAGCGTCCAGCAGCGGGTGCCGTTATCAACGAAGCGAAAGAGCAGGTGCAGCAGGCACTGAACGCGCGTAAAGCCGATCTGGAAAGCGCCGTACTGAACGCCCGTCTGGCCGCAGAGACCATCGACATCTCCCTGCCGGGCCGTCGTATCGAAAACGGTGGTTTACACCCGGTTACTCGCACCATCGACCGTATTGAAAGTTTCTTCGGTGAGCTCGGCTTTACCGTGGCGACGGGTCCGGAAATCGAAGATGACTATCACAACTTCGATGCGCTGAATATTCCCGCGCACCACCCGGCACGCGCTGACCACGACACTTTCTGGTTTGATGCTACCCGTCTGCTGCGTACGCAGACCTCCGGCGTACAGATCCGCACCATGAAGGATCAGGAACCGCCAATCCGTATTATCGCGCCGGGCCGCGTATATCGTAACGACTACGATCAGACGCACACCCCAATGTTCCATCAGATGGAAGGTCTGATTGTTGATAAGAACATCAGCTTCACTAATCTGAAGGGCACGATTCACGACTTCCTGCGTAACTTCTTTGAAGAAGATCTGCAGATTCGTTTCCGCCCGTCCTACTTCCCGTTCACCGAACCTTCCGCTGAAGTGGATGTGATGGGCAAAAACGGTAAATGGCTGGAAGTTCTGGGCTGCGGCATGGTGCACCCGAACGTCCTGCGTAACGTCGGTATCGATCCGGAAGTTTATTCCGGCTTCGCCTTCGGTATGGGCATGGAGCGTCTGACCATGCTGCGTTACGGCGTCACCGACTTACGTGCATTCTTCGAAAACGATCTGCGTTTCCTCAAACAGTTTAAATAAGGGCAGGATAAAACAATGAAATTCAGTGAACTGTGGTTACGCGAATGGGTGAATCCGGCGATTGATAGCGAAGCGCTGTCGGGCCAAATCACCATGGCTGGTCTGGAAGTGGACGGCGTAGAAGCCGTTGCCGGTAGCTTTAACGGCGTGGTTGTTGGTGAAGTGGTGGAGTGCGGCCAGCACCCGAATGCAGACAAACTGCGTGTGACGAAAGTGAACGTAGGCGGCGAACGTCTGCTGGATATCGTCTGCGGTGCGCCAAACTGCCGTCAGGGCCTTAAGGTTGCCGTAGCGACCATCGGTGCCGTACTGCCAGGTGACTTCAAAATTAAAGCCGCTAAGCTGCGCGGTGAGCCGTCTGAAGGGATGCTGTGCTCGTTCTCTGAGCTGGGCATTTCCGACGACCATAGCGGTATTATCGAACTGCCGGCCAACGCGCCGCTGGGTACCGATATCCGTGAATACCTGAAGCTTGATGACAACACCATCGAAATCAGCGTGACCCCGAATCGCGCCGACTGCTTAGGCATTATCGGTGTTGCGCGCGACGTTGCCGTGCTGAACAAGCTGCCGCTGAACGAGCCGGAAATCAACGCCGTTGCCGCCACCGTTGCCGACGTGCTGCCAATTCAGGTTGATGCTGCCGATGCGTGTCCACGTTACCTCGGCCGTGTGGTTAAAGGCATCAACGTTAAAGCGCCAACCCCGCTGTGGATGAAAGAAAAACTGCGTCGCTGCGGTATTCGTTCCATCGATGCAGTTGTTGATATCACCAACTACGTCCTGCTTGAACTGGGCCAGCCAATGCATGCGTTCGATAAAGATCGCATTGAAGGTGGCATCGTTGTACGTATGGCAAAAGAGGGTGAAACCCTGGTTCTGCTCGACGGCACCGAAGCGAAGCTGAACGCCGATACCCTGGTGATTGCTGACCATAACAAAGCGCTGGCGATGGCCGGTATCTTTGGCGGCGAGCACTCTGGCGTGAACGATGAAACGCAAAACGTGCTGCTGGAATCCGCATTCTTCAGCCCGCTGTCTATTACCGGCCGTGCACGCCGTCATGGCCTGCACACCGATGCATCTCACCGTTATGAGCGCGGCGTTGACCCGGTACTGCAGTACAAAGCGATTGAACGCGCTACCGGCCTGCTCCTCGACATCTGCGGCGGTGAAGCGGGTCCAATCATCGATGTGACTAACGACGCTACGCTGCCGAAGCGTGCGACCATCACCCTGCGCCGTAGCAAGCTGGATCGTCTGATTGGTCATCATATTGCCGATGAACAGGTGACCGATATTCTGACTCGTCTGGGCTGTGAAGTGACAGTGGGGAATGACGAATGGCAGGCGGTTGCACCGACCTGGCGCTTCGATATGGAAATTGAAGAAGACCTGATCGAAGAAGTGGCGCGTGTTTACGGCTACAACAGCATCCCGAACGAGCCGGTACAGGCTGGTCTGGTGATGGGCAGCCATAAAGAAGCTAACCTGTCGCTGAAGCGTGTGAAAACCATGCTTAACGACAAAGGCTATCAGGAAGTGATTACCTATAGCTTCGTGGATCCAAAAGTTCAGCAGCTGGTTCACCCAGGTGAAGAAGCGCTGATTCTGCCAAACCCGATTTCCAGCGAAATGTCGGCCATGCGTCTGTCCCTATGGACCGGCCTGCTGTCTACCGTGGTTTATAACCAGAACCGTCAGCAGAGCCGCGTACGTATCTTTGAAACCGGTCTGCGCTTTGTACCGGACACTCAGGCACCGCTGGGCATCCGTCAGGACGTGATGCTGGGTGGCGTTATCTGCGGTAACCGCTACGATGAGCACTGGAACCTGGCAAAAGAGACCGTTGATTTCTATGATCTGAAGGGCGATCTGGAATCCGTTCTCGACCTGACCGGTAAATTATCTGAAATTCAGTTCAAGGCAGAAGCGAACCCAGCCCTGCATCCGGGCCAGTCTGCGGCGATTTATCTGAAAGGTGAACGCGTTGGTTTCATTGGTGTTATTCACCCGGAACTGGAACGTAAGCTGGATCTGAACGGCCGTACTCTGGTGTTTGAACTGGAGTGGAACAAGCTCGCAGACCGCGTGGTTCCTCAGGCTCGTGACGTTTCACGCTTCCCGGCAAACCGTCGTGATATCGCGGTTGTGGTTGCTGAAAACGTACCTGCAGCAGATATTTTAAACGAATGTAAGAAAGTTGGCGTAAATCAGGTAGTTGGCGTAAACTTATTTGACGTGTACCGTGGTAAGGGTGTTGCGGAAGGCTATAAGAGCCTTGCTATCAGCCTGATCCTACAAGATACCAGCCGTACACTCGAAGAAGAGGAGATTGCCGCTACCGTCGCCAAATGTGTAGAGGCATTAAAAGAGCGATTCCAGGCATCATTGAGGGATTGAACCTATGGCGCTTACAAAAGCTGAAATGTCAGAATATCTGTTTGATAAGCTTGGGCTTAGCAAGCGGGATGCCAAAGAACTGGTGGAGCTGTTTTTCGAAGAGATCCGTCGCGCTCTTGAAAACGGTGAGCAGGTAAAACTCTCCGGTTTTGGTAACTTTGATTTGCGTGACAAAAACCAACGCCCGGGACGTAACCCTAAAACGGGTGAAGATATTCCCATTACAGCCCGGCGTGTGGTGACCTTCAGACCAGGACAGAAGTTAAAAAGCCGGGTCGAAAACGCAACACCCAAAGAAGAGTAATCTGAACTAACTAAAAAGGCCGCGCATGCGGCCTTTTTCTTTTCCTGGTGGCGGAACCACCGTAAAATCAGACGCTTCTCTACGAGCTTACGGATAACTATGCTGGTTTATGCATCCCAACAGCAGCGGCTTCACCGCCGCTGGCTCATCGCGCTGTCGCTTCTTCTCCTGTTTATGCTGGCTATCGGCCTGTGCGCCGGCGACCAATGGATTGCACCAGGTGAATGGTTCACGGCGAAAGGGCAGCTCTTTATCTGGCAAATCCGCCTGCCGCGTACGCTGGCGGTGGTGCTGGTGGGGGCCGCGCTGGCGTTGTCCGGTACCGTGATGCAGGCGCTGTTTGAGAACCCGCTGGCTGAGCCGGGTTTGCTTGGGGTTTCAAACGGGGCAGGTGTAGGGTTGATTGCCGCGGTGATGCTGGGGCAAGGGCTGCTACCGGCCTGGGGACCAGGACTGGCAGCGATCGTTGGGGCCCTGACCATCACCACGATTCTGATGCGCTTCGCTCGCCGACATTTATCGACCAGCCGTCTGCTGCTTGCCGGGGTTGCGCTTGGGATTATCTGTAGCGCACTGATGACCTGGGCCGTCTATTTCTCAACCTCGTTCGATCTGCGCCAGTTGATGTACTGGATGATGGGCGGTTTTGGCGGCGTTGACTGGCAGCAACTCTGGCTGATGGGGGCACTGGTTCCGGTGATAATCTGGCTTTGTTGGCAATCGCAGCCGCTAAACCTGTTGGCGCTGGGTGAAACCTCCGCGCGCCAGCTTGGGGTACCTATCGCGTTGTGGCGTAAACTGCTGGTGATGGCGACCGGCTGGCTGGTGGGCGTCAGTGTGGCGCTGGCAGGCGCTATCGGCTTTATCGGGCTGGTGGTACCGCATATGCTGCGCCTGTGCGGCCTGACCGACCACAGGGTGCTGCTGCCAGCTAGCGCACTGGCTGGGGCCAGCACGTTGTTGTTTGCGGATATCGTGGCGAGGTTGGCGCTGTCCGCCGCTGAGTTACCGATTGGCGTGGTCACGGCCACCCTGGGCGCACCGGTGTTTATCTGGCTGCTGCTTAAATCGGGTAAATACTGAATTAACATCCTGGCTAAAAAGCCTTGGTGTCGCGCCCGCGTCTCTGGCTATTATGAAAGGCCGGGCGATAAGACCCCAAACACGCTGAAAAGAGGATGCTATGCAAACCAATGTTCTGAATACCCCCGTGACCACCATTGATGGTGAAAAAACCACCCTGGAAGGCTATAAGGGCAAGGTACTGCTGATTGTTAACGTGGCCTCGAAATGTGGCCTGACGCCGCAGTATGAGCAGCTGGAAGCGCTGCAGGAGTCTTTGCAGGGGGAAGGCTTTACCGTGCTGGGCTTCCCATGTAATCAATTCCTGGGCCAGGAACCGGGCAGCGAAGAAGAGATCAAAACTTTCTGCAGCACCACTTACGGCGTGACTTTCCCGCTGTTTAGCAAAGTTGAGGTGAACGGCGAGCAGCGCCATCCGCTCTATAGCCTGCTGACGCGCGCAGCGCCAGACGCCATTGCGCCAGAAGGCAGCGGTTTCTACGAGCGTATGGCGAGCAAAGGCCGTGCGCCCGCACAGCCCGGCGATATCCTGTGGAACTTTGAGAAGTTTTTAATTGGTCGCGATGGTGAGGTGATTAATCGTTTCTCTCCTGATATGACGCCTGACGATCCTATTCTGACCTCAGCCATTAAGCAGGCTCTCGCGCAGTCATGATGCCCTTGATGCAGCTTCAGGACGTCAGTGAAAACGGCAGACTCCAGGGGATTACCGCCGACGTTAAGCGCGGTGAAATGGTGCATCTGGTGGGGCCAAACGGTGCCGGGAAAAGCACGTTGCTGACGAGAGTGGCCGGGCTCAGCCGGGGGAGAGGGGTGATAACGCTCAACGGTCAGTCATTGGATGACTGGTCCGCCGCCCAACTGGCACGTCATCGTGCCTATCTTTCCCAACACCAGTCTGCACCGTTCGCTATGCCGGTCTGGCAGTTTCTGATGCTGCATCAATCAACGACTCAGGACGCTTCCTTGTCTGCTTACGTGGCGCAGGCGCTGGGGCTAAGCAATAAGCTGGGGCGTAACGTCAGCCAACTCTCTGGCGGAGAGTGGCAGCGCGTACGGCTGGCGGCAGTGATTTTACAGATTCATCCCGCTGCTAACCCGGACGGTCAGCTATTACTACTGGATGAACCGATGAACAGCCTCGATGTTGCCCAGCAGGCGGCGCTGGATAAGTTGCTGGTGGAGTTGTGTGCTGCGGGCGTCGCCGTGGTGATGAGCAGTCACGATCTCAACTACACGCTGCGCCATGCTGACCGCACATGGTTATTATGTGAAGGGCAGATGATTGCCAGTGGCGAAACTGAAAGCGTATTGCAGGCTGATTATTTAGCCGCCGCTTATAATATGACTTTCCAGAAACTGGAAATAGCTGGTCACCAAATGCTCATTTATGACAATGACGGCGAAAATTAACCCATACTTTTCTTGCCGCTATAGGCATTGCTTGCCAGCCGATCGCGAATCGATATAATTTGTTAGCTGATTAAAAAACAGAGGATGCGCTGGATATGCGTTTCTGGACTCTTTTTCTTGTGGCATTCATTTTAGCAGGGTGTAGCAGCCACCGTGCGCCGCCGCCGAATCCCCGACTTTCGGATTCTATTGCCGTGATTGCCGGTCTTAATGACCAGCTACAAAACTGGCACGGTACACCTTATCGCTACGGAGGCATGACTCGCCGTGGTGTGGACTGCTCGGCGTTTGTGCTGATGACTTTCCGCGATAAGTTTGAAATGCAGCTGCCGAGGGAGACGCGGCAACAGGCGAAGATTGGTACTGAGATAGACAAAGGCGATCTGTTACCCGGTGATCTGGTCTTTTTCAAAACCGGAGCGGGTGAAAGTGGGCTACACGTTGGTATTTACGATACCGATAACCAGTTTATTCACGCCTCGACCAGCCAGGGCGTGACGCGGTCCTCGCTGGATAACGTCTACTGGCGAAAAAATTTCTGGCAAGCCAGGCGAATTTAATCAAAAAGAAAAGGAGGCGAAATGCCTCCTTTTCTTTTAATAGGTTGTGAAATTTATAATAAGTAGCCTGCTATATTCATAATTTTGTTAGGCAAGATCATAGAACTTAAGGTTGATTGTGTTATTCCATTACTTTCGATTACAATCATTACGATCCAGTGACGGATTGATGAAATAAAAAGGAACCGATGAAAGGAATAGATACCGTCTCCATCACCGCAGGTTTTTTGCTTTGTGACGTCAGGAACCCGGACATGGCTTTAAGTGAAGGGCAGTCGCAATGATTGTATCGCTGGATAATACATATACTTCTCAGTTGTATTTTCTTCCCGCCCGAAATAGCGAGGGGCAACTTGTTGGTCTGAAGGTGGTGTGCCAGTTTACAGGCCTTAATAACCACGTCCGAATTCCCACGAGTCTGGTGTTACCCCGTCTTACTCAACAACAAGAAATAACGTTGTTTCAGGAAAAACTGGCCTTGCTGACCACCTGTCAGCTGTTCTTTATGCAGCATAATTTAACCGCATGGATAATGATCCCGCCGGGCGTGGTTGAAGCACTACTCAGCGACGATGAACTGGCCGCCAGCGTTCAGCGTTTACCTTTTCTTGAACTGGCCGTTAGTGAGCAGTATCCAGGTCTGAATGATATTGATGAAAACCATTCGCTCACCCGCTTGAGCCAACGTTTTCCGCTCGCACTCAGCGACTTTGGCGCGGGAAATGCGTCCACGAAGGCCGTGTTTGCCGGGCTATTCAAACGCATCGTGCTGGATAAGAGCTTTGTGCAGCGTCAGCTGAAATCACTCTCTTTTGAGCCGTTTATGCGTGCCATTGTGAGCCAGATTCAGCCTTACTGTCAGGGAATTATGGTGTCAGGCATTGATGATGAAAATATCCGCCAGCGCGTTATTCCTTATGGATTTAGCGCGATGCTCGGTACGCTGTGGCCGGTGGTATCGGAATCTTCATTAATAACATTAGTGCAACAATAACCCTGCGTTTCCTCGGGTGTTTAACGTACCGTAACCCAATACACTACGGGCAGGAGGAACCATGAACCTGTCATTTAACACTCGCTGGCGCGATGAGCTGCCGGGATTTTACAGTGCGCTACAGCCGACGCCGTTAACCAATGCCCGTCTCATCTGGCATAACGCGCCTCTGGCGCACGAACTCGCTGTTCCTGATTCTCTATTTGCCCCTGAACACGGAGCTGGCGTCTGGGGCGGTGAAACGCTCTTGCCGGGCATGTTGCCGCTGGCGCAGGTCTATAGCGGACACCAGTTTGGCGTCTGGGCCGGTCAGCTAGGCGATGGTCGCGGGATCCTGCTCGGTGAGCAACAGCTGGAAAACGGTAAAACGGTTGACTGGCACCTGAAAGGTGCCGGGCTGACGCCCTATTCACGAATGGGGGATGGGCGCGCGGTATTACGCTCCACGCTGCGGGAAAGTCTGGCCTCTGAAGCGATGCACTACCTGGGCATTCCGGGCACCCGTGCGCTAGCGATCGTCACCAGCGACACGCCGGTTTATCGTGAAACCATAGAGTCTGGCGCGATGCTGATGCGTATCGCCGAAAGCCACATTCGCTTTGGCCACTTCGAACATTTCTACTATCGCCGGGAGATGGACCGCGTTCGTCAGTTGGCGGAATACACCGTTCGCCACCACTGGCCACATTTACAGGATGAGCCGGACTGCTATGGTTTGTGGTTCAAGGACGTGGTCGCCCGTACTGCCCGCATGATTGCCCGCTGGCAAACGGTCGGCTTCGCCCACGGGGTGATGAATACTGACAATATGTCGATTCTCGGCCTGACGCTGGACTACGGACCGTTCGGTTTTCTTGATGATTACCAGCCGGGGTACATCTGTAACCACTCGGATCACCAGGGACGCTATCGCTTTGATAATCAACCTGCGGTTGGTCTGTGGAACCTGCAGTGTCTGGCGCAGGCGCTGTCGCCGTTGATTGACGTGGATACGCTCAACGCGGCGCTGGATAGCTATCAGTCGGTGCTGTTCCGGGAATACGGTCAGCGGATGCGTCAGAAGCTTGGACTCTTCAGCGAAGAGAACGGCGATAATGATCTGCTAAACGGGCTGTACGCGCTGATGGAACGTGAGGGCAGTGACTACACGCGAACCTTCCGTATGCTGAGCGAAACCGAGCAACAGAACGCTGCTTCACCGCTGCGCGATGAGTTTATTGACCGCGCAGCCTTTGATGCGTGGTTTACACAGTATCGCACGCGCTTGCAGCAGGAGCAGGTTGATGATGCCCAGCGCCAACGGGCGATGAAGCAGGTGAATCCTACCGTTGTCCTGCGTAACTGGCTGGCGCAGCGTGCCATTGAACAGGCCGAAAAGGGCGATTATCAGGAGTTGCACCGTCTGCATGAAGCGCTTCGCGATCCGTGGAGCGACCGTGAAGATGACTATAGCCGCCGTCCGCCGGACTGGGGTAAACGGCTGGAAGTAAGCTGTTCAAGTTAATCAATACGCTGTGCTGCCGGTGGTGGCGCAGCTATTTCGTCAAAATGAGTTTTCCCGCCTGAGTCTGGCGCAGTAAATATTGCTGTTCACCGTGTTCGATGATGACTCGACCTTCCTGACCTAATAGCGCAAGGCTATCAATCCGACGATCGTTAGGGAGAGGACGAGGGGTGTTATCCTTTTGCGGTTCCACTGCTGCGCACGTATCCATTAGCGACATTTTTCATAATGAAAATCAATGTAACAATGATAACCATTATCAGTAATCGTTATATTAACCGCAAGCGTTATTTATCATTTTGTGTGATAAGGGATTTATTGCCCGCTGTAAAACAGCGGGCGGGGGAGACTACAGGCGGGTGGCGACGGCTGCAGCCAGTTTTTCCAGCAGCAGTTCGGTATCTTCCCAGCTCAGGCAAGGGTCGGTGATCGATTGACCGTAGGTCAGTGGCTGGTCGGCAACGATTTTCTGTGTGCCTTCGCGCAGGAAGCTTTCGGCCATGATCCCGGCAATCGCCGAGGAGCCGTTGCGGATCTGCTGACAGATGTCATCGCACACTTCCAGCTGACGGCGGTGCTGTTTCTGACAGTTGCCGTGGCTGAAATCGACGACCAGATGCTCCGGCAGGTCGAATTCGTGCAGCGTATCGCAGGCTGCGGCAATATCGTCGGCGTGGTAGTTCGGCTTTTTGCCACCGCGCATGATGATATGCCCGTACGGGTTGCCGCTGGTCTGGTAAATGGTCATCTGGCCATTTTTGTCCGGCGACAGGAACATGTGGCTGGCGCGGGAGGCGCGAATGGCATCCACCGCGATCCGCGTGTTGCCGTCGGTGCCGTTTTTAAAGCCGACCGGGCAGGAGAGCGCAGAGGCCATCTCGCGGTGGATCTGACTTTCCGTGGTACGAGCACCAATAGCGCCCCAGCTGATGAGATCGGCGATAAACTGACCGGTCACCATATCGAGGAACTCGGTTGCCGTCGGCACGCCGAGGGTATTCACCTGCAGCAGTAATTTGCGTGCCTGCTCAATGCCGTGATTCACGCGGTAGCTGCCGTTTAGATCCGGATCGGAGATCAGTCCTTTCCAGCCAACCACGGTGCGCGGTTTTTCAAAATAGGTGCGCATCACGATTTCGAGTTCGCCCTGATGTTTTTCACGCAGCACCTGTAAACGGCGAGCGTAATCCATTGCAGCATCGAGGTCGTGAATGGAACAAGGGCCGACAATCGCCAGCAGACGGCGATCTTCGCCGTTGAGGATTTTTTCAATGCGACGGCGTGAAGCGGTAACGTGCGCAGCAACGTCCGCTGATACAGGGTGGCGCTGAGCAAGTTCAGCAGGCGTAATCAAGCTCTCAATGCGAGCGGTACGCAGTTCATCGGTCTTATTCATGGATATCTCAGAAATTTGTTGCTTCGCCAGTCAATATGCTGGGAAGTGATGCACATCACGATAAACCAATCCCCGCTAAATTCAAGGGCGGCGCGTAATGTGCGCTCAATCACACTGCTATGATAAACAAATTCGATTCATTGTACTAGTGTATTAGTACATTCTGCGGCTTAATCCCATGATGTCCATGATTTTAGTGGCAATTTCTTCAACCGAATAGTTGGTGCTGTTCAGCCACGGGATCTGATGTCGGCGGTACAGCGCCTCAACCTCGGCGACTTCCATTCGGCACTGGCGCATTGACGCATAGCGGCTATTTTCCCGGCGCTCCTCGCGGATGGCTGCCAGGCGTTCAGGGTTGATGGTCAGCCCGAAGAGTTTATGCTGCAGCGGCTTGAGCGACGCGGGCAGCACGAGGTTATCCATGTCGTCGGCAATAAACGGGTAGTTGGCGGCGCGGATACCAAACTGCATTGCCAGGTATAGGCTGGTAGGGGTTTTTCCACAGCGCGACACGCCAAGCAGAATAACCTGCGCCTGGTCGAGATTGCGCAGCGAGATACCGTCGTCGTGCGCCAGCGTGTAATCAATGGCGGCAATACGGGCGTCGTACTTGGTCAGGTTACCAGGCGTTAAGCCATGGGTGCGATGGGCGATAGGCGTCGGGTCAAGCTTCAGTTCTTCCTGCAATGGCGCCACCAGCGCCTGAACGATGTCCTGACAAAACCCTTCACATTGCAGAATAATGTCACGAATTTCGGGAATAACGATGGAATAGAAGACCAGCGGGCGAATACCGGTTTGCTGGTAGATAGCGTCAATCTGCTCCTTTACCGCCCTGGCGCGACTCTCGCTTTCGATAAACGGCAGGGTGATGCTGTTTATCGCTACCGGAAACTGTGACATCACCGCGTGGCCGAGGACTTCCGCCGTGATGGCGGTACCGTCAGAAATATAAAACACCTGCCTGTCGACTGCGTTATCCATATTGCTTGACTCCCATTAATTGCCTGAAAGGGTAAATTAAATTTAAACACAAGCCCGTGGTATTTGTCTTAAATTTAAAAATGAAACGGTATTTTTATTTTTAATGAAATGGTCGTTTCAATTTCCAAAAGCTACCAATAGACCGCTGGTTGCTGTGCCTTTTCAGCTGAATCAGTAGGTTATGAATAACCTGGAATCAATCCGAAAAAGTAAAAAAAATAATTTGCTTACACGATTCACCGTTTTTTTCAGCCGTTTAAATATGCGAGGATAATTTAAGTAGTCAGTCGTTACTTATCACTGCTTCTTTAATCAAAAAAGGATTGTTCGATGTCCAACAATGGCTCGTCACCGCTGGTGCTTTGGTACAACCAACTCGGCATGAATGATGTAGACAGAGTTGGAGGCAAAAATGCCTCCTTGGGTGAAATGATTACGAATCTGTCCGGAATGGGTGTTTCTGTACCCAACGGATTTGCCACCACTGCCGATGCGTTTAATCAGTTTCTCGACCAGAGCGGCGTGAACCAGCAGATCTATCAACTGTTGGATAACACCGATATTGACGACGTTACCGCCCTGGCGAAAGCCGGCGCGCAGATCCGCCAGTGGATCATCGACACACCTTTCCAGAGCGAACTGGAACAGGCTATTCACGAAGCCTACAACCAACTGGCTGCCGACAACGCCAACGCCTCTTTTGCCGTGCGCTCCTCAGCCACTGCGGAAGACATGCCGGATGCGTCCTTCGCCGGTCAGCAGGAAACCTTCCTTAACGTCCAGGGCTATGAAGCGGTGCTGGTGGCGGTGAAGCACGTGTTTGCTTCGCTGTTCAACGACCGTGCCATCTCCTACCGCGTTCACCAGGGTTATGACCACCGCGGCGTCGCGCTCTCTGCTGGCGTTCAGCTAATGGTACGTTCTGACCTCGCGTCTTCTGGTGTGATGTTCTCTATTGATACTGAATCCGGCTTTGATCAGGTGGTATTTATCACCTCTGCGTGGGGCTTAGGTGAGATGGTCGTACAGGGCGCGGTCAACCCCGATGAATTCTACGTCCACAAACCGACGCTGGCCGCAGGCCGCCCGGCAATTGTGCGCCGTACCATGGGGTCGAAAAAGATCCGTATGGTTTACGCGCCTACGCAGGAGCACGGTAAGCAGGTACGTATTGAAGATGTGCCGCAGCAGCAGGGTGACATTTTCTCACTGACCAACGATGAAGTGCAGGAACTGGCGAAGCAGGCCGTGCAGATCGAGAAACACTACGGTCGTCCTATGGACATCGAGTGGGCAAAAGACGGCCACACCGGCAAACTGTTTATCGTTCAGGCTCGCCCGGAAACCGTGCGTTCCCGTGGTCAGGTGATGGAACGTTACACGCTGCACTCCCAGGGGCGTATTGTCTCTGAAGGCCGTGCCATCGGTCATCGCATCGGTGCAGGCCCGGTGAAAGTCATTCACGATATCAGCGAAATGAACCGTATCCAGCCTGGCGATGTGTTGGTCACCGACATGACCGACCCGGATTGGGAACCGATCATGAAAAAAGCGGCGGCGATTGTGACCAACCGTGGCGGTCGTACCTGTCACGCGGCGATTATCGCCCGTGAACTGGGTATTCCAGCGGTGGTGGGCTGCGGTGACGCCACCGAGCGCATGAAGGATGATGAGAAAGTCACCGTCTCCTGCGCCGAAGGCGACACTGGCTACGTCTACGCCGACCTGCTGGACTTCAGCGTGAAAAGCTCCAGCGTCGATACCATGCCGGATCTGCCGCTGAAGATTATGATGAACGTCGGCAACCCTGACCGTGCGTTCGACTTTGCCTGCCTGCCGAACGAGGGCGTCGGTCTAGCGCGCCTGGAGTTCATCATCAACCGTATGATCGGCGTGCACCCACGTGCGCTGCTGGAGTTTGATGACCAGGAGCCTAAGCTGCAAAACGAAATCCGCGAGATGATGAAAGGCTTCGACTCGCCGAAAGAGTTTTACGTAGGCCGTCTGACCGAAGGGATCGCGACACTGGGTGCGGCGTTCTACCCGAAACGCGTTATCGTCCGTCTCTCTGACTTCAAATCGAACGAATACGCCAACCTGGTGGGCGGCGAGCGTTACGAGCCGGAAGAAGAGAATCCGATGCTGGGCTTCCGTGGCGCTGGTCGCTACGTTTCCGATAGCTTCCGCGACTGCTTCGCGCTGGAGTGCGATGCGGTGAAGCGCGTGCGTAACGACATGGGGCTGACTAACGTTGAGATCATGGTGCCGTTCGTGCGTACCGTGGAGCAGGCGAAAGCGGTAGTGGACGAACTGGCGCGTCAGGGGCTGAAACGCGGTGAGAACGGACTCAAAATCATCATGATGTGTGAGATCCCGTCTAACGCCCTGTTGGCGGACCAGTTCCTTGAGCACTTTGACGGCTTCTCCATCGGCTCAAACGACATGACGCAGCTGGCGCTGGGTCTTGACCGTGACTCCGGCGTTGTCTCTGCGCTGTTCGACGAACGCAACGACGCGGTGAAAGCGCTGCTGTCGATGGCGATTCGCGCTGCGAAGAAGCAGGGGAAATATGTCGGTATTTGCGGTCAGGGTCCTTCTGACCACGAAGACTTTGCCGCCTGGCTGATGGAAGAGGGAATCGACAGCCTGTCGCTGAACCCGGACACCGTCGTACAGACCTGGCTGAGCCTGGCGGAACTGAACAAGTAACGCCATCGCGTACTGAAATCCCGGGCATCGTCCCGGGATTTTTTTACCTATAGGGTTGCGGCGGATCACACTCCGGTAAGAAAACCAAAAATCATAAATCTGCTGGCAATTTCTACAATTGTTCCCCACGCATCACTTCTGAATACTGATTCGCAAATGTTAACACCGTGTGCTTACCCCTCATCATTAGCCAATGATTTCGGGTACTTATCAGCGACTCAGGAGAACGGCTATGACCCCGATTTATAAAGACCCTCAGCGCCCGATTCAGGAACGCGTGGCAGACTTACTGGCGCGCATGACCCCCGAAGAAAAATATGCCCAGATGCATGCCTGGTGGCTGGTGCTATCGGAAGACGGCAATCACCGTGAAAGAACGGATATGAGCGATGAGTTTGCTGGCGTCAGCGAGCAGACGTCGCTGCACGAGCGTTTAAAACTCGGCGTCGGGCAAATCACCCGCCCGCTGGGCACCCATATTGTGGATGCCAAAACTGGCGTTCGGGCGGCTAACCGTCTGCAAAAAATGATGATGGAAGAGACGCGGCTAGGCATTCCCGCGCTGTTCCACGAAGAGTGCCTGGTTGGGCTGCTGTGTAAAGACGCGACGCTGTTCCCGTCCTCGCTGAACTATGGATCCACCTGGGATGCGGAACTGGTTAAGCGTGCCGCCCAGCAAATCGGCGAAGAAGCGCGCTCTACCGGCTGCAAGCAGGGGCTCGCCCCGGTGCTTGATGTCTCCCGCGACGTTCGTTGGGGACGCACGGAAGAGACCTTTGGCGAAGACCCGTGGCTGGTGGGGGTGATGGCGTGTGCCTATGTTGAGGGCCTGCAGGGCGAAAAGCGAGACGTGCTGGCGACGCTGAAGCACTACGTTGGTCACTCGTTTAGCGAAGGGGCGCGTAACCATGCGCCGGTACATCTGGGTTTTCGTGAACTGAACGATACCTTCCTGCTGCCGTTTGAAATGGCGGTCAAGCAGGCCAATGCTGGTTCGGTGATGCCGGCCTATCATGATATTGATAATCAACCGGGCCACAGTGACAGCTTCCTGCTGACCACCGTTCTGCGTGAGCGCTGGGGCTTTGACGGCATTGTGGTGGCGGATTACGGCGGGGTGAGCCTGCTGCATCAGCATCACGGCGTTGCGCAGGATGCGGCGGAATCGGCGGCGCTGGCATTCAACGCCGGGCTGGACGTTGAACTGCCAAAAGACGACTGTGCGCGTCATCTGGCGGAGGCGGTCGCTCGCGGGTTGATGACGCCGGAGAAAATCGACGAGATTGTGGCGCGTACTCTGACGGAGAAATTCCGTCTCGGCCTGTTTGAGCATCCGTATACCGATGAAGACGCCATTTCGCTGCAGTCTGATGCCACCCGGAAGGTGGCGCGCGAAGTTGCTACACGTTCCATGACGCTGCTGGAAAATCGTCAGGCCCTACCGCTGACCGGTAAACCGACGCTGGCGGTAGTGGGCCCGACGGCGGATGATCCGCTGGCGCTGTTAAGCGGCTACAGTTTCCCGGTGCATCTGATCATCAGCGACATGATGGAGAAAACCTCACAGGTTACTACGCCGCTGGCGGCGCTGCGCCATTATCTGGGGGATGACCACGTCCGCTATGCCAAAGGCTGTCATATCATTGAACAGCGTATGGCTGGTGCGCCGGTCTTCCCAGGAGATAGCTCTGGTAAACCGATGCAGTCTTCTCCAGTTTCGCACGATCTGAGTCTGATCCCGGAGGCGGTGCGCGCCGCGAAGGGTAGCGATGTGGTGGTGGCCTGCGTGGGCGATCTGGCCGGGCTATTCCAGAGTGGCACCGTCGGGGAAGGTTCCGATACCGACAGCCTGAACCTGCCGGGCGTGCAGCAACAATTGCTGCAGGCGCTGGTGGATACCGGTAAACCGGTAATTGTGGTGATGACCGGCGGTCGGCCATACAACCTTCAGGGGTTAGAATCCAAAGTGGCGGCCTTACTGCTGGCCTGGGCGCCGGGTCAGGAGGGTGGCTGGGCTGTTGCCGATGTCTTAACCGGTCGTGCCGAACCGCAAGGGCGTCTGGTGGTCAGTGTACCGAAAAGTGCAGGAGCGATGCCGTTTTACTATAACCACAAGCTGAAAAGCGGCGGCACGCCGTTTGCCTTCCACTTCGGCACGCTGTACCCGTTTGGCTATGGTAAGGGCTGGGGCGAATTTAGCTACGGGACGCCGCAGTTACTGCAAAACCAGGTCGCTATCGACGGTGAAATTACCCTTAGCGTCACGGTTAAAAATAACGGCGAGCACAGCGGCAGCGACGTGGTTCAGCTGTACGTGCGGGACAAGGTTGCCTCAATGGTGCGCCCATTACAGGAGTTAAAAGCCTTCCAGCGTGTGACGTTGTCACCGAATGAACAGGCCACGCTCACCTTCACCGTGCCGGTTGATATGCTGAATTTCACTAGCTACGACGGTCAGCGCATTGTTGAGCCCGGTGAGTTCGAACTGCAGGTGGGCAGCTCGTGCGCGCAGATTCATGGGCGAGCAACGGTGCAGGTGACGGGTGAAACTCGCATGCTGCCATTTGACTGGCGCATGATGAGCCGCTGCGAAGTACGTTAATTTCCTCTTATGCCCGGAGTCGGTGTAGGGCGCTGACGCCGGGATTTTGCCAGATGACAGACAAAAAAAAGCCCAACGTGGGAGTTGGGCAAAGACTACACACAGCAATTCGGTGTTTCTCTCAGGGGATATATAAATCAAGGGGTTGATCTAGTACCTTGGAACTTATACTAGGCCATGCCCGGTTTTAGCGTCGATCAGATTCGTCTCAATAGTTAAAGAAATGTGAATAATTTCCGTAGCATGTCGCAGGAAGCGAAGGAAAGGCGCTGGGCAAGAAGGGGTAACGGTGAATTTTGCTTAAGTATAAGGCGGGTTGCCCCGCCTTTTTTACCTTACGGTTTTGGATAGTTATTCTGCTCAAGCTCGGCCAGCTCTTCCAGAACCTGATCCGGGTCTCGTGACGGCGGCGGCACTTCGTGCAGCCAGGCATCAAACAGACGCCAGGAGACGGCCAGCAGCACCGGGCCAATGAACAGGCCGATCATGCCGAATGCGACCAGGCCGCCGATAACGCCGGAGAGGATCAGAATCATCGGCAGGTCAGCACCCATACGGATTAGCATCGGGCGAATCACGTTATCCATCGTCCCAACCACACAACTCCAGACCAGCAGCACCGTGCCCCAGGTGGTATCACCCGTCCAGTAGAGCCAGATAATGCATGGTACCAGTACGATCAACGGCCCCAACTGCACCAGGCAGGAAAAGATCATCACCACGGTCAGCAGCGTAGCGTAAGGTACACCTGAGATACCGAGGCCGATGCCGCCAAGCACCGCCTGCGTCAGCGCGGTGACGACCACGCCCAGCGCCACGGCGCGAATCGCCTGGCCCGCCAGCAGCACCGCCGCATCGCCGCGTTTTGCCGCCAGGCGGGTTGCGAAGTAACGCATACCAAACGCCACCTTTTCACCTTGCCAGTACAGCAGGGCGCTGAACAGCAGCATCAGGGTGCTGTGCATCAGGAATCGTCCGACGTGCGCGGCTTGACCGACAAACCAGGTGGTCGTGGTGCCGATATACGGGCGAACTTTCGCCATCAGCGCACTGCCGCCCATATCCAGCAGGCTGTGCCAGCCACTGTAGAGTTTGGCACCCACAAAGGGAATACTGTTCAGCCAGGCCAGATCGGGCAGGCTCAGCGTACCGCTGGTAATGGCGTGAACCAGCGGTGTGGATCCATCAACCAGGCTGTTAACCAGCAGCGCGATGGGGATAACGAACAGTAAAAAAAGCAGCAGCGTCATGACCAGTACGGCCAAAGAACGGCGGCCAAAAAGTTTGCGCTGGAACCAGAGCAGGACCGGCCAGGTGGCAATAACGATAGTCGATGCCCAGGCGAAGCCCAGAATAAACGGCTGAACTATCCATAAACAGGCGATGATCATCAGTGCCAAAAACAGCACGGATAGCAGTATTTGTGGAATATCACGAGGCCGAGGATTCGTGTTCATAAATGAGTTTTACCTTCAGTTGCTTGTCAGCGTGTTGACGCAGCGTAAATCCGTTCATTGATAATAATATCAATAAATTCCCGGCGCTGATTCTGCGACAAAATCTACCGGGCGTATAAGAAAAAAATGTGATAAAAGAATAACTGCACGACGCAAACGATTAATAACTCTCTACACATCATCTTTGCCGCTTGTTGCCTCGCGTAAACCGGCAAGATGTTGTGCGTACAACACAACATTCAGAAAGGGTCACAAGTAATGATCCCACAGATTTCCCAGGCACCTGGCGTAGTTCAGCTGGTGCTGAATTATTTGCAAGCACTGGAGCAACAAGGCTTTACCGGCGACACCGCCACCCGCTATGCCGACAGGCTGACGATGGCGACCGATAACAGTATCTACCAGCTTCTTCCCGATGCGGTGATCTTCCCGCGTTCGACCGCAGACGTTGCGCTTCTGGCCCGTTTAGCGGCAGAAGAGCGCTTCCAGTCCCTGATTTTCACCCCGCGCGGCGGCGGTACTGGCACCAACGGCCAGGCGCTGAATCAGGGCATCATTATTGACATGTCTCGCTACATGAACCGCATTATTGAGATCAACCCGGAAGAGGGGTGGGTGCGCGTTGAAGCGGGAGTCATTAAAGATCAGCTTAACCAGTATTTAAAACCTCATGGTTATTTTTTCGCCCCTGAGCTGTCGACCAGTAACCGCGCAACGCTGGGCGGGATGATTAATACCGATGCCTCCGGGCAGGGTTCTCTGGTGTACGGTAAAACGTCTGACCATGTACTAGGCGTGCGCGCCGTGCTGTTGGGCGGCGATATTCTCGATACCCAGCCGGTGCCGGTGGCGCTGGCTGAAACGTTGGCGAAAGAACAGTCGGCGGCGGGGCGTATCTACCGAACCGTTTATGAACGCTGTCGGGAAAACCGTCAGCTGATTATCGATAAATTCCCGAAACTGAACCGCTTCCTCACGGGCTACGACCTGCGCCACGTCTTTAATGACGAGATGACCGAGTTTGACCTGACGCGCGTGTTGACGGGGTCAGAAGGCACACTGGCCTTTATCACTGAAGCGCGGCTGGACATCACGCCGCTGCCGAAGGTGCGCAGGCTGGTCAATATCAAATATGACTCCTTTGATTCTGCGCTGCGTAACGCGCCGTTTATGGTTGAAGCGCGTGCGCTGTCCGTTGAAACGGTGGACTCAAAGGTGCTAAACCTGGCGCGGGAAGATATCGTCTGGCACTCGGTAAATGAACTGATTACTGACGTGCCGGACAAAGAGATGCTGGGCCTGAATATCGTCGAGTTCGCGGGCGACGATGAAGCACTGATTGAAGGCCAGGTGTCGGCGCTTTGCCAGCGGCTAGACGAGTTGATTGCCCAGCAGGAAGCGGGCGTTATCGGCTGGCAGCGCTGTAACGAGCTGGACGGCATCGAGCGTATTTACGCGATGCGTAAAAAAGCGGTCGGACTGCTCGGCAACGCCAAAGGGGCCGCCAAGCCGATTCCGTTTGCGGAAGATACCTGTGTGCCGCCGGAACATCTGGCGGACTATATTGTTGAATTCCGCGCGCTACTCGATAGCCATGGCCTGAGCTACGGCATGTTCGGCCACGTCGATGCTGGCGTGCTGCACGTGCGCCCGGCGCTGGATATGTGCGACCCGCAGCAGGAGATCTTAATGAAACAGATCTCCGACGATGTGGTCGCGCTGACCGCGAAGTACGGTGGCCTGTTATGGGGCGAGCACGGCAAAGGTTTCCGCGCCGAGTACAGCCCAGCGTTCTTTGGCGAACAGCTTTACGGCGAACTGCGCAAAGTAAAAGCGGCTTTTGACCCGGATAACCGCCTGAATCCAGGGAAAATCTGCCCGCCGGAAGGCGTGGATTCGCCAATGATGAAGGTGGATGCGGTAAAACGCGGCACCTACGATCGCCAAATCCCGGTGACGGTTCGTTCGGCATGGCGTGGGGCGATGGAGTGCAACGGCAACGGCCTGTGCTTCAACTTTGATGCCAAAAGCCCGATGTGTCCGTCGATGAAAATCACCAACAACCGTATGCATTCGCCGAAAGGCCGCGCGACGCTGGTGCGTGAATGGCTGCGTTTGCTGGCGGATCGTGGTGTAGACCCACTGCTGCTGGAAAAAGAGCTGCCGGAGAAACGCGCCAGCCTGCGCTCGATGATCGAACGGACGCGCAATAGCTGGCATGCCCGCAAAGGGGAATACGATTTCTCGCATGAAGTGAAAGAGGCAATGTCCGGATGTCTGGCCTGTAAAGCCTGTTCCACTCAGTGTCCGATAAAAATTGATGTGCCGGAGTTCCGCTCTCGCTTCCTGCAGCTCTACCACACCCGCTACCTGCGCCCGGTGCGCGATCACCTGGTGGCAACGGTTGAAAGCTATGCGCCGCTGATGGCACGCGCGCCGAAAACCTTCAACTTCTTTATGAGCCAGCCACTGGTACGTAAGCTGTCGGAAAAGCATATCGGCATGATCGATCTGCCGCTGCTTTCGGTACCGTCGCTGCAAAAACAGATGGTGACCCACCGTTCGGCAAATATGACGCTTGAACAACTGGAGTCGCTGGCGCCTGAACAAAAAGCGCAGACCGTGCTGGTGGTGCAGGATCCGTTCACCAGCTACTACGATGCGCAGGTGGTGGCAGACTTTGTCCGTCTGGTTGAAAAACTGGGCTTCCAGCCGGTGCTGCTGCCGTTCTCGCCGAACGGCAAGGCACAGCATATTAAAGGCTTCGTCAGCCGCTTTACGAAGACGGCGCAAAAAACCGCTGATTACCTCAACCGTGTGGCGGAATTGGATATGCCGATGGTCGGGGTCGACCCAGCGCTGGTGCTTTGCTATCGCGATGAGTACAAGCAGGTGCTTGGTGATACGCGCGGTGACTTCAACGTCATGCTGGTGCACGAATGGCTACCGCAGGTGCTGGAGCGCAAAGAAAATGCGCTGCCGTCCGGTGAACCCTGGTATCTGTTTGGTCACTGCACCGAGGTGACGGCGCTGCCAACCGCGCCTAAGCAGTGGGCTTCAATCTTTGCCCATTTCGGCGCGAAGCTTGAGAACGTCAGCGTAGGCTGCTGCGGTATGGCAGGAACCTATGGACATGAAGTCAAAAACCACGCCAATTCACTGGGCATTTACGAGCTTTCCTGGCATCAGGCGATGCAAAAGCTTCCCCGTAATCGCTGCCTGGCGACCGGCTACTCTTGTCGAAGCCAGGTGAAACGTGTGGAAGGTAACGGCGTGCGCCATCCACTGCAAGCGCTGCTGGAGATGATGGGATGATCTGGAAACGACAAACAACGCTCGAAGCCCTCAATGCGATGGGTGAAGGCAATATGGTGGGGCTGCTGGATATTCAGTTTGACCATATCGATGGCGATTCGATTGCGGCGACGATGCCGGTGGATCGCCGTACGCACCAGCCGTTTGGGCTGTTGCACGGCGGTGCCTCAGTGGTGCTGGCGGAAACGCTGGGTTCGGTGGCGGGCTATCTGTGCACCGAAGGGGAAGACCGGGTGGTAGGGCTGGAAGTGAACGCCAACCATATTCGTTCGGCCCGCAGCGGGCGCGTACGCGGCGTATGCAAAGCGCTGCACGCGGGTCGTCGTCATCAGGTCTGGCAGATTGAAATTTTCGATGAGCAAGGTCGTTTATGCTGCTCGTCGCGCTTAACCACCGCCGTCGTCTAGTCTAACCGGCCGGTATGGCTTCCCATTCCGGGGAGCCATACCGTTTCCTGCCTCATTACTGTAACAGCGCATCCGGCGCGATATTCATATTCTTCAGCACTGGCCCCATGATATTGCCAAAGATAGGCGCTGCCACCGAGCCACCAAAGTGGGTGCCTGCGGTTGGGTTGTTTACCACCACCACCAGCGCCACTTCTGGATGGCTGACCGGTGCGACGCCCGCGGTGTAGTTCACGTAGCCGCCATCGTATTTACCGCTGTCGCCCAGTTTCTCTGCCGTACCGGTTTTGGTTGCCAATCTATAGCCAGGCACGGCCGCTCTCACGCCACTGCCGCCGGGTAGCACGTCGCTCTCCATCATATGAACTACGGTTTTGACAATGTTCGGATCGGCGACCTGCTGACCCATGACCGGCGGCGTGACTTTGGTTATCGACAACGGGCGATAGACGCCATAGGAGCCCATCGTGGCGTATTCTCGGGCAATTTGCAGCGGCGTGACGCGGAGACCATAGCCGAATGAGAAGGTAGCACGTTCAATGTCAGCCCACTGCTGGCGGTGGAGCGGGAAGTAGCCCACGCTTTCGCCGCTCAGGCCAAGATCGGTTGGTTTACCGAGGCCAAACGCCTGATAGGTGTCGACCAGCGCCTGTGCCGGCATCGCCAGGGCAATATGGGATACGCCGATATCGCTCGATTTTTGCAAAATACCGGTTGGTGTGAGCTGCGGCCAATGGCCGACGTCACGGATCAGGTGCCCATTCACGCTATACGGCGTGGTGTTCAGTAGCGTATTAGGCTGGATGATATTGCGTTCCAGCCCTTCAATAATCACCAGCGGTTTCACCGTAGAGCCCGGTTCAAAGCTGTCGTTGATCGCCACATCGCGCATCTGCGTCTGGGTGGCGTTATCAAAGTTATTCGGGTTGTAAGAAGGGTAAGAGGCCATCGCGAGGATTTCGCCGGTATCAATTTTGACCAATACCGCCGCGCCGGAATCCGCCTTATTCAGCAGGACACCGTCGCGCAGTTTGCTATAAAGCGTGTACTGATCGAATTTATCAATACTGAGCTGCACCGTCGGTGCCTGTTTTGGCGCATCGTAATTTAATACGCTGATAATGCCGCCATTGGCATCCTTACGGTAAATTTCTTTTCCCGGCTCACCCTGCAGAATATTGTCGTAGCCTTTTTCCACCCCGTTCAGGCCGGTATTATCCGCACCGACAATGCCAATTAAGGGGGCGGAGGCTTCACCCATTGGATAGAAGCGGCTGTCGTCGTAAATTTCGCTGATGCCTTTTATATGGAGGTCAGCAACATCTTTGGCGATACCGAGCTCAACTTTGCGTCCGAGAAAAAGAAAGTGACGGTGCGCGTTCTGATAAATTTTGCTCGCAATTTGGTCTGGCGTGGTATTTAACGCCGAGGCGAGGTACTGCCATTTGGGATCGCGGAAATTAGGGCTATCCTCAACCACTTTTACCGGATCGACCACCACATCGCGCGAAGGTACGCTCATCGCCAGTGCTTCACCGTTCCGGTCTACCAGCGTTCCACGGTTTGTTGGCAGCACCACGGTACGCAGCGAACGTTGATCGGCCTCGCGTGCCAGCATCGGGTGATTTAAAAATTGCAGATCCGCCACTCGCACCAGTAAAACGGCAAGGCAAAACAGAATACCCAGACAGAGTATTATGTAACGAGATGTAATAAATGAGTCTTTATTTTGCTTTTCTGTCGATTTTGTTTTCATTTGTAACATTAAACCACATGAATTTTTATTTTTTTAATTAAATGCCAGGCGGGTAGCGATTTAATCGTGACCACAATGATGCGATGCAAATATCCATTTACCAGACGAGCTGAATAATCAGTTTACAGGGAACGTGATTGATAACAAGTCATTAAGTTAACAGATTATTTCAACGTGAAAGGGATATTATCCTGAGCCAGTTAGGGGACGTTAGAAGGGATATAGCGAATGATAGCGGCAGAAAAACCATCGGAAGAGGGTTTTTGTCGTTACTGACTGTATGGTTATTTCGCTCGAAACCGGGATGTTATCGGAATTATCCGGCTTAGTTGGCTAATGTTGCTTCAGCTATCATGCAGGTTGAACCTGAGGGCATGGTTGTCTTTTGACCATAACAACTGCGCTGAGCTTGTAACCATAAACTTCCCACGCAGGGAAAGCATCATTGATGCGATGAGCAGTCGTACTGACAGGCGAATTTAAAAATAAAGCTCATTATCGGTGATGCTGCCAACTTACTGATTTAGTGTATGATGGTGTTTTTGAGGTGCTCCAGTGGCTTCTGTTTCTATCAGCTGTCCCTCCTGTTCAGCTACTGACGGGGTGGTGCGTAA
>NZ_VDAG01000107.1:0-118443 GCF_019584505.1 Kluyvera sp. EC_51 | reverse complement strand
TTCATTTATCGTCTTGCGACGTTAAGAATCCGTATCTTCGAGTGCCCACACAGATTGTCTGATAAATTGTTAAAGAGCAGTGCAACACGGCTTTCGCTCACTGTTGCGAGGTGGCATATATTACACTTTCCTCTTTCAGAGTCAAGCGTTTAATTTCGCTTTTCTCTGCCGAGTTTCTCAGGAGAATCTCGCTGACCCGGCGGCTTGTTTGCCGTTGTTCCGTCTCAGTGGGGCCGCATTATAGGGAGTAATTGAGATCCCGCAAGCATAAATTTAAAATAATTTATCGCCCGCTCTCTTTTTCAACAAATCGTGCAGCAATGCACCGTTAAAGGCCCGAACTGCTGTTTTTAACACCGATTCAGCACATCAAATGGCATACTAAAGAAAGATAAATAATAGGAATGGCATTTATGTCTCTAAGCGCACAGCAACTGGCAGCTCAAAAGAACATCTCCTGGGTCCTGGCTGAGAAAATAGCCCAGAAGATATTAACCGGTGAATACCCGCCGGAAAGCATCCTCCCCGGCGAGATGGAGCTGGGCGAGATTTTCGGCGTCAGCCGAACCGCCGTTCGTGAAGCGGTAAAAACGCTTTCGGCAAAAGGCATGCTGCTCCCGCGCCCGCGCATTGGTACGCGCGTCATGCCTCAGGCACACTGGAACTTCCTCGACACCGAACTTATCTCCTGGTGGCTGACCGCAGATAACTTCCAGTCGGTGATGAAACACTTCCTGGTACTGCGCCGCAGCCTCGAGCCGCAGGCCTGCATGCTAGCCGCGACGTTAGGCACGGCTGAACAGAAGGCACATCTCAACACATTAATGGAAGAGATGGCGACGCTAGAGAAAGCGTTCGACCGTACTCGCTGGATTGATATCGACACCTCCTGGCACGAGCACATCTATGAAATGAGCGCGAACCCGTTTCTGACCTCCTTCGCCAAGCTCTTCCATTCGGTGTACCACATCTATTTCACCTCTATTACTGAAGATGAAGTAATCGAGTTGGATAGCCACCAGGCCATTGTTGATGCTATCCAGGATGGCGACGGTCAGCAGGCGTTTCTGGCATGTCAGGCGTTATTAAACGCGCCGCATATCCGGGAAGCCGTATAGAGGACATCGCATGACTGAAAAGAAAGCGCGGAGTATGGCTGGTCTGCCGTGGATAGCGGCAATGGCCTTCTTTATGCAGGCGCTGGACGCCACCATCCTGAATACCGCCCTTCCGGCCATCGCCCACAGCCTGAACCGTTCGCCGCTGGCCATGCAGTCGGCGATTATCAGCTATACGCTGACCGTCGCGATGCTGATCCCGGTGAGCGGTTGGCTGGCCGACCGTTTCGGTACCCGCCGCGTCTTTATGTTAGCGGTGAGCCTGTTCACTCTGGGCTCTCTGGCCTGTGCGCTCTCTTCTTCATTAACTGAGCTGGTTATCTTCCGGGTGATTCAAGGGATTGGCGGCGCCATGATGATGCCCGTCGCGCGCCTGGCGTTACTGCGCGCCTATCCGCGCAGCGAACTGCTGCCGGTACTTAACTTTGTCACCATGCCGGGCCTGATTGGGCCGATTCTTGGCCCAGTGCTCGGCGGCGTATTCGTTACCTGGGCCACCTGGCACTGGATTTTCCTCATTAACATACCGATTGGCGTTGTCGGGATGCTGTACGCCCGAAAATATATGCCGAACTTCACCACGCCGCGGCGGCGCTTCGACTTCTCCGGTTTCCTGCTCTTCGGGCTAAGCCTGGTACTGTTCTCCATCGGTATGGAGCTGCTCGGGGAGCAGATCGTGTCGGGCTGGGTGGCATTAATGATAGTCCTGCTCAGCATCCTTCTGCTGCTCGCCTATATCCGCCACGCGCGCAAGCACCCTACGCCGCTGATTTCACTGTCGCTGTTCAAAACGCGCACCTTTTCCGTCGGTATCGCCGGAAACCTGGCAACACGCCTGGGCACCGGCTGCGTACCGTTCCTGATGCCCTTGATGCTCCAGGTGGGCTTCGGTTATCCAGCGCTGATCGCGGGCTGCATGATGGCGCCGACGGCTATCGGTTCGATTATTGCGAAATCGACCGTCACTGCCGTACTGCGCCGTTTGGGCTATCGGAAAACACTGGTGGGAGTCACGCTGTTTATTGGCCTGATGATCGCGCAGTTCTCACTGCAATCGCCGTCGATGCCGATATGGATGCTGATTCTGCCGCTGCTGGTGCTGGGGATGGCGATGTCGACGCAGTTCACCTCGATGAACACCATTACGCTTGCCGACCTGACGGACGATAACGCCAGCGGCGGCAATAGTCTGCTGGCGGTGACCCAACAGTTGTCGATTAGTCTGGGGGTCGCCATCAGTGCCGCGGTGCTACGTTCCTACCAGAGTATCGTGGGCTCAACCATCGATCAGTTCCACTATACCTTTATTACCATGGGTGTGATTACGGCGATATCCGCGCTGATGTTCCTGCTGCTGCGGCCGAAAGATGGCCGCAACCTAATAAAAGAAAAGCACTAGCCTCACACCGAGCCGCGAACCACCAGCTCGGGCGTCAGCTGCATACGCTGCTGTTTCTGCCCGGGCTGGGCGATACGATGAATCAGCACATCAATCGCCAGCTCGCCAAGTTCATCTTTCGGTTGGTGAATGGTGGTCAGCGGCGGTGTCATATAGCGCGCCAGCTCGATGTCATCATAGCCAATCACCGCCATGTCCTGTGGAATACGTAAACCGGCCTGATACAGCGCCTGATAGGCGCCGACCGCCATGGCATCATTGCCGACAAAGACCGCATCCGGGCGCTCGGGATGCTTCAGCAACTGCTGCATCGCCTCCAGACCACCGCCGAATTCGAAGTCGCTGGTAATCTCATAGCCGTCCAGGATGGGCAGCTTCGCGTTATGCATCGCTTCCCGGTATCCCTCCAGACGCAAACGCGCCGGGGTTTTATCCAGCGGGCCAGCAATACAGGCAATACGCGTATGGCCGCGTTCAATCAGGTAACGGGTCGCCATATCGCCGCCAAACAGCGAATTATCCTGAATCAGGTCGCTGTCACCGTCAAACGGTGCCCAGTCCATCATCACGGAAGGAATAGAAGGGTAGCGCTGCATGATCTCCAGCGACGGCTGGTGCGTTTCGGTGCACAGCAGCAGCAGCCCATCGACACGCTTTTGCATCAGCGTCTCAAGATTGCGGTTCATTCGCTGCTCATCGCCTTCAGTGTTACACAGCACCAGGCTATAGCCGCGCTCAAAGCAGCTACGCTCGACGCCGCGCACCAGTTCAGAGTAGAACGGGTTGGTACTGGCGGTGATCAGCATGCCAATAGTATGGGTCTGATTCAGCTTGAGGCTACGCGCCAGCGCCGACGGCGCGTAGTTCAGCGTTTTGATGGCCGCATCAACTTTCTCGGTAATCGCTTCGCTGACGAAACGGTCTTTATTGATGACGTGCGATACGGTTGAGGTGGAAACGCCCGCCAGGCGAGCAACATCCTTCATCGTGGCCAAGCATTACCCCTGTTGACGTAAGAATTCGTCGATCTCTTCACGCCATGGAACCGATGGCTGAGCGCCTTTACGCGTCACGGCGATCGCTGCAGCTGCATGAGCAAAGCGCAGCGCCTCCGCCAGCGGCGTGTTTTCCAGCAGCGCGGTCATCAGTGCACCGTTAAAGGTGTCGCCCGCCGCGATGGTATCGATGGCCTGGACTTTAAAACCAGGAACGCGACGCCCTTCGCCCTTCACGCTGGCCCATACACCACGGCTACCGAGAGTGATGATCACCGTATCGATACCTTTGGCATGCAGGACCTTCGCAGCTTGCGCGGCGTCTTCATCGTTTTCTACCCGCACGCCGGTCAGCTTCTCGGCTTCGGTTTCATTCGGGGTAATGATATCCACCAGCGACAGGAGTTCATCCGACAGCTCGCGCGCCGGGGCCGGGTTTAATACCACGGTGGTCTGGTTCTGGTGGGCAATCTGCGCGGCCAACAGTACGCTGTCCAGCGGTGATTCAAGCTGCATCAACAGCACATCGGCCTTAGCGATACGTTCACGCTGCGCATCGACTAATGAAGTTGATAATGCGGCGTTGGCTCCGGCATGGATACCAATAACGTTTTCGCCTTCGCCGTTCACGAAGATCAGCGCCACACCGGTCGACTCGCCCGCCACGGCGCTTACCGGCGCAACGTCAATGCGGTCAACCTGTAACTGTTTGCGGATGCGCTCACCAATATCGTCGTCGCCCGTGCAGGCAATAAACGCGATATCCGCACCGCTGCGCCCGGCGGCAACCGCCTGGTTTGCGCCTTTACCGCCAAAAGCGACCTGATAATGGCTACCGGTGACGGTTTCGCCAGGCGTCGGGAAAGATTCAAGATTGAGAATGTGATCGGCATTGATGCTGCCAAGGACGACGAGTTTGCCTGCGGTTTTCATTTTCAGAGTGTCCGGTAAGATGCGCCACCGGCTGACTTACCGGTGGCGCGTGCCCTGCTTTTATTTTTGATGTTGTCCCTCAGGCTGCGAGAGCCTGAATCGCATTCGCGTTATTACTGCTTAATTACCAGCTTCAGGTCAACAGGATATTTCGCCTGGACCTTTTCGCCTTTCAGCACTTTGTCAGCGGTTTCCACGCCGGTAGCACCGATCTGGTCAGGTAACTGCGCGATAGTCGCCGCCAGTTTGCCATCTTTTACCGCTTTCTCGCCATCAGGCGTACCGTCAAACCCAACCACCATCACATCGGATTTACCGGCGGTCTGCAGCGCACGCAGTGCACCCAGCGCCATTTCGTCGTTCTGTGCGAAGACCGCTTTCACGTCTGGGTGCGCAGTCAGCAGGTTCTGCATCACGTTCAGGCCTTTAGTACGGTCAAAATCGGCAGGCTGGCTCGCCAGGACGTTAAATTTGTGAGCGGCAACGGCCTGCTGGAAGCCTTCGCCACGCTCGCGCGCTGCGGAAGTCCCGGCAATCCCCTGCAGTTCGATAACCTTCGCACCTTCACCGGCTTTCTTCGCGATGTAATCACCCGCGATTTTACCGCCCAGTACGTTATCGGAAGCAATGTGGCTCACGACCTCACCTTTAGAGGCGACGCGGTCCAGGGTGATAACCGGGATTTTTGCCTGGTTAGCCATCTTGATGGCGTTACCTACGGCATCGGAGTCAGTTGGGTTGATCAGCAGAATTTTGGTGCCACGAACCGTTAAATCCTGAACGTTAGCCAGCTCTTTCGCCGGGTTATTCTGTGAGTCCAGAACCACCAGGTTGTAACCCAGTTTATCGGCTTCTTTCTGCGCGCCATCCTTCAGGGAGACGAAGAACGGGTTATTCAGGGTAGAGATAACCAGCGCAATGGTGTCTTTCGCCATCGCGTTCGCACTCACGGTGGCGCTCAGCGCAACCGCAGAAACCAGGGTAGCCAGTTTTTTCATGTTCATATCTAAGATGTCCTGTAGTGTCGTGAATTACTGCTTTTTGTTGTCCACCAGCACCGCCAGCAAAATGACGACTGCTTTAACGATCATCTGGTAATAAGAAGAAACGCCTAACAAGTTCAAACCGTTGTTCAAGAACCCAAGAATCAGCGCACCGATAAGCGTGCCGACGATACGACCTTTACCGCCTGCCAGGCTGGTTCCGCCCAGCACCACCGCCGCGATAGCATCCAGCTCATAGCCGGTACCCGCCGTCGGTTGCGCAGAGGAGAGACGCGCCACTTCGATAATCCCCGCCAGCGCCGACAGCAGCCCGCACAGAGAGTAGACGATAATTTTGACTTTATTAACGCTGATACCGGAAAGACGCGTTGCCGCTTCATTACCACCCAGCGCATAGATATAACGACCCAGACGGGTGTGATGCAGCATGTACCACGCGGCCAGGAAGACAATCCCCATGATCCATACCGGAGTAGGGATGCCCAGCGGACGACCAATCCCGAACCAGCCGAAGACATCGGCGTTATCGGTAAACCCAGTATTCACCGGACTGCCGTTGGTGTACACCATGGTCACACCGCGCAGCAACAGCATCATCACCAGCGTGGCGATAAACGCCTGAACGCGCCCTTTGGCGACAATAACGCCGGTAACGGCCCCGATTGCGGCACCTAATGCGAGTGCGGCAGCAACCGCCACCAGCGCATTAACTTCGATGCCCACAATCGACGCGGCGACCGCGCCGGTCAACGCCAGCAGAGAACCGACGGACAGGTCGATCCCCGACGTTAAAATGACCAGCGTCATCCCAACCGCCATGATCGCATTCACGGAGGTTTGCTGCAGGATGTTGAACAGGTTATTGACGGTAAAAAAGTTCGGGCTCATGGTCGATACAATCGCTATCAGCACCAGCAGGGCTATCAGCGATTTTTGCTCCAGCAGCCATGCTTTAGTGAAATAGCGGCGACCCGCCACAGACTGGGTTGTCATCTTTTTTACTCCTGGTTCACGCGGTTAAGCTTGCCCACTGCGGCAGCCATTAATACTTCCTGGGTGGCCTGCTCGCGTGAAAACTCACCGCCGAGATGCCCTTCATGCATCACAATAATGCGATCGCTCATCCCCAGGACTTCTGGCATCTCGGAAGAGACCAGAATGATGCTCAGGCCGTCAGCCTTGAACTGGTTGATAAGCTGGTAAATCTCTTTCTTCGCCCCGACGTCGACGCCACGCGTCGGTTCATCGAGGATCAGCACCTTCGGACGGGTCATCAGGCCGCGGGCAATCGCCACTTTCTGCTGGTTACCGCCGGAGAGCAGGCCGATAGCCTGTTCCATGGAAGGGGTTTTGACGTTAAACAGACGGATAAAGTCGCCAACCGCCTGCTGTTCGTCTTTATGCTTCAGGCCACCGCCGGCACGGCTGAAGTAGCGCAGCGCGGTCAGCGACATGTTCTCTTTCACCGACATGCCCAGCACCAGGCCATCGCGCTTACGGTCTTCGGAGATATACACGATGCCGTTTGCCAGGCCATCCTGCGGCGAACGGGTCACCACTTCATGCCCGTCGAGGGTTACATAGCCGCTGGTACGCGGCAGCGCGCCGTATAGCACCTTCATCAGTTCGGTACGGCCTGCGCCCATCAACCCGGCAACGCCCAGGATTTCGCCTTTACGCAACGTGAAGGAGACGTTTTCCACGCCTGGCCCACACAGTGCGTCCACCTTCAGGCGGATTTCACCCGGCGCTTTATCGAGATGCGGGTACTGATCTTCGAGCTTACGTCCGACCATCATTTCAATCAGGCGGTCTTCATCGAGGCTCGCCACTTCACGCTCGGCAATAAACTGCCCGTCGCGGAAGACGGTGACGTCGTCGCAGATCTCGAAAATCTCTTTCATACGGTGGGAGATATAAACAATGCCGCGCCCCTGCGATTTCAGCTCGCGGATAACGCGGAACAGGGACTCGGTTTCGGTATCGGTCAGTGCATCAGTCGGTTCATCCATTACGATGACCTTCGACTCAAAGCTCAGCACCTTGGCAATTTCCACCATCTGCTGATCGCCGATAGAGAGGTCGCCCACCAGGCGGTCGCTCTTAAAGCGCAGATTGAGTTTTGCCAGCAGGATATCGGCCTCGGCGTACATCTTTTTCCAGTCAATTTTGCCAAAGCGATTCACGAACTCACGGCCGAGGAAAATGTTCTCGGCAATCGTCAGTTGCGGGATCAGGTTCAGCTCCTGGTGGATGATGCCGATACCGGCTTCCTGGGAAGATTTAGGACCATTAAAGGTGGTCTCTTTACCCAGCCATAATAATGAACCGGCATCGCGGGTGTAGATCCCGGTCAGCACTTTCATCATGGTGGATTTGCCCGCGCCGTTTTCACCCACCAGCGCCATCACGCGACCAGAGTAGACGTTAAGCGCGGCGCCGGAGAGTGCCTTTACGCCCGGGAACGATTTATCGATCCCTTTCAGTTGTAAGAGTGCGTCCATGATGGCCTCAGAAGGTGACGCCAGCACAGAGAATGATATTCGCATACGGGGAACACTCCCCGCTGCGAATCACCGCCTGACTGTCTGCGGTTTGTTGTTTGAACTGTTCATGTGAGACGTAACGAACATCAATGGTGTTTCCCTGGTGTTGCTGCAGCTGCTCAATATGTTTGAGCAACGCTTCGTGGAGCTGCGGATTATGTTGCTGAATTTCCGCGGCGAGAATGGCGGCCTCGACCTGCATCTCCTGCGTCACCACGCCCAGCACCTGCATAAAGGTGGGAACGCCCTGGGTCAGCGCCATATCAATGCGCGCCGTGCTGCGGGGAATAGGTAAACCCGCATCGCACACCACCAGCGTATCGGTATGCCCCAAACGGGAGATAACCGACGAGATTTCAGAGTTGAGTACCGTGCCTTTCTTCATTTTGTTTTCTTGCTCCACTAGCGAAACGTTTCGCTAGCATCAGTTTAGTCTGAAGAGCGAACAGAAAACCACCATCAGGTTATAGAAATGTGATCGCCATCGAAACGTTTCGCGAACAAAGGGGAGGGGATAAAAAAACGCCCTCCGTCAAAATGAGGGAGGCCGTTGATAGCATTAGATTTCGACCTGGGTACCCAGTTCGATAACGCGGTTTGGCGGGATCTCGAACTGATCCGGCGCGCGAAGCGCGTTGCGCTGCAGCAGCAGGTAAAGCTTGCCGCGCAGGCGCAGGTACCACGGACGCTTGCCGACAATCAGCGACTCATGCGACATAAAGAACGAGGTTTCCATCATTCGGCAGCTTAAGCCTTCCAGACCGCAGCGGTGGAACACCTCTTCCACGTTTGGCGTTTCACGCCAGCCGTAGCTGGCCACGACGCGCCAGAAGGTAGGCGAGAGCTGCTCAATCTGCACGCGGCGAACGTTATGTACGTACGGCGCATCTTCGGTACGCAGCGTCAGCAGGATAACCCGCTCGTGCAGCACCTTGTTGTGCTTGAGGTTATGCAGCATGGCAAACGGAATCACGTTCAGCGCACGAGACATATACACCGCGGTGCCCGGTACACGTACCGGCGGCGATTTCTCCAGTGAAGCAATCATCGCTTCCAGGGAATTACCGTGTTCATGCATACGACGCAGCAGGCGGAAACGCTCGCTTTTCCAGGTAGTCATGATGGTGAACATGATCAGCGCAAGGGTCAGCGGCAGCCAACCGCCGGAGACGATTTTATCGAGGTTCGCCGAGAACAGCGGAATGTCGATGCACATAAACGCCACGAACAGCAGCGCCACAAAGAACTTGTTCCAGCGCCAGTTCTTGCGTGCCACCGTAGTGAACAGAATCGTCGTCAGCACCATGGTCCCGGTCACGGCAATACCGTACGCCGCCGCCAGGTTTGAGGAGTGCTCAAAGCTGACGATAACCACCACCACCGAGATATAAAGCAGCCAGTTGATAAACGGGATATAGATCTGGCCGGACTCCATTTCCGAGGTATGAATAATGCGCATCGGTGACAGATACCCCAGGCGCACCGCCTGGCGAGTCAACGAGAAGACCCCGGAGATAACCGCCTGAGAGGCGATAACCGTCGCCAATGCCGCAATCACCAGCATTGGGATCAGCGCCCAATCAGGGGCCAACAGGAAGAACGGGTTCTTAATCGCTTCCGGGTGCTTTAACAACAGTGCGCCCTGACCAAAGTAGTTCAGCACCAGTGATGGCAGAACCACCGAGAACCAGGCCAGACGAATCGGTAATTTCCCGAAGTGTCCCATATCGGCATACAGCGCTTCCACGCCGGTAATCGACAGCACCACCGCGCCCAATGCAACGAAAGAGACGGTTTTATATTGCAGGAAGAAGTTCACCGCCCAGTAAGGGTTCAGGGCATGCAGGACTTCCGGGTTAGCAATAATACTCCGCGCGCCCAGTACCGCCAGCAGCAGGAACCAGATAAGCATAATCGGCGCGAACAGTTTGCCGACCATGCTGGTACCGTGCTTCTGGATAGCAAAAAGCAGCGTCAGGACGATGATTGAAATGGGGACAATCCAGGTATCAAGCGTAGGCGCGATGATCTCCAGACCTTCGATCGCCGACATCACCGAGATAGCCGGGGTAATGACCACTTCACCATAGAAGAAGCTTCCCCCAATAAGCCCAAGGATCACCAGTATTGATGTCGTCTTTGCGGAGGTATTACGCCCAGCAAGTGACATCAGCGTAAGGATCCCGCCTTCACCGGCGTTATCCGCCCGCATCACGAAGGTAATGTATTTAAGTGATACTGTAAAAATCAGCAGCCAGAAAATTAATGACAGGAAGCCAAAAACCGCGTCACGTTCAACGCCAAAACCAAACTGCCCAGACAAACATTCACGAAGCGTATAAAGAGGGCTGGTACCGATATCGCCGTATACCACGCCAATTGCAGCGAGTGTAATCGCTGATAAAGATTGTTTCTTATCAGTGCTCATAGACTAGTCTTTCGTTTACGAAACAAATGTGTGCCTAGTCCCTTGGCCCACCAAAAGCGCACAGTATGCACGATTAACATCAAAATCGTACCCCTTAATTGCGTCATCTTAACCTGCCTCAATAAATAGCGAGGTACTATTCAGGCTATTCACCTAAAGAGTTATACGTCTATACTCAGCCAGTTAGCAGAATAAACGGTGAAAGGACGCAACTTAATTATGGCGCAACCACATTTATTAGCAGAAAGAATTTCGCGCCTGAGCAGCGCGCTGGAGAAGGGCCTTTTTGAGCGTAGCCACGCCATGCGGCTCTGTCTGTTGGCGGCCCTCAGCGGTGAGAGCGTGTTTTTACTCGGCCCTCCAGGTATCGCCAAAAGCCTGATAGCCCGCCGCCTGAAGTTTGCCTTCCAGCACGCCCGTGCCTTTGAATACCTGATGACCCGTTTCTCTACGCCCGAAGAGGTATTCGGCCCGCTCTCTATTCAGGCCTTAAAAGATGAGGGGCGCTATGAGCGTCTGACCGCCGGCTACTTACCAGAGGCAGAAATCGTCTTCCTTGATGAGATCTGGAAAGCCGGCCCGGCGATTCTGAACACCTTGCTGACCGCCATTAACGAACGCCACTTCCGTAACGGCGCCAGCGTCGAAAAAATCCCGATGCGCCTGCTGGTGACGGCCTCCAACGAACTGCCGGAAGCGGAAAGCAGCCTCGAAGCGCTGTATGACCGTATGCTGATTCGCCTGTGGCTCGACAAAGTACAGGACAAAGGCAATTTCCGATCGATGCTGATTAGCCAGCAGGACGAGAACGACAACCCGATTCCGGCCAACCTTCAGGTCACCGATGAAGAGTACTTCCAGTGGCAGAAGGATATCGGCAACGTGAAGTTGCCGGATGCGGTGTTTGAATTGATCTTCACCCTACGCCAGCAGCTCGATAATCTGCCAAATGCGCCTTACGTCTCTGACCGTCGCTGGAAAAAAGCGATCCGTCTGCTTCAGGCCTGCGCCTTTTTCAGCGGCCGCGACACGATCGCGCCTATCGATCTGATCCTCTTAAAAGAGTGTCTCTGGCATGACGCTGAAAGTCGAAATCTGCTTCAACAACAAATAGATATTTTGATGACCGGGCATGCGTGGCAGCAGCAGGCGATGCTCAATAAGCTGGGCGCTATTACCCAGCAGCGTCTGCAAATTCAGCAGCAGCAAAGCGACAAAACGGCGCTGAAGGTCACCCGACTCGGCGGCATGTTCAGCCGCAAGCCCCACTATGAGCTGCCGTCAGAGGTGCAGTCGCCAACGGTGACGCTGCTGCTGCAAAAACCGCTCAAACTGCACGATATCGACGTTATTCACATCGCTTTTGACCGTCAGGCACTGGCAAACTGGCTGGAGAAGAGCGGCGAAATCCGCGGCAAGCTCAACGGCATCGGCTTTGCGCTGGCGCTGAATATGGAAGTCGACGCCAGCCAGCACCTGGTAGTGCGGGATGTCAGTCTTCAGGGAACGCGCCTGTCATTACCCGGAACGGGGACGACGGAGAATATGCCGGCGGAAATCCGCCAGCAACTGCTCGCGCTGGATGAAGAGTGGCACCAGCAGCACAACCGCTTTAGCGAACAGCAAAAATGCCTCTTTATTAATGAAGAGTGGCTCGGCCGAATTGAAGCCAGCCTGCAGGATGTGGCTGCGCAAATTAAGCAGGCGCAGCTTTAATGCTGACTATCGATACGCTCAACGTCATGCTGGCGGTCAGCGAAGAGGGGATGATCGAAGAGATGATCATCGCCCTGCTGGCCTCGCCGCAGTTGGCTATCTTTTTTGAAAAGTTTCCTCGTTTAAAAACTGCGATTACCGACGATCTCCCCCGCTGGCGAGACACCTTTAAGGGCCGCCTGAAAGGGGCGCCGGTTCCGCCGGAGCTGGAAGAAGAGGTCATTTGCTACCAGCAGAGTCAGCTGCTTTCCACCGCGCAGTTTATCGTTCAACTGCCGCAGATTCTGGCGCTACTAACGCGGCTACATTCGCCGTTTGCAACACAGGCGCAGCAGCTTGTCGCCAACAATGCGACCTTCACCCCCGCGCTACATACCCTGTTCCTGCAACGCTGGCGGCTGAGCCTGGTCGTTCAGGTAACGTCGCTTAACCAGCAGATGCTAGAAGAAGAGCGCGAACAACTGTTGAGCGAAGTGCAGGAGCGTATGACCTTAAGCGGCCAGCTGGAGCCGGTGCTGGTGGAGAACGACAGTGCCGGTGGGCGGCTGTGGGATATGAGCGCCGGGCAGCTCAAGCGCGGCGACTATCAGCTGATCGTCAAATACGGCGAGTTTCTCAGCCAGCAGCCGGAGCTGATGCGTCTGGCTGAACAACTCGGGCGCTCCCGAGAAGCGAAATCCGTACCGAAGAAAGATGCGCCGATGGAGACCTTCCGCACCATGGTGCGCGAACCCTCCACCGTGCCAGAGCAGGTCGATGGCATTCAGCAAAGCGACGATATTCTGCGTCTTCTGCCACCGGAGCTGGCAACGCTAGGGATGACCGAGCTGGAGTATGAATTTTACCGCCGGCTGGTGGAGAAGCAGCTGCTGACCTACCGCCTGCACGGCGATGCCTGGCGTGAGAAGGTCACCGAGCGCCCGGTGGTTCGTCAGGATGAAGATGAACAGCCGCGCGGCCCGTTTGTGGTCTGCGTGGATACTTCCGGCTCGATGGGCGGCTTCAACGAGCAGTGCGCCAAAGCCTTCTGCCTTGCACTGATGCGCGTAGCGCTGGCGGATAACCGTCGCTGCTACATTATGCTGTTCTCCACGGAAGTGGTGCGCTATGAGCTTACCGATCGTCAGGGGCTGGAGCAGGCAATCCGCTTTTTAAGCCCGCGCTTTCGCGGCGGTACCGATATGGCAAGCTGTCTGCGTGCGGTGATTGAGCAGCTGCAAAACCCGCAATGGCAGGATGCAGACGCGGTGGTCATTTCCGATTTTATCGCCCAGCGACTGCCGGATGAAGTGGTGAAGAAGGTAGGGGATTTGCAGCATAAATATCAGCACCGATTTCATGCGGTGGCGATGTGTGCACATGGAAAACCCGGGATCATGCGCATCTTCGATCATATCTGGCGCTTTGATACCGGGTTGAGAAGCCGCCTGCTAAGACGCTGGCAGCGTTGATGTAAGCATTACAGCAGGGCGGAGACGCTCTCACGAACCTGCGCTGGCCATACGCCGCACTGTACCTGCCCGATATGGGAGAGTTGCAGCAGCAGCATCGTCAAACGAGACTGACCAATCCCACCGCCAATCGTCTGCGGCATTTCACCGCGCAGCAGCGCCTGGTGCCATTCAAGCTGCAGACGATCTTCATCGCCGGTTAACGCCAACTGGTGCTTCAGTGCTTTAGCGTCAACGCGGATCCCCATAGAGGAAAGCTCGAAAGCGTCTTCCAGCACCGGGTTCCACACCAGAATATCACCGTTCAGGCCAGAGAGGCCGGAAGCACTCTGGGTACTCCAGTCGTCATAGTCCGGCGCACGGACATCGTGACGCTGGCCGTCAGACAGTTTACCGCCGATCCCGATCAGGAAGACCGCGCCCAGCTCTTTGGCAATCGCACGCTCACGCCCTTTCGCATCAAGGCCGGGGTAGCGGCTCAGCAGCGTTTCGCTATGAACGAAGTGGATCTGTTCTGGCAGGAACGGTGTCAGACCAAATTCTTTGCTCACGGCTGCTTCGGTTTCTTTAATGCCCGCCCAGATTGCCTTCACGGTGCTTTCCAGCGTACCGATATGGCGCTCTTCATCACCCATTACGCGCTCCCAGTCCCACTGGTCAACGTAAACGGAGTGAATCGCGGTGAGTCGGTCTTCATCGGGGCGAAGGGCCTTCATGTGCGTGTACAGCCCTTCGCCCGCGCTGAAGTCGTGTTGTCCCAGGGTTTGACGTTTCCACTTCGCAAGGGAGTGAACCACTTCGAACTGGGCATCTGGCAGTGTTTTCACTTTCACCTGAACCGCCTTCTCGCAACCAGACAGGTTGTCCTGTGTCCCATCTCCCACACGACTTAAGATCGGCGCCTGGACTTCTACGAGCCCTAGCTTCTCTTCCAGCTGACGGGAAAAATAGGATTTAACGAAACTAATCTGGCGTTGTTTTGCGATGTATGCGGTTTTCATTATTTTTACTCCTGCGTCCTGTTGGTATTGATTAAGCAACAAAACAGGACACCAATTCAATAATCAAACAATAAAAAGCCTTACTCACTTTTGATTCAATAAAATAACAGGCTAAAATAGAGTGAATCATTAATCTTCATAAGAAAAAGCTATGGAAAATTATCAAATCGACAATCTGGATCGCGGCATCCTTGAGGCGTTAATGGCCAATGCCCGTACCGCCTATGCCGAACTGGCCAAACAGTTCGCCGTGAGCCCGGGCACGATTCACGTTCGTGTAGAGAAGATGAAGCAGGCGGGCATCATTACCGGTGCGCACGTCGACGTCAGTCCTAAGCAGCTGGGTTATGACGTAGGCTGCTTTATCGGCATCATTCTGAAGAGCGCCAAGGATTATCCTTCGGCGCTGGCAAGGCTGGAAAGCCTGGACGAGGTCACCGAGGCATACTACACCACCGGGCACTACAGCATCTTTATTAAGGTGATGTGCAAATCCATCGATGCCCTGCAGCAGGTACTTATCAACAAGATCCAAACAATTGATGAAATTCAGTCCACCGAAACCCTGATCGTCCTGCAGAACCCGATCATGCGTACCATCAAGCCATGATCGGCTTTTTTAATCCCACATTTTTCCACAGGTAGATCCCAGCTCACACACAGCGTACAATGCCCTCCTCTATATATAGGTGGGCGATCATGGCAGATATCACTCTTATCAGCGGCAGTACTCTCGGCAGTGCGGAATATGTAGCAGAGCATTTGGCTGAAAAACTGGAAGATGCCGGTTTTACCAGCGAAATGCTGCACGGGCCGATGCTGGATGATGTGCCGATGGAAGGGATCTGGCTGGTTATCAGCTCCACGCACGGTGCAGGAGACATTCCTGACAACCTGCTGCCTTTATATGAAGCATTACGTGAGCAAAAACCGGATCTCTCTCAGGTTCGCTTCGGCGCAATCGGGATTGGTAGCCGCGAATATGACACGTTTTGCGGCGCGATCGACAAGCTGGATGCCGAACTGAAGGCCTGCGGGGCCAAACAGATTGGTGAAACGCTGAAGATCAACGTGCTCGAACATGAGATTCCTGAAGATCCGGCCGAAATCTGGTTGGGATCGTGGCATCTTTTGCTCAGAGATTTGTAAAGATCGGAATTTATTGTGTGGATAACTCTGGTTAAAAGCTTGGATCAACCGGTAGTTATCCAAAGAATAACTCGTGTCTGGTTTTTGACCTGTGCATAACCCTTCGTTTTGATCCCAGCTTATACTGAACAGGATCACCGATCATTCACAGCTAACGATCCTTCTTAAACGGTTGATCTTAAAATACGGTTCGGACTTATCCACAAAGGTTGGCGATCCTAATAAGAGATCACAATAGAACAGATCTCTAAATAAAAAGATCTTCTTTTTAATACCCAAGATCCGAACCCTTTCTCCATCGACTAAAGTTGAGTAGAATCCACGGCCCGGGCTTCAATCCATTTTCACACCGCTTTACGCGAGGCAAACCACCATGTTTTATCAGGATCCTTTTGACGTCATCATCATTGGCGGGGGTCATGCAGGCACTGAGGCCGCGATGGCCGCAGCGCGTATGGGTCAACAGACTCTGCTTTTGACACACAATATCGACACGTTGGGGCAGATGAGCTGCAACCCGGCGATTGGCGGCATTGGGAAAGGACACCTGGTAAAAGAAGTGGATGCCCTTGGCGGCCTGATGGCGACGGCGATCGACCAGGCAGGCATTCAGTTTAGGATACTAAACGCCAGCAAAGGCCCGGCCGTTCGCGCCACCCGTGCACAGGCGGATCGCGTGCTCTATCGTCAGGCGGTACGCACTGCGCTGGAGAACCAACCGAACCTGATGATCTTCCAGCAGGCGGTTGAAGATCTGATTGTTGAAAACGATCGCGTCGTTGGTGCCGTCACCCAGATGGGTCTTAAATTCCGCGCCAAAGCCGTGGTACTGACCGTGGGTACCTTCCTCGACGGCAAGATTCACATTGGCCTGGATAACTACAGCGGTGGCCGCGCAGGCGATCCGCCGTCTATCCCGCTGTCTCGCCGTCTGCGCGAACTGCCGCTGCGCGTCAGTCGCCTCAAGACCGGTACGCCACCGCGTATCGATGCGCGTACCATCGACTTTAGCGTCCTTGGCCAGCAAAACAGCGATAATCCGCTGCCGGTCTTCTCCTTCCTGGGGAACGCCGCTCAGCATCCTCGCCAGATGCCGTGCTACGTCACGCATACCAACGAAAAAACGCATGAGGTGATCCGCAATAACCTCGATCGCAGCCCAATGTACGCTGGCGTGATCGAAGGGATCGGCCCGCGCTATTGCCCATCGATCGAAGATAAAGTGATGCGCTTTGCCGATCGTAACCAGCATCAGGTATTCCTGGAGCCGGAAGGACTCACCTCCAACGAAATTTATCCAAACGGTATCTCCACCAGCCTGCCGTTTGATGTGCAGATGCAAATTGTCCGTTCCATGCAGGGGATGGAAAACGCGCGAATCGTTCGTCCTGGCTACGCCATTGAGTACGATTTCTTCGATCCACGCGACCTGAAACTCACGCTGGAAAGCAAATTTATCCACGGTCTGTTCTTTGCGGGACAAATCAACGGCACTACCGGCTATGAAGAAGCTGCCGCCCAGGGCATGCTGGCTGGGCTTAACGCAGCCCGTTTGTCTGCCGACAAAGAGGGCTGGGCGCCACGTCGCGATCAGGCTTACCTCGGGGTGCTGGTGGACGATCTTTGCACGCTCGGTACCAAAGAACCGTACCGCATGTTCACTTCCCGCGCTGAATACCGCCTGATGCTGCGTGAAGACAACGCCGACCTGCGTCTGACCGAAATCGGTCGTGAGCTGGGCATGGTGGATGACGTTCGTTGGGCTCGTTTCAACGAGAAACTGGAGAACATCGAACGTGAACGCCAGCGTCTGAAGTCTACCTGGATTACACCATCATCGGAGTCTGCGGCCGAAGTGAATGCTCACCTGAGTGCGCCACTCACGCGCGAAGCCAGCGGTGAAGATCTGCTGCGTCGCCCGGAAATGACCTACGAACAGCTGACCGCGTTGACGCCATTTGTTCCTATGCTGGAAGATGAACAGGCGGCAGAGCAGGTAGAAATTCAGGTTAAATACGAAGGCTATATCGCCCGTCAGCAGGATGAAATCGAGAAACAGCAGCGCAACGAAAACACCCTGCTGCCTGCAACGCTGGACTACCGCCAGGTTAACGGCCTGTCCAACGAAGTGATCGCTAAACTCAACGATCACAAACCGGTTTCGATAGGCCAGGCGTCTCGTATCTCCGGGATCACGCCTGCAGCAATCTCTATTCTGCTGGTATGGCTGAAAAAACAGGGGCTGCTGCGCCGCAGCGCTTAATGCACCGAACATGCCCGGTAGCGCTACGCTTGCCGGGCCAATAACCTAGGCCGGATAGGGCGAAGCCGTCTTCCGGCAGATTATCGCTAACAGGTATTCTCCGTGCTCAACAAACTCTCCCGACTGCTGAATGAAGCAGGAATTTCCCTCTCCGATCACCAGAAAAACCAGCTTGTGGCATACGTGGATATGCTGCACAAGTGGAACAAAGCCTACAACCTGACTTCGGTTCGCGATCCTAACGAGATGCTGGTCCGCCATATTCTCGACAGCATCGTGGTAGCGCCGTCGCTCAAAGGTGAACGCTTTATCGACGTCGGTACCGGTCCTGGCCTGCCGGGTATTCCGCTGTCCATCGTGCGTCCAGATGCTCACTTCACGCTGCTGGATAGCCTGGGTAAACGTGTCCGCTTCCTGCGCCAGGTACAGCACGAGTTAGCGCTGACTAACATCACGCCGGTGCAGAGCCGCGTTGAAGACTTTCCGGCTGAACCGCCGTTTGACGGCGTGATTAGCCGTGCATTTGCTTCGCTGACTGACATGGTGACCTGGTGCCATCACCTTCCAGGTGACGCTGGGCGCTTTTACGCATTGAAGGGACAGCTTCCGGAAGAGGAAATCGCTCAGCTTCCTGCGCCGTTTAGCGTCGAGAGCGTGGTGCCGTTGAACGTTCCTCAGCTGGAAGGGGAGCGTCATCTGGTTATTATTAAAGCAAATAAAATTTAATTTTTATCAAAAAAAGTAGAGAAAAAGTGGGGGCTCTGGTGTTAAAAAATGCACGACAATTAGCGCCAGTGACCTGCTATATTTAACCAGCGATTAACTTAAGTTTATCTTCATTGTAACGCGGCTTTTTTTGTTAAGACTTAAAATAGTCAACATGGAAAATATCAGTCTGCTAAAAGTCAGCCCATTCGTCATTTTGTCATGTTAATAAATTATTATAAATGTCAATGAATGGTTTTTGTTCTGTATCGCGGTGTTTTTAAAAGAGTGGGCGGATTAAGTCTTATATATCAGAATGATGAGAACTTCCGTTTTGCTACAATGATTTATGCGGTTCGCTCGAAAATGTTTAATATGTGATCTCGTGCACGCTTTGTAATCACTATTTTCGGTGTATTTGCAGTTTTGTACGATCGTTCACACTTTGGCGAAAAGTAGAAAAACAGCGCGAATGAAAAATAATTAAATATTTATTCACGTTTTGGCTACTTATTGTTTGAAATCACGGGGTGTCACCGTATAATTTGACCGCTTTTTGATGCTTGACTCAGAGCATTAAAGAACGTTTTATACGACACGCGGCATACCTCAAAGGGAGCAGGAGTACAAACGTGATGTCTATGTCGCTCGTGAGTCGAAACGTTGCACGAAAGCTTCTGTTCATTCAGCTTCTGGCAGTGATAGCAAGTGGATTGCTGTTCAGCCTAAAAGACCCCTTCTGGGGCATCTCCGCCGCGTGCGGAGGCCTGGCAGTGTTACTGCCTAATATGTTGTTTATGATTTTTGCCTGGCGTCACCAGGTACATACACCCGCTAAAGGCCGAGTGGCCTGGACGTTCGCCTTCGGGGAAGCGTTCAAAGTGCTTGCGATGCTGGTGTTACTGGTCGTGGCGCTGGCGGTTTTAAAGGCGGTGTTCTTGCCGCTGATCGTGACATGGATTTTGGTGCTAGTGGTTCAGATACTGGCGCCCGCTGTAATTAACAACAAAGGGTAAAAGGCATCATGGCTTCTGAAAATATGACGCCGCAGGAATACATAGGACACCATCTGAATAACCTTCAGCTGGACCTGCGTACTTTCTCGCTGGTAGATCCGCATAACCCCCCAGCCACCTTCTGGACGCTCAATATTGACTCCATGTTCTTCTCGGTGGTGCTGGGTCTGTTGTTCCTGCTTACGTTTCGTAGCGTTGCCAAAAAAGCAACCAGCGGCGTACCAGGTAAATTTCAGACCGCGATTGAGCTGGTAATCGGCTTTGTTCATGGCAGTGTCAAAGACATGTACCATGGCAAAAGCAAGGTTATCGCACCGCTAGCCCTGACGATCTTCGTCTGGGTCTTCCTGATGAACCTGATGGACTTACTGCCTATCGACCTGCTGCCGTATGTTGCTGAGCACATACTGGGCCTGCCGGCGCTGCGCGTGGTTCCGTCTGCGGACGTAAACATTACCCTGTCTATGGCACTGGGCGTGTTTATCCTGATTCTGTTCTACAGCATCAAAATGAAAGGCATCGGTGGCTTCACGAAAGAGCTGACACTGCAGCCGTTCAATCACTGGGCATTTATTCCTGTCAACTTAATCCTTGAAGGGGTAAGCCTGCTGTCCAAACCGGTATCTCTGGGTCTGCGACTGTTCGGCAACATGTATGCCGGTGAGCTGATTTTCATTCTGATTGCTGGTCTGTTGCCGTGGTGGTCACAGTGGATTCTGAATGTGCCGTGGGCCATTTTCCACATCCTGATCATTACGCTGCAAGCCTTCATCTTCATGGTTCTGACGATTGTCTATCTGTCGATGGCGTCTGAAGAGCATTAATTTACCAACACTACTACGTTTTAACTGAAACAAACTGGAGACTGTCATGGAAAACCTGAATATGGATCTGCTGTACATGGCTGCCGCTGTGATGATGGGTCTGGCGGCAATCGGTGCTGCGATCGGTATCGGCATCCTCGGGGGCAAATTCCTGGAAGGCGCAGCGCGTCAACCGGATCTGATTCCTCTGCTGCGTACTCAGTTCTTTATCGTTATGGGTCTGGTGGATGCTATCCCAATGATCGCTGTAGGTCTGGGTCTGTACGTGATGTTCGCTGTCGCGTAGTAAGCGTTGCTTTGAATTAAGTAAGAGCAATATCAGAACGTTAACTAGATAAAGAGGCATTGTGCTGTGAATCTTAACGCAACAATCCTCGGCCAGGCCATCGCGTTTGTCCTCTTCGTTCTGTTCTGCATGAAGTACGTATGGCCGCCTTTAATGGCAGCCATCGAAAAGCGTCAAAAAGAAATTGCTGACGGCCTTTCTTCTGCAGAACGAGCTAAAAAGGATCTGGACCTTGCACAGGCCAATGCGACCGACCAGCTGAAAAAAGCGAAAGCGGAAGCCCAGGTAATCATCGAGCAGGCGAACAAACGTCGCTCTCAGATCCTGGACGAAGCCAAAACTGAAGCAGAGCAGGAACGTAACAAAATCGTGGCACAGGCTCAGGCAGAAATTGATGCTGAGCGTAAACGTGCCCGCGAAGAGCTGCGTAAGCAAGTCGCTATCCTGGCTGTTGCTGGCGCCGAGAAGATCATCGAACGTTCCGTGGATGAAGCTGCTAACAGCGACATCGTGGACAAACTTGTCGCTGAACTGTAAGGAGGGAGGGGCTGATGTCTGAATTTGTTACGGTAGCTCGCCCCTACGCCAAAGCAGCTTTTGACTTTGCCGTCGAACACAAAAGCGTAGATCGCTGGCAGGACATGCTGGCGTTTGCCGCCGAAGTGACGAAGAACGAACAAATGGCAGAGCTTCTGTCTGGTGCGCTGGCACCGGAAACGCTCTCTAAGTCGTTTATCGCAGTATGCGGTGAGCAACTGGACGAAAATGGCCAGAACCTGATTAAGGTGATGGCTGAAAATGGTCGTCTTAAAGTGCTCCCGGATGTTCTCGAGCAGTTCATTCATCTGCGCGCCGCGAGTGAAGCTACCTCTGAGGTAGAAGTCATCTCCGCTAATGCGCTCAATGAAGAACAGCTTGCGAAAATCAGCGCCGCGATGGAAAAGCGTCTGTCACGCAAAGTTAAGCTGAATTGCAAAATCGATAAGTCTGTAATGGCGGGCGTTATCATCCGTGCGGGTGATATGGTCATTGATGGCAGCGTACGCGGCCGTCTTGAGCGCCTTGCAGACGTCTTGCAGTCTTAAGGGGACTGGAGCATGCAACTGAATTCCACCGAAATCAGCGAACTGATCAAGCAGCGCATTGCTCAGTTCAGTGTTGTGAGTGAAGCTCACAACGAAGGTACTATTGTTTCTGTAAGTGACGGTGTTATCCGCATCCACGGCCTGGCCGATTGTATGCAGGGTGAAATGATCTCCCTGCCGGGTAACCGTTACGCTATCGCACTGAACCTGGAGCGCGACTCCGTAGGTGCTGTAGTAATGGGTCCGTACGCTGACCTTGCCGAAGGCATGACCGTCAAGTGTACTGGTCGTATCCTGGAAGTTCCGGTTGGCCGTGGCCTGCTGGGCCGTGTGGTTAACACCCTGGGTGCACCAATCGATGGTAAAGGCGCGCTGGACAACGACGGCTTCTCCGCCGTTGAAGCTATCGCACCAGGCGTAATCGAACGTCAGTCCGTTGATCAGCCAGTTCAGACTGGTTATAAATCCGTTGATGCCATGATCCCAATCGGTCGTGGTCAGCGTGAACTGATCATCGGCGACCGTCAGACCGGTAAAACCGCGCTGGCAATCGACGCCATCATCAACCAACGTGATTCCGGCATCAAGTGCGTATACGTTGCTATCGGCCAGAAAGCGTCCACCATTTCTAACGTGGTACGTAAACTGGAAGAACACGGCGCGCTGGCTAACACCATCGTTGTTGTAGCAACCGCGTCTGAATCCGCTGCACTGCAGTACCTGGCACCATATGCCGGTTGCGCAATGGGCGAATACTTCCGCGACCGCGGCGAAGATGCGCTGATCATTTATGATGACCTGTCTAAACAGGCTGTCGCTTACCGTCAGATCTCCCTGCTGCTCCGTCGTCCACCAGGACGTGAAGCATTCCCAGGCGACGTATTCTATCTGCACTCCCGTCTGCTGGAGCGTGCTGCGCGTGTTAACGCTGAATACGTTGAGACCTTCACCAAAGGTGAAGTGAAAGGGAAAACGGGTTCTCTGACCGCTCTGCCGATTATCGAAACGCAGGCTGGTGACGTTTCCGCATTCGTTCCGACCAACGTAATTTCCATTACCGATGGTCAGATCTTCCTGGAAACCAACCTGTTCAACGCCGGTATTCGTCCTGCGGTTAACCCGGGTATCTCCGTATCCCGTGTTGGTGGTGCAGCTCAGACCAAGATCATGAAGAAACTGTCCGGTGGTATCCGTACCGCTCTGGCACAGTATCGTGAACTGGCAGCGTTCTCCCAGTTCGCATCTGACCTTGACGATGCAACCCGTAAGCAGCTGGACCATGGTCAGAAAGTGACTGAACTGCTGAAACAGAAACAGTATGCGCCGATGTCAGTCGCGCAGCAGTCTCTGGTTCTGTTCGCGGCAGAACGTGGTTATCTGGCGGATGTAGAGCTGGCGAAAATCGGTAGCTTCGAAGCCGCTCTGCTGGCTTACGTTGACCGTGATCACGCTCCGTTGATGCAAGAGATCAACCAGTCCGGTGGCTATAACGACGAAATCGAAGGCAAGCTGAAAGGCATCCTCGATTCCTTCAAAGCAACCCAATCCTGGTAAAGTCTGACGGCCTGTCTTAGGGCAGGCCGTAGGCATTGAGGAGAAGCTCATGGCCGGCGCAAAAGAGATACGTAGTAAGATCGCAAGCGTCCAGAACACGCAAAAGATCACTAAAGCGATGGAGATGGTCGCCGCTTCCAAAATGCGTAAATCGCAGGATCGCATGGCGGCCAGCCGTCCTTATGCAGATACCATGCGCAAAGTGATTGGTCACCTTGCGAACGGTAATCTGGAATATAAGCACCCGTACCTGGAAGAACGCGACGTTAAGCGCGTGGGCTACCTGGTGGTGTCTACCGACCGTGGTCTGTGCGGTGGCTTGAACATTAACCTGTTCAAGAAACTGCTGGCGGATATGAAGGCATGGACCGAAAAAGGCGTTCAGTGCGACCTCGCAATGATCGGCTCTAAAGGTGTGTCCTTCTTTAATTCCGTAGGTGGCAACATTGTCGCTCAGGTAACCGGTATGGGCGATAAACCTGCCCTGTCCGAACTTATCGGTCCGGTAAAAGTGATGTTGCAAGCCTACGACGAAGGTCGTCTGGACAAGCTTTATATTGTCAGCAACAAATTTATTAACACCATGTCTCAGGTCCCGACGATCGTCCAACTGCTGCCGTTACCGGCTTCAGAAGATGATGATCTGAAACGTAAAACCTGGGATTACCTGTACGAACCCGATCCGAAAGCGCTGCTGGATACCCTCCTGCGTCGCTATGTCGAATCTCAGGTCTATCAGGGCGTGGTAGAAAACCTGGCCAGCGAGCAGGCCGCACGTATGGTGGCGATGAAAGCCGCGACCGACAATGGCGGCAGCCTGATTAAAGAGCTGCAGTTGGTATACAACAAAGCTCGACAGGCCAGCATTACTCAGGAACTCACCGAGATCGTCGGTGGTGCATCCGCGGTATAACCAGGTTAATTCGTAGAGGATTCAAGATGGCTACTGGAAAAATTGTCCAGGTAATCGGCGCCGTAGTTGACGTCGAATTCCCTCAGGATGCCGTACCGCGCGTGTACGAAGCTCTTGAGGTGCAGAATGGTAATGAAGTTCTGGTGCTGGAAGTTCAGCAGCAGCTCGGCGGCGGTATCGTACGTACCATCGCTATGGGTTCTTCCGACGGTCTGCGTCGCGGTCTGGATGTTAAAGACCTTGAGCACCCAATCGAAGTTCCGGTAGGTAAAGCTACGCTGGGTCGTATCATGAACGTACTGGGTCAGCCAGTAGACATGAAAGGCGACATCGGTGAAGAAGAGCGTTGGGCTATCCACCGCGCTGCACCTTCCTACGAAGAGCTGTCTAGCTCTCAGGAACTGCTGGAAACCGGTATCAAAGTTATCGACCTGATGTGTCCGTTCGCGAAGGGCGGTAAAGTCGGTCTGTTCGGTGGTGCGGGTGTTGGTAAAACCGTAAACATGATGGAGCTGATCCGTAACATCGCGATCGAGCACTCCGGTTACTCCGTGTTTGCGGGCGTAGGTGAACGTACTCGTGAGGGTAACGACTTCTACCACGAAATGACCGACTCCAACGTTATCGATAAAGTATCCCTGGTATATGGCCAGATGAACGAGCCACCGGGAAACCGTCTGCGCGTTGCTCTGACCGGTCTGACCATGGCTGAGAAATTCCGTGACGAAGGTCGTGACGTACTGCTGTTCGTCGATAACATCTATCGTTACACCCTGGCCGGTACAGAAGTATCTGCACTGCTGGGTCGTATGCCTTCAGCGGTAGGTTACCAGCCGACTCTGGCGGAAGAGATGGGCGTTCTGCAGGAACGTATCACCTCCACCAAGACCGGTTCTATCACCTCCGTACAGGCGGTATACGTACCTGCGGATGACTTAACTGACCCATCCCCAGCAACTACCTTTGCTCACTTAGATGCAACCGTAGTACTGAGCCGTCAGATCGCTTCCCTGGGTATCTACCCTGCGGTTGACCCGCTGGACTCCACCAGCCGTCAGCTGGATCCGCTGGTTGTTGGTCAGGAACACTACGACACCGCTCGTGGAGTTCAGTCCATCCTGCAGCGTTATCAGGAACTGAAAGACATCATCGCCATCCTGGGTATGGATGAGCTGTCTGAAGAAGACAAACTGGTGGTAGCACGCGCACGTAAAATTCAGCGCTTCCTGTCCCAGCCATTCTTCGTAGCAGAAGTATTCACCGGTTCTCCAGGTAAATACGTTTCGCTGAAAGACACCATCCGTGGCTTTAAAGGCATCATGGACGGCGAATACGATCACCTGCCGGAGCAGGCGTTCTACATGGTCGGTTCCATTGACGAAGCAGTGGAAAAAGCCAAAAAACTTTAACGCCTTAATCGGAGGGTGATATGGCAATGACTTACCACCTGGACGTCGTCAGCGCAGAGCAACAAATGTTCTCTGGTCTGGTCGAGAAAATCCAGGTAACGGGTAGCGAAGGTGAACTGGGTATTTTCCCGGGTCACGCACCGCTGCTCACCGCCATTAAGCCTGGTATGATTCGCATCGTTAAACAGTTCGGTCATGAAGAGTTTATCTATCTGTCCGGCGGCATTCTTGAAGTGCAGCCTGGTAGCGTGACCGTTCTGGCTGATACCGCTATTCGCGGCCAGGACCTCGACGAAGCGCGAGCTCTGGAAGCGAAACGTAAGGCTGAAGAGCACATTAAGAGCTCTCATGGTGACGTGGATTACGCTCAGGCGTCTGCGGAACTGGCCAAAGCGATCGCTAAACTGCGCGTTATCGAGTTGACCAAAAAAGCGATGTAACACCGGCTTGAAAGTCAAAAAGCCAGTCTGGTTTCCAGGCTGGCTTTTTTTATGGTTTGTTTTAATTTAAATGAAACTGAAAAGGCATTTTAAATATTTTGTGATTTGAGTCACAAAACTGTTGATCGATAAATGTCCGAGGAGTAGACTTCTTTTTGTGACATGAGTCACAGAAAATATCACTACTATCGCAGGATAAAAATCATGAAACTGATCAATAAAATCATCGCCCTTTTCAGCGCTATGAACATCTCTTTCGGTACTTTCAACCTGTAAGGTTGATGACCGCACTGGCCGCCTCACCTGTAGGTCAGGTGCCGTTCTGTTAAGCGCTGTACCGCTAACGAAAACCACAACACACGCGGTGTAAACAGAACCAAAAACGAAAAAGGTCGCCTTATGGCGACCTTTGTATTTTGTAGGCCGGAGAATTTCCCGGAGTCGGTGCTGTTGCACCTCGTTCGGGCTACCCAAGCATGTAGCCCGGCCAGGCGAAGCGCCGCCGGGGAAGCGGTTTCTTAATCCTTAGTCAGGAAATTCCCGGTATTAAAGCTCCCGTCCGCATTACGGGTCAGCGGCTGCGGTAACGACAGCGACTGGAAATCTTCTGCGCGCAGTTCCTTTCCTTCGGTATTAACGCTTTTTCCCTTCTCGATGAAGTAGTTGGTGGCATCAACGTTCCCGACCACTGCATCGTCATATTTCCCCGGCTGACTGCGCAGCGAAATATTGTCGCTGAACACACCCTGAGTAGCGGCGTCACCGTATGGGCTTGGGCGGAAGATAAAGTTAAAGCGCTGGTTATCAACGGCAACGTTGTTCACCACCACCAGTTTGCCCGGGTTGAAGTTGTCGGTGAAACCATCGAGATGGTTGCCCATGGCGATACTGTTGCGAATTTCGTGGGCCACAGGCTGGCCTTCACCGCCGAGTTTAAAGCCGTTGCTGGTATTGTTGCGGGCAATGGAGTTCTCAATCACCACCACGCCGTTCGCACCATCCTCAATCTTGTTGAACAGATCGAAACCGTCGTCAATATTGTCATGCGAGTAGCACCCTTCCAGGCGGTTACCTTCACCCACGCGCATCTTCACCGCAAAACCGTCAGCGTTGATCTTACCCGGATCTTCATTGCTGTAAGATTCAGAGTTCACCACACGGTTATGGCTTGCCCACAATGGGCGACCGATCTTATCGACGGAAGAGATCTGAATGCCGGTGTCGTCATTGTGATAGGCGGTGACGTTCTCGATAAGGTTGTGGCTTCCCTGAATACGCAGGCTTTTGTCGGTAATATCCACGCCGCGAATCGTCCAGTAGTGGCCGTCCAGCAGCATCCCGCGGATAACCGCTTTACCCGCCGCTTCCAGCGTTTTACGACCCTTTTCAAGGCCGCTTGCGGAGAGTGGGATATCGGTCTTCGCGTAGTCACCTGCCGCCAGTACCACTTTACCGCCAGGTGGTACAAGCGCGATGGCGGTGGCCAGATCCATTGGCGCTTCTGCCGTGCCTTTGGCATCGGCTTTACCGTCGGCGGCGGCGTACAGCGTACTGCTTACCGTGGCTTTGTGCTGGCTAACGGAAAGCTGCTGTTCAACCGGCGAACGATCGCGACCGCTGGTGGGGGTAAAGGTAATCTGGAAGTTGTTGCTCTCGGCGAGCTTCGTTGGCAGGGTAAACATCTCACCGGCTTTCACCGGTTTATTCTCCCCGATCACCACTTCGTTCTGGCGCACCGAGAACTGACCATCGTAGTTGGCCCGCGCCTGTAAGGTATAGTTCTGGCCTGCACTCTGGCTGCCTGATGCCACCTGCATCACCACCGGCCAGGATTTTGCCACAAACGGCTTCGAGGCCACGGTCTGCGCAGCCGACGTCGTCAGAGAGGCGTCGCTGACGGTGATTTTCGCATTACGGGAAGCAAAGAACCCCACGTAATACTGCTTTTTATCCTGCACCGAAATCAGATCGGCATTCGGCACCTGCTGGATGACCCACTCTTCGCTGCCGACCGGCGCCCAGGCGGTAATAAAGCCTTCATTCGTTCGCTCGAGCTTAAGGCGGAAGGTCGGCGACTCTCGCAGGTCAACGCCTTCCTTATAGCTCACCTTTTTAATCTCAGAGCCCGCATTACCCCAAGGTTGGGTGATGCCGTTGCGTGAGATAGCCTGTAGCTTAACGCGATAATCGTCTTTTTTATCCTGGGTCATGATGGCGTTCATCACCATATTTGAAGCCGCAGGAAACTCTTCATAGCCCTCTTTCAACGGCTCCTGACGAGGCGTGCCGATAATATCGCGTACCAGCAGTCCAGCCCCTTCCTGAGCGGCCGGTTTGGCGCCATTTTCCGGGCCAAACTGATCGACGGTAACCGTAGCAGAGAGAACAAAATTCTCATCGCTCGGCAGCGTGGTGTAGAAAAAAGTCAGGCCGTCGTGCGAGTTGGCAATCTTACCGCCGCGGCTTTCAATGGTGATAGGTTTACTGAGTGAGGCAATTTGCTGCGGGGTCAGCGTCTTACCATCAATCGTCACGTTGTTAACGCCAACCTTCTCCGGCAACACGTTAGAGGAGAAGTTAACGTCAGTGGATTGCCCAAAAGCGATCGCCTTCCATTGCTGGGGCGCCTGGGCCTGTGCCGAGAGGGAGAGTGCTGCGCTACAAAGAGTCAGAGCCAGAGGTATTTTCTTTTTCATATCATCTTCCTGAATGGTTGAGCGCCGTAATTATCAACAAATCAAAACGCTGTTTCTTTTTCGCTCGTCACAATATCGAGTAAATAAAACAGTGTTTTAAATATGATGTGGCCTTTATTCAGGTGTCAAAAAAACAATATAAGCAGAGAGATAGCGCGCTAACCCGCGATTGGGCTGATTTCTTACGAGACAAATGCGTTTGATATGGACGAAAATAAGGGAAGAAAAACAGGGCGAAAGGTAATGTTGAGCGTTTTATCAGCAGGCCATTTCATGGCGAAAAATATGTAGAATTTTCAACGTTAACCCGCTTTACTTCATACTTAATCTACAGACAGGATACCTATGTCTAACCGTACCATGAGCGTTGTGATCCTTGCCGCTGGCAAAGGCACGCGTATGTATTCCGATCTTCCAAAAGTGTTGCATACCCTGGCCGGCAAGCCGATGGTGCAGCATGTCATTGATGCCGCGAATCATGTTGGCGCGAACCAGGTCCACCTGGTGTACGGTCACGGCGGTGATTTACTGAAGCAAGCTTTATCCGATGACAACCTGAACTGGGTGCTGCAGGCTGAACAGCTGGGCACCGGTCATGCGATGCAGCAGGCTGCGCCGTTCTTCGCGGATGACGAAGATATTCTGATGCTCTACGGCGACGTGCCGCTGATCTCCGTTGAAACGCTGCAGCGCCTGCGTGAAGCCAAGCCGCAGGGCGGAATTGGCCTGCTGACGGTGGTGCTGGACGATCCAAGCGGTTATGGCCGTATTACCCGTGAGAACGGCAAAGTGACCGGCATCGTTGAGCACAAAGATGCCACCGAAGCACAGCGTAAGATTCAGGAAATCAATACCGGTATCCTGATTGCTAACGGCGCGGACCTGAAGCGCTGGCTGGCGAAGCTCGACAATAACAATGCGCAGGGCGAGTTCTATATCACCGATATCATCGCCATGGCATACCGCGAAGGCCGTGAGATTGCCGCCGTTCACCCGGCGCGTATCAGTGAAACTGACGGCGTGAATAACCGCCTGCAGCTTTCTCGCCTTGAGCGTATTTATCAGTCCGAGCAGGCAGAAAAACTGCTGCTGGCAGGCGTAATGCTGCGTGACCCGGCGCGTTTTGACCTGCGCGGCACCTTGTCTCATGGGCGCGATGTTGAAATTGATACTAACGTTATCCTTGAAGGCAACGTCGTGCTGGGCCATCGCGTCAAAATCGGCGCAGGCTGCGTGATTAAAAACGCGACCATCGGCGACGACTGCGAAATCAGCCCGTACAGCGTGGTGGAAGATGCCCATCTGGAAGCGGCCTGCACCATCGGCCCGTTCGCCCGTCTGCGTCCTGGCGCTGAGCTGCTGGAAGGCGCACACGTGGGTAACTTCGTCGAAATGAAAAAAGCGCGTCTGGGTAAAGGCTCAAAAGCCGGTCATCTGACCTACCTCGGCGATGCGGAAATTGGCGACAACGTTAACATCGGCGCGGGTACCATTACCTGCAACTACGATGGCGCCAACAAGTTTAAAACGATTATTGGCGACGACGTCTTTGTCGGTTCCGACAGCCAGCTGGTGGCGCCGGTAACGATTGGCAAAGGCGTGACCATCGCGGCCGGTACCACCGTGACCCGCGACGTTGCTGATAACGAACTGGTGCTGAGCCGCGTACCGCAGGTACACAAGCAAGGCTGGCAGCGTCCGGTGAAGAAAAAGTAATTTCTGTAGACCTGATACAGGCCTACATGGGTGAGGAGATAACATAATCTCCCGCCCAAAAAGCAGTACCTATAAAAATAACCCCACTCTCTACAAGGCTCGGGGCGCCCGGAATACGGGCAACAGGTTGACCGACAACGCATGGCATAATGCCAAAATCGGAATATAAAACTATGTGTGGAATTGTTGGCGCAGTCGCGCAACGTGATGTAGCTGAAATCCTTCTCGAAGGTCTCCGTCGCCTGGAATACCGTGGCTATGACTCTGCTGGTCTGGCCGTAGTAGACGCTGAAGGTCATATGACCCGCCTGCGTCGTCTGGGGAAAGTCCAGATGCTGTCGCAAGCCGCGGAAGAACATCCGCTGGTGGGCGGTACCGGTATTGCTCACACCCGCTGGGCAACCCACGGCGAACCGTCGGAAGGCAACGCGCATCCGCATGTTTCTGACCACATTGCGGTGGTGCATAACGGCATCATCGAAAACCATGAACCGCTGCGCGAAATGCTGCAGGCGCGTGGCTATGTTTTTGTTTCAGCGACCGACACCGAGGTGATCGCTCACCTGGTGCACTGGGAGATGGAACAGGGCGGTACTCTGCGTGAAGCCGTGCTGCGCGCTATTCCGCAGCTGCGTGGTGCTTACGGCACGGTTATCATGGACTCTCGCGACCCAAGCACGCTGCTGGCCGCGCGTTCCGGTAGCCCGCTGGTTATCGGCCTCGGCATGGGTGAGAACTTTATCGCTTCTGACCAACTGGCGCTGTTGCCGGTGACCCGTCGCTTTATCTTCCTCGAAGAGGGCGATATTGCCGAAGTAACGCGCCGTTCGGTTGCGGTATTCGATAAGTCCGGTGCCAGCGTGAAGCGTCAGGAGATCGAATCTAACCTGCAATATGACGCGGGCGATAAAGGTATCTATCGCCACTACATGCAGAAAGAGATCTACGAACAGCCGAACGCCATCAAAAACACCTTAACCGGGCGTATCAGCCACGGCGAAGTGGATCTCAGCGAGCTGGGCCCACAGGCCGATGCGCTGCTTTCTCGCGTTGAGCATATCCAGATTATCGCCTGCGGCACCTCCTATAACTCAGGGATGGTCGCGCGCTACTGGTTTGAATCACTGGCGGGCATGCCGTGTGACGTCGAAATTGCCTCGGAATTCCGCTATCGCAAATCTGCCGTTCGCCCGAACAGCCTGGTGATTACCCTGTCGCAGTCTGGCGAAACCGCCGATACGCTGGCTGGCCTGCGTTTGACCAAAGAGCTGGGTTACCTGGGCTCGCTGGCGGTTTGTAACGTCGCGGGTTCATCGCTGGTGCGTGAGTCCGATCTGGCGATTATGACCAACGCCGGGGCTGAAATTGGCGTGGCGTCCACTAAAGCATTCACCACCCAGCTGACGGTTCTGCTGATGCTGGTGGCGAAGATGGCGCGCCTGAAAGGGGCGGATGCGTCCGTGGAGCATGAGATTGTTCATGCGCTGCAGGCGCTGCCAAGCCGCATCGAGCAGATGCTGTCTCAGGACAAACGTATTGAAGCGCTTGCAGAAGATTTCTCCGACAAGCATCACGCGCTGTTCCTGGGCCGTGGCGATCAGTACCCGATTGCCCTTGAAGGTGCGCTGAAGCTCAAAGAGATCTCCTACATTCACGCGGAAGCGTATGCCGCAGGCGAGCTGAAACACGGCCCGCTGGCGCTTATCGACGCGGACATGCCGGTTATCGTCGTCGCACCGAATAACGAACTGCTGGAAAAACTGAAGTCCAACATTGAAGAGGTGCGCGCGCGCGGCGGTGAGCTGTACGTGTTTGCCGACCGTGATGCGGCGTTCAGCAACAGCGACAATATGCACATCATCGAGATGCCGCACGTGGAAGAGGTGATTGCACCTATTTTCTACACCGTGCCGCTGCAACTGCTGGCTTACCACGTGGCGCTGATCAAAGGCACCGATGTGGACCAGCCGCGTAACCTGGCGAAGTCGGTTACCGTCGAATAAGTTCGGTTAGTCAAAACGATCCGGCTCTGCCTCAGGCACAGCCGGATTTTTTTTGTCATCAGAAACTGTCATAAAGCATGATTTTTTTGCTGTCATAAAAAGAAAATCTTGCCGTAATTTAATTGTAAATTATTTTTATAACATGATGATTTATAATGATTTAATAATATTGTTTTTCGCGTGGTTTTCGTTGTCATTAAACTGTAATAAACCTTACATATAACTGTCACCTGATTGTCCTATTTTGCTCCTCGTAGCCACTAAACAATCATTTACGGATTCTTGCAGGAGACATTATGAAAGTTATGCGTACCACTGTCGCAACTGTTGTCGCCGCGACCTTATCGATGAGCGCTTTCTCTGCTTTTGCAGCAGCAAGCCTGACGGGTGCTGGTGCAACCTTCCCGGCGCCAGTGTATGCCAAATGGGCAGATACCTATCAGAAAGAGACCGGTAGCAAAGTAAACTACCAGGGTATCGGCTCCTCCGGTGGCGTAAAACAAATTACCGCTAACACCGTTGATTTCGGCGCATCTGATGCTCCGCTGTCTGACGACAAACTGGCTCAGGAAGGCCTGTTCCAGTTCCCGACCGTTATCGGCGGTGTGGTTCTGGCTGTTAACATCCCTGGCCTGAAATCCGGCGAGCTGGTGCTTGACGGTAAAACCCTGGGCGACATCTACCTGGGTAAAATCAAGAAGTGGGATGACGCTGCCATCACCAAACTGAACCCGGGCGTTAAGCTGCCTTCTCAGAACATCGCCGTTGTGCGTCGTGCTGATGGTTCCGGTACCTCTTTCGTGTTCACCAGCTACCTGTCTAAAGTGAACGAAGAGTGGAAATCCAAAATTGGCGCGGGCTCTACCGTAAACTGGCCAACCGGTCTGGGCGGTAAAGGTAACGACGGTATCGCGGCATTCGTACAGCGTCTGCCAGGCTCCATCGGCTACGTTGAATATGCTTACGCTAAGCAGAACAACCTGGCTTACACCAAACTGGTTTCTGCCGATGGCAAGCCGGTTAGCCCGACTGAAGACAACTTTGCTAACGCTGCTAAAGGCGTTGACTGGAGCAAATCCTTCGCGCAGGACCTGACTAACCAGAAAGGTGACAACGCGTGGCCGATTACCTCCACCACCTTCATCCTGGTTCATAAACAGCAGCAGAAACCTGAGCAAGGTGCTGAAGTGCTGAAGTTCTTTGACTGGGCGTATAAAAACGGCGGCAAACAGGCGAACGAGCTTGATTACGCCACTCTGCCTCAGAGCGTGGTTGAGCAGGTTCGTGCTGCATGGAAGACCAACGTGAAAGACAGCAGCGGTAAAGCGCTGTACTGATTACGGTAGCCCGGCGGAAACGCCGGGCAACGTGTAAGCGTCGTGGCGGATTTTAAACTGGAAAGAGTGATTTATGGCTGCAACTAAGCCTGCTTTTAACCCACCGGGTAAAAAGGGTGACATGATATTCAGCGCGCTGGTAAGACTGGCTGCGCTGATTGTGCTATTGATGTTGGGTGGGATTATCGTCTCTCTGATCATCTCTTCTTGGCCAAGTATGGAGAAGTTCGGCTTCGCCTTCCTGTGGACCAAAGAGTGGGATGCGCCTAACGACATCTACGGTGCGCTGGTACCGATTTACGGTACGCTCGTGACCTCCTTTATCGCGCTGCTGATCGCCGTTCCGGTGAGCTTCGGTATCGCACTCTTCCTGACTGAACTGGCACCCAACTGGCTGAAACGCCCGTTAGGTATCGCGATTGAACTGCTGGCGGCCATTCCCAGCATCGTTTACGGCATGTGGGGGCTATTTATCTTTGCTCCGCTGTTCGCGACCTACTTCCAGGAGCCAGTCGGCAATATCCTTTCTAACATCCCGTTTGTCGGTGCACTGTTCTCCGGCCCGGCGTTTGGTATCGGTATCCTGGCGGCTGGGGTTATCCTCGCCATCATGATCATCCCGTATATCTCCGCCGTTATGCGCGATGTGTTCGAACAAACCCCGGTGATGATGAAAGAGTCGGCCTACGGTATCGGCTGCACCACCTGGGAAGTTATCTGGCGTATCGTTCTGCCGTTCACCAAAAACGGGGTCATAGGCGGCGTGATGCTCGGCCTGGGCCGCGCGTTGGGTGAAACGATGGCAGTAACCTTTATCATCGGTAACACCTACCAGCTCGACAGCGCATCGCTGTATATGCCGGGCAACAGCATTACCTCCGCACTGGCGAACGAATTCGCCGAAGCGGAATCTGGCCTGCATGTCTCCGCGCTGATGGAACTGGGTCTTATCCTGTTTGCGATTACCTTTATCGTGCTGGCGGCATCGAAGTTCATGATTATGCGCCTGGCGAAAAACGAGGGGGCACGCTAATGACGACGCTGGAAATGCAAAGCACCGCTGCGCTGGCGGAGTCTCGCCGCAAGATGCAGGCGCGTCGCCGCATGAAGAACCGCATTGCGCTGACGCTGTCGATGGCTACCATGATCTTCGGCCTGTTCTGGCTGGTGTGGATCCTGATGGCGACCATTACCCGCGGCATCGACGGTATGTCGCTGGCGCTGTTTACCGAAATGACGCCGCCGCCAAACACGGCTGGCGGTGGCCTGGCTAACGCCCTGGCGGGCAGCGGCCTGCTGATCCTGTGGTCGACCGTTATCGGTACCCCACTGGGCATTATGGCAGGCATCTATCTGGCGGAGTACGGGCGTAAATCCTGGCTTGCTGAAGTGATTCGCTTTATTAACGATATTCTGCTCTCCGCACCCTCCATCGTGGTCGGCCTGTTCGTCTACACCATCGTGGTGGCGCAGATGCAGCACTTCTCCGGCTGGGCGGGCGTGATTGCGCTGGCGCTGCTGCAGGTGCCTATCGTTATTCGTACCACCGAGAACATGCTGAAACTGGTGCCGGATAGCCTGCGTGAAGCAGCCTACGCGCTGGGCACGCCGAAGTGGAAGATGATCTCTGCGATTACGCTGAAAGCGTCTATCTCCGGGATTATGACCGGTATCCTGCTGGCTATTGCGCGTATCGCCGGTGAAACGGCCCCGCTGCTGTTTACCGCGCTCTCCAACCAGTTCTGGAGCACCGACATGATGCAGCCCATCGCCAACCTGCCGGTGACCATCTTTAAATTTGCGATGAGCCCGTTTGCTGAGTGGCAGCAACTGGCCTGGGCCGGGGTGCTGATTATCACTCTGTGCGTACTGCTGCTGAACATTCTGGCGCGCGTTATTTTCGCGAAGAAGAAACACGGTTAATTTTTTACGGCGCGGCCAACGACGGCGGCGCTGGATGAGGAAGAGATTGAGATGAGTATGGTGAACACAACTCCGGGTAAAATTTCAGTACGTGACCTGAACTTCTACTACGGCAAATTCCATGCCCTGAAGAACATCAACCTGGATATCGCCAAAAACCAGGTAACGGCGTTTATCGGCCCGTCAGGCTGCGGTAAATCGACGCTGCTGCGTACCTTCAACAAGATGTTTGAACTGTACCCGGAGCAGCGCGCAGAAGGCGAAATTCTGCTGGATGGCGATAATATTCTCACCAATACCCAGGATATCGCCCTGCTGCGTGCCAAAGTGGGTATGGTGTTCCAGAAGCCAACACCGTTCCCGATGTCGATTTACGACAACATCGCCTTCGGCGTGCGCCTGTTTGAAAAGCTCTCCCGCACCGATATGGACGAACGCGTGCAGTGGGCTTTGACCAAGGCCGCATTATGGAACGAAACCAAGGATAAACTGCACCAGAGCGGGTACTCTCTCTCCGGTGGTCAGCAGCAGCGTCTGTGCATCGCGCGTGGTATCGCGATTCGCCCAGAAGTTCTGCTGCTGGATGAGCCGTGTTCCGCTCTTGACCCGATCTCCACCGGGCGTATCGAAGAGCTGATTACCGAGCTGAAAGAGGACTACACCGTGGTGATCGTGACTCACAACATGCAGCAGGCTGCACGTTGCTCCGACCACACGGCATTTATGTACCTGGGCGAGTTGATTGAGTTCAGTAACACGGACGATCTGTTCACCAAGCCTGCGAAGAAACAAACTGAAGATTACATTACTGGCCGCTACGGTTGATGCCCTTCAGCTTTCAAGCGATAACCGCGTTGGCTGCCTTTGCTCACCCCGGTCACGTAGTAGACTACGCTCCCGGGGATTCGCGCAGTTGCCACCTTGTTCTCGCTCGAAATCTTTTGGGCATTTGGAGAAATGATGGATAATTTAAACCTTAATAAACATATTTCCGGCCAGTTCAACGCAGAACTGGAAAGCATCCGCACCCAGGTGATGACCATGGGCGGCATGGTAGAGCAGCAGTTGTCTGATGCGATTACCGCCATGCACAACCAGGATAGTGAACTGGCAAAGCGCGTCATCGACGGCGATAAGCACGTCAATATGATGGAAGTGGCGATTGATGAAGCCTGCGTGCGCATCATCGCCAAGCGCCAGCCAACCGCGAGCGATCTGCGTCTGGTGATGGCGATTATTAAAACCATCGCCGAGCTGGAACGTATTGGTGACGTTGCGGATAAAATCTGTCGCACCGCGCTGGAGAAATTCTCCCAGCAGCACCAGCCGCTGCTGGTCAGCCTGGAATCGCTGGGCCGCCACACCGTGCAGATGCTGCATGACGTGCTGGACGCGTTCGCGCGTATGGACCTCGACGAAGCGGTACGTATCTATCGTGAAGATAAGAAAGTTGACCAGGAATATGAAGGCATCGTGCGCCAGCTGATGACCTATATGATGGAAGACTCGCGCACCATTCCAAGCGTGCTGACCGCGCTGTTCTGTGCGCGCTCTATCGAGCGTATCGGTGACCGCTGCCAGAATATCTGCGAATACATCTTCTACTTCGTGAAGGGGCAAGATTTCCGTCACGTGGGCGGCGATGAGCTGGATAAGCTGCTGGCGGGGAAAGACCCGAAAGAGTGATTGCTTCAATAGCGTAAAAAAACCTGCCGCGGCAGGTTTTTTGTTTTCTATCGCGTAATGTCCCAGCCGCGTGCTTTCCACAGTGCAGGCAGTTCCGCCAGATCGGTAAACGTCGTCACCTTCGGGTGAACGATCGGTTTGTTGTGCGGATCTGCACAGAAGTAGAACACCTCCATGCCCGCATCAATCCCCGACTGCGCGCCAGCGGAAGAGTCATCCACCAGAATGCACTTCTCCACGTCCACATTCATTGCCTTCGCCGCATGGTGCATCAGCGCCGGGTCTGGCTTCCAGCGTTGGATATCGTAGCCGCTGAACAGCTTATCCGGGAAATGGTGCAGCATGTGCAGCTTGCCGAGCGAATGCTGCATTTTGCTGACCGGGCCGTTCGACACGACGCACATCGGTACGCTAACCGCGTCGAGCAACGCATTCGCCCCGGCAATCACCTCCAGCTCGGTGTCGAACAGGCGTGCGACCTCGGCGCGGTAAACCGGTTCTAACTCCGCTTTTTCCAACTGAGTGCCGTGCTCATCGTTGATGATGTCGATAATCTCGTAGAGCTTTACGCCCTTGAAACGTTTAAAAATCTCTTCCAGATCGAGCGTGATGCCAAATGTTTTAAACATATGGACGTAGGCCCGTGAACAGATCACTTCGCTGTCTACCAGCGTACCGTCACAGTCGAAAAAAACCGCTTCAACTCCGGACATGTCATTTCCTTTTTAACAAGTTTAACGTTTACGTAATGCCGAATTGAGAGACGCAATCGTTGCCGTATAAGCAAAATCAATGAAAAAAAGTATCTCGCAACCGCGCCTATTGTCGCATTTTGGTATAGGATAGCGACGAATTTTCCTTCCATGTCTGCGGAAATTAATAATGAGTCAACAACACACCACCCCGGCTTCCGGTCAGGGGATTCTGGAGCGCGTGTTTAAACTGCGCGAGCACGGCACGACGGCACGTACCGAAGTGATCGCCGGTTTCACGACCTTCCTGACGATGGTCTACATCGTTTTCGTTAACCCGCAAATTCTTGGCGTAGCTGGCATGGACACCAGCGCAGTGTTTGTTACTACCTGCCTGATCGCGGCGCTGGGCAGTATTCTGATGGGCATCTTTGCCAACCTGCCGGTCGCACTGGCACCGGCAATGGGCTTGAACGCGTTCTTCGCGTTCGTCGTCGTGCAGGCGATGGGCCTGCCGTGGCAGGTCGGTATGGGCGCTATCTTCTGGGGCGCAATCGGTCTGCTGCTGTTGACGATTTTCCGCGTGCGTTACTGGATGATTGCCAATATCCCGGTGAGCCTGCGCGTAGGTATCACCAGCGGTATCGGTCTGTTCATCGGTATGATGGGCTTGAAAAACGCCGGCGTTATCGTGGCAAACCAGGACACGCTGGTCTCTATCGGTAACCTGACCTCTCACAGCGTACTGCTGGGCGTGCTGGGCTTCTTTATCATTGCGATTCTGGCTTCCCGCAACATTCACGCAGCGGTGCTGGTTTCTATCGTGGTAACTACGCTGCTGGGCTGGATGCTGGGTGATGTGCACTACAGCGGCATCGTTTCTGCGCCGCCGAGCATTACCACTGTGGTCGGTCATGTTGACCTGGCGGGCTCCTTCAACCTGGGTCTGGCGGGCGTTATCTTCTCCTTCATGCTGGTAAACCTGTTTGACTCCTCCGGTACGCTGATTGGCGTGACTGACAAAGCCGGTCTGGCCGATGCCAAAGGTAAGTTCCCACGTATGAAGCAGGCGCTGTTTGTCGATAGCGTCTCCTCGGTTGCTGGCTCTTTTATCGGCACCTCTTCCGTCACCGCGTATATCGAATCTTCTTCCGGCGTGTCCGTGGGCGGTCGTACCGGTCTGACGGCGGTAGTGGTTGGTCTGCTGTTCCTGCTGGTTATCTTCCTGTCGCCGCTGGCGGGTATGGTGCCGGGCTATGCGGCTGCGGGCGCGCTGATTTACGTGGGTGTCCTGATGACATCCAGCCTGTCTCGCGTGAAGTGGGATGACCTGACCGAAGCGGTTCCTGCGTTTATTACCGCGGTGATGATGCCGTTCAGCTTCTCAATCACAGAAGGTATTGCGCTGGGCTTCATCTCTTACTGCGTGATGAAAATCGGTACCGGTCGTTTCCGCGACCTCAGCCCGTGCGTGATTGTTGTCGCACTGCTGTTTATTCTGAAGATTGTGTTTATTGACGCAAAATAAACAGTAAGCCCTTTTCATCGAAAAGGGCTTTAGTGTTTGTACCCTCTCCCTGTGGGAGAGGGCCAGGGTGAGGGCATCAGCCCGCACTTACGCTTTAACGCGCTGAATGTACTCGCCAAATGCGGTCAACTGACCGGTCAAATGATCCAACGTCCCTTGTTCAATCACTTCACCCAGCTGCGGGTCGACCTTATTCTGAATCACGCCGCCCATAAACTCCGGCTTGTTCATGACCATTGCATCCAGGAACACCAGAATCTGGCGCAGATGATACTGGCAGCGCGCGCCGCCGATAGCGCCCATTGAGCTGGTCTGAATCAGGACCGGTTTACCTGAAAGCGGCTGATCCGGCAGACGAGAGAGCCAGTCGATAGCGTTCTTCAGGCCACCCGGCACAGAATAGTTGTACTCTGGCGTAACGATAACCACGCCGTCGGCCTGGCGAATCTGTTCTGCCAGCGCTTCCACGCTTTGCGGGAAACCGTCTTCCTGCTGGAGGTCCGCGTCATACAGCGGGATATCGCCAATCGACGGCAGTGCGGAAACGGACATGCCCGCCGGGGCGATTTTAGGCAGGGTGCGCGCCACCATACCGTTGAATGAGCCTTTGCGCAGGCTTCCCAGTAACGTCACAACGTTCAATGTTTCAGACATGACTACTCCTTTTCCATCATGGCGGCTGAAATCCAGCCGAATCAATTGAGTATAAGCGCTTTCTCCGCCGGTAGGCTGGTGAATCTCATCAGGCGTGCCGAAGGTTCGTTGGCCCGGGTCTGGGCATCAGGCAGGCTACGCCAGCCGTGCTTACCATCAAACTCCCAAACCTTGAGTTTGTCGATAGACGGTGAAGCGGCCAGCGACCAGACCAGCACGTCTTCGGCATCGCAGATGACTTCAAGCTGATCGGTTAATGCCGAACGCAGGCGGCCTGAGCCGGGCAGTAGCTGGAGCGTCTGAGGGGAGTCGTGGTGAACGTCACCTGACAGCTTGAGGACGCTCTGACGCAGCGTGATGAGCTGTGCGCGCGCTTCATGTGGATCGTTCTGGTTGTTGATCCACAGATTCTCATTGCTGGTAAAGCGGTAGCTTTCCATCATCGTGGCCTGCGGGGTATTGCGCAGCGTGCGCAGCAGTTCCATATCGAGGCCGCACTGGCCTTCAGTGGTGAGGGCTACGCCGACGATGTTACCAGCATAAGCGATAGAAAAATCAGGCAGATGGCTGTCCTTAAAGTACGGTTTACCTTCTTCCTGAGTCTCGATTTCAGGCAGTTCGCTAATGCCATACAGCATAAACAGCAATTCCGCCAGCAAAGCGCGGGAAGCCAGGTAGCGGGTCCGGCGATGGGCCGGCAGCTGGCGCGCAATATTATGGCTGGTGGATGAGAGCCTGACCGATAGTAGATGTCCGTCCTTAAGGATCCCTCTTGCAAAGTGCGTCGCCATTTTTCGCTCCGTGATTAATGGACTGTGGATATGACGAGAGTAACATTTACGCCAGTTATGATCAGGTTTTACTGCCTAAAAGTGCGATTGAAAAGGGGTATTACGCGACTTTTACACTTCGCCCTAACTGAAACGTATTATTTTTACGAATAATGAGTCAGGAAACAGCGAGATATAAGGCTTTGAGGGTATCACGGAGCCAAATAATTTTCGGGTTGTGACTATTTCGTTTATGCCAGAGTAGGGTAAACGGCACCTGCAGTTTTTCCCGCTGCACGGCATCAAACGGTAGCGGGCGAGGCACTAAAGGCAGGTTGTGCAGTTGGTTATAATGCTGGCAGTAGCGTGGCGCGGTGGCGATCATCTGGTGATCCGGTTGGGCGGCCATAAACAGTGACTGTTCAAAGCCCGGCAGGCTGAGCGCGATATGGCGCTCGCGCCCCATCTCCTGCAATACGTCGTCCAGCGCCCAGGTATCGCTTTGTTCCCAGCAGATACTGATGTGCGGGTAGCGCAGGAATGTTTCCAGATTCCACTCTTCCTGAAGCGCTGGATGGTCCTCACGCAGCCAGACCCAGGGCAGGTCGGTAAACAGTACCTCGTAGTCTATCGACAGCGGCAGCAGGCTCAGCAGCTCGCGTGAGCGGGGATGACTTTCACGCCCGGTGAAGCCGATATCGACTTCACCGCGAATAATCGCATCCAGCGAATCATAGTCCCAGTTACGCACTTTGATGGTCGCCTGCGGGTAGCGCTGATAAATCTGGCTGGAGAGTTGGTTGAACATGATCATTACCAGCGGCGTTTCGGCGACCAGGTCGAACTTCAGCCCGCGTGGCGTTTCGTGATGCGGTTTATCCAGCAACTGATTGCCCATCTGCATCCACTCGGCCAGGCTTTGCTCCATGCTGACCATCAGCGGCGTCGGCGTCAGCCCAAGCGGGGTGTTCACAAACAGCGGATCGTCAAACCAGGCTCGCAGCTTCGACAGCGACTTACTGACCGCCGACGGCGTGACGTTCATCCGTTTGGCGGTTTTGGTAACGCTGCGCTCCTGCATCAGAAGCTGGAGGCATAGCAGTAAATTAAGATCGAGACTGGAGAGGGGCTTCTTCATGTGTTGGCGCAGACCGGTTAGGAGCCACTGAGATAATCAGCAGTATGCACACTATGCTACAGCCAATCAGAATCCCGATCAGCATATTCAGCGCATCAAGACCCAGGATGGCCGACAGCCATATCCACAGCGACGAACCGCAGACCTGAGCAATACCCAGCGCCGAACTGGCAACCCCTGCCCGCAGCGAGAATGGCCCCAGCGCCTGACTCATGGCAACGCCAAAGCCTACCGAGAACCCTGCGCAAATTAAGGTCAGCCCGAAGAGCGTAACGGCGTGTGTACCGGCAAGCGTGAGCACAATCCCCGCCGCCAGAAAAAGCACCTGCGATGCCAGCATGAGAGTGCGGGGTTTAAATAGGCTCAGAGCGAACGGCGTTGAGAATGACACCGCCATGCTGACGCCTGCGGTCATCGCCATGGTCGTGGCATATTCGCCACGGTCAAAGCCCATGACCTCCATCAGCAGCACCGGTGAGGTGTTTACGAAGGTGAGGATCACCGACACGCTCAGCGTGGTGATCGCCAGACGGCTGAGGAAAAAGCGATTTATCAACGACTCGGCTCCCGGCGTATGGCCTGCCGAGGCAGGTAGCGTCGCCGGGCGCGATTCTCGCAGCACAAACACCGACAGCAGGAAGACCACCACTCCCATGCCAATCATCGTGTAGAACAGACTCTGCCACGGATATTTGAGCATAATCAGGTGCCCCAGCACCGGTGCGAGTACCGGCACGATGCAGGTGATGCCATTAAGCAGCGACAGCACCTTGGCCCGCAAGCGATCGTCGAGCGTATCGCGCAGGATAGCGAACGCCACGACGTAGCAACAGCCAGCCCCGATCCCCTGAATAAAACGCCCCACCAGGAAGGGGGGGCCGCTTTCCGCCAGCGAACAGATAGCGGAAGCGGCGATGTAGATCAGCGCCCCGACAATCGCTACCGGCTTGCGGCCCGATTGGTCCGCCACCTTCCCGGCGAACAGCATCGCGGTTGCCATCCCGGCCAGATAGACCGAAAACGCGATGTGTAGCTGCGCTTCGCTGGCCTGTAAATCAGCGGCGATACGCGGTAATCCCACCAGGTACATATCAATACCGGCGGGATAGAGTAAAACCAGGGCAAAACAGCAGACGAGAAAGCGTGTCATGGCGACCTCACGAGAAATGTGGCGCTCAGCATACTGGGGCGCGTGCGATGACACGAGTTGCCATTTGGACAACAGTGATTTCCTGTTAGGAAAATCGGTTGCCTGGTAGTGCCTGGCTTATCGGGCCTACATGTCGCGTAGGCCCGATAAGCCATAGCTGCTATCTGGCAAAACTACTTACCAATACAGAAGCTGGAGAAAATCCGCCCCAGTAGATCGTCAGACGTAAATTCCCCGGTAATCTCACTCAGGCTCTGCTGCGCCAGGCGCAGCTCTTCTGCCAGCAGCTCTCCGGCCCAGGCACCAAGCAGCTGGGCTTTACCCTGCTGGAGGTGTTCGGCGGCATCGGAAAGCGCCTGCAGGTGGCGACGACGCGCCAGGAAGCCGCCTTCCATGTTGTTTTCGAAGCCCATGCTCTGTTTGAGATGGTTACGCAGCACGTCGACGCCTTCACCGGTACGCGCGGAGAGGCGCACAAGTAAGTGGCCATTTACTTCACTTAGCCCCAGCGTTTCGCCGGTGATATCGGCCTTGTTACGTACCACGGTGATCGGCAGGTTTGCCGGCAGACGGGCGATAAAGTCCGGCCAGATGTCAGCAGGGTCGGTGGCGTCGGTCGTCGTGCCGTCGACCATAAACAGCACGCGGTCGGCCTGCTCAATTTCCTGCCAGGCACGCTCGATGCCGATACGCTCCACTTCATCGTTGGCGTCGCGCAGACCGGCGGTATCGATGATATGCAGCGGCATGCCGTCAATATGGATATGTTCGCGCAGTACGTCGCGGGTGGTGCCCGCGATGTCGGTGACGATAGCCGCTTCACGGCCCGCCAGGGCGTTCAACAGGCTCGATTTTCCGGCGTTCGGGCGGCCAGCAATCACCACCTTCATTCCTTCGCGCAGCAGGCTGCCCTGACGCGCTTCGGCGCGCACGGCGTCGAGATCGCCCATCACCGCATTCAACTGCGCTTCGATTTTACCGTCGGAGAGGAAATCGATCTCCTCGTCCGGGAAGTCGATCGCCGCTTCAACGTAGATGCGCAGGTGAGTGAGGGCTTCCACAAGGTGGTTAACACGTGCCGAGAAGGCCCCCTGAAGCGAGTTCAGCGCGGAGCGTGCTGCCTGTTCAGAGCTGGCGTCAATCAGGTCGGCAATAGCTTCTGCCTGCGCCAGGTCGAGCTTATCGTTTAAAAACGCGCGCTCGGAAAACTCCCCCGGGTTGGCAATGCGTACGCCCGGCAGCGTCAGAATACGTTTTAGCAGCAGATCGAGGATCACCGGGCCGCCGTGGCCCTGAAGCTCCAGCACGTCTTCACCGGTGAACGAGTTTGGGCCTGGGAACCATAGCGCAATGCCCTGATCCAGCGCGCTGCCGTCGCTGTCTTTGAACGGCAGGTAATCGGCGTAGCGCGGTTTAGGCAGTTTGCCCAGCATCGCCTGCGCGACATCTCTCGCCTTCAGGCCGGAGATGCGCAGAATGCCCACACCACCGCGTCCCGGTGGGGTGGCCTGGGCGACGATAGTGTCGTTTTGGCTCATGGTTTGTCTCTACTGTGTCGCAATAAAAAAAGGCGGTCATTCGACCGCCTTCCATTTTAGCTCGTGCTCAACCGAATCAGGATTTTTTCTTCTCGCGGCTATGCAGGCCACGTTTTTCCAGACCACGGTAAATCAGCTGTTGCTGAATGATGGTGACCAGGTTGCTGACGATGTAGTACACCACCAGACCAGATGGGAACCACAGGAAGAACACCGTGAAGATGACCGGCATGAAGGTCATGATCTTCTGCTGCATCGGGTCGGTCACGGTCGTCGGAGACATCTTCTGAATGAAGAACATCGTCGCGCCCATGATGATCGGCAGGATGTAGTACGGGTCTTGTGCAGACAGGTCGTGGATCCACAGGATAAACGGCGCATGACGCAGTTCAACCGAGGCGCTCAGCATGTAGTACAGCGCAAGGAAGATTGGCATCTGGATAATCAGCGGGAAGCAGCCACCCAGTGGGTTAACTTTTTCCGCTTTATACAGGGCCATCATTTCCTGGCTTTGACGCTGTTTGTCGTCGCCCAGACGCTCACGCATTGCCTGAATCTTAGGCTGCAGCATACGCATCTTCGCCATGGAGGTGTACTGCGCTTTGGTCAGCGGGTACATGATGCCACGAACGATAAAGGTGATAACGATGATGGAGAAGCCCCAGTTACCCAGGAAGCTATGGATCCACTTCAGCAATTTGAACAGCGGCTGAGAGATGAACCACAGCCAGCCGTAGTCAACGGTCAGATCCAGGTGCGGTGCAACGGCAGCCATTTTATCCTGAATTGCTGGGCCGACCCACAGGGTGCTCTGCAGTTTATCTGCCTGACCTGGCTGTACCAGAACCGGCTGAGATTTGTAGCCGATAGCCACTACGCCGTTACCGAGGTTAGCGGTGTAGAAGTTATTGGTACCGTTGTTCTGTGGAACCCATGCAGTAGTGAAGTACTGCTGCAGCATGGCAACCCAACCGTTTTTGGTGTTGGTGTTCAGGTTCTCGTTATCAACGATGGTATCGAATTTATATTTTTCGTATTTCGAATCAGACGTTGAGTACGCTGCGCCACGGAAGGTGTGCATTGTAGACAGGCCACCAGACTGTGTATCGCGACTGGTTGGCAGTGCTGCCGTCTGCTTCAGCTGACCGAAGGTAGAGACTTCCAGCGGTTTCTCGCTGGCGTTCTTCACGTCATAGCTGACGTTCACCGCATAATCACCGCGTTTCAGGGTGAAGGTTTTGGTGAAGACGTTGCCTGCTTTATCGGTATAGGTCAGTGGAATGACGATTTCGTTCTGGCCATCGGCCATCACAAACGCATCTTTATCGACGTTATACAGCGGACGCGGACCGTTAGCCGGGTTATCCGGGCCATCACGACCGGTTAAGCCGCTCTGTGCCTGATAGACAAACTGTGGGGTGGTTTCCAGTAACTGGAACGGTTCGTCAGATTTCAGCGCTTTCGGGTAAGCCGGAAGCAGCGCTTGCTCAATATCACCACCGCGAGTGTTGATAGTCAGCTCAAGCACATCAGTTTTAACCGTAATCAGTTTCCCTTGGCCACTGGCCGGTACGCCCTGGTCTGCGGCGCTACCCGCTGCTGTGGTCGTAGTCTGCGTGGTCTGCTGCTGGGCTTGAGGATTGTTATCCTGCTCCCAGGCTTGCCAGATCATGAAAGACACGAACAACAAAGCGATGATAAGGAGATTGCGTTGCGAATCCATCGTTAGTGTTCTCTGGTATCAAATGGTCCAGGCGGGACGGGGTCGTCACCACCAGGGTGTAAAGGGTGGCATTTTAATACGCGTTTCACTGTCAACCAACTGCCTTTTATCACTCCAAACCTGCGCAATGCCTCAATTCCGTATTGAGAACAGGTTGGCGTGAAACGACAATGTGGCCCGAGTAGCGGACTAATCAGGCGCTGATAGACCCTGATAAGGCCTATCAGGACCCGCGAGCCAGGCGACAATGGCGGCGCCATAATTTTTCCAACGCTTCCGAGAGAGCACGGTTATCGAGGTCGGCAACCCCTCTCTTTGCCACCACCACGAAATCCATTGGCGGGAGTTCATGCTGACGTAAACGGAAACTTTCACGCGTCAGACGTTTAATCCGATTGCGTTCATGTGCGCGTTTGACGTTTTTCTTGGCGACGGTGAGACCGATACGGGGATGCCCCAGCGAATTCAGGCGGCCGAGAATGGTGATTTGCGGCGTGCCAGCCCGTTGTGGCTGCTGGAAGACGAATGTGAAATGAGTGGGAGTTAACAAACGTAACTCCCTGGGAAATGCTAGCTTAACCACTCGAGGGGTTAGCTTTATTACTTAGAAACGGTCAGACGAGAACGGCCTTTAGCACGACGACGTGCCAGAACCTGACGACCATTTTTAGTAGCCATACGAGCACGGAAGCCGTGAGAACGGTTGCGCTTCAGTACAGACGGTTGAAAAGTGCGTTTCATGGCGATTTCTACCTAAACTTGAATAAATTCAATGGCTTTATTGGATATCCGAACGAAAATCGAACGATGGACACCGAAGCCATGGGTGATTAAAGAGGCCGGATTGTAATAATTGTACACTCCGGAGTCAATTCTCTTTCCTTATTTACCGCGTAAAAAACCACGTATCACCGCAGTTTTTCGCCCGGTAAATGAGCAGCGTCCTTCACCAAAATTCGCGCAGAACATGCCGGGTGGGGGATTATACGGCCTGCCCATTAAAGCGCAAGGATCATCCTGGATCTTTGTTAGATCATTTAAGCAGAAATTTGTCGCTAGTCATTAATTTTTCCAATATGCGAAGGAAATCGTGCCTTCTCTTTATCGGGATCGTTTACACTTAGCGCTTCTGGATCCACCCTGTGGATAAATCGGGAAGAATCTGTGAGAAACAGAAGATCTCTGGCGCAGTTTACGCTATGATCCTCGGCCCGATCGCGATCGGTGGATCGTAAAAGGGGAAAGTAACCGCGTCATTTCAGCACCGCGTCTGAAGGGCGCCGTTGAAAACCGCAGATAGCGGTTCGCACGTCACCCGCTTGCATCGGGTCTTTTCGACGTGTGCCAAAAATCACGAATTTTTAATCTTATACACAGCATTGTTCGGGCTGCATCTTTGCAGCAACTGAATGAGTCCCCCGACAGTATTCAGTTTCACTGGCGGCAGGATCGTCAGAGGTAGCCTGCAGGTTTGCCTGGAGGATGATGTGTATCGACTTTTTTCGAGTGGAGTCCGCCGTGTCACTTTCGCTTTGGCAGCAATGTCTTGCCCGATTGCAGGATGAGTTACCAGCCACAGAATTCAGCATGTGGATCCGCCCATTGCAGGCGGAACTAAGCGATAACACGCTGGCACTGTATGCGCCAAATCGTTTCGTACTTGATTGGGTTAGAGATAAATACCTCAATAACATCAACGGTCTGCTGAATGATTTCTGCGGCTCTGATGCCCCGCAGCTGCGCTTTGAGGTTGGCACTAAGCCCGTCACCCAGACCTTAAGAGAGACGGCGAACGTCAGCGCCCCGGCCCAGATGGCCCAGGTTCATACCCCGCGCGTTGCCCCGGCACCGCGTGCAGGATGGGATAACGTCCCGGCGCCTGCCGAGCCTTCCTATCGCTCTAACGTCAATGTTAAGCACACCTTTGATAACTTCGTTGAAGGTAAGTCGAACCAGCTGGCCCGCGCGGCGGCGCGTCAGGTGGCAGACAACCCTGGCGGCGCCTATAACCCTCTGTTCCTCTACGGCGGCACCGGTCTCGGTAAAACGCACCTGCTGCACGCGGTGGGCAACGGCATTATCGCCCGCAAACCGAACGCGAAAGTGGTGTATATGCACTCCGAGCGCTTTGTCCAGGACATGGTAAAAGCCCTGCAAAACAACGCGATCGAAGAGTTTAAACGCTACTATCGTTCAGTGGATGCCCTGCTGATCGATGATATTCAATTCTTCGCCAACAAAGAGCGCTCTCAGGAAGAGTTCTTCCACACCTTTAACGCCCTGCTGGAAGGTAATCAGCAGATCATCCTCACGTCGGATCGCTATCCGAAAGAGATCAACGGTGTAGAAGATCGTCTGAAGTCCCGCTTTGGCTGGGGCCTGACGGTGGCCATTGAGCCACCTGAGCTTGAGACCCGTGTCGCTATCCTGATGAAAAAAGCCGACGAAAACGATATTCGTCTGCCTGGCGAGGTGGCGTTCTTCATTGCCAAGCGTCTACGCTCTAACGTGCGTGAGCTTGAAGGGGCACTGAACCGCGTTATCGCCAACGCCAACTTTACCGGCCGGGCGATCACCATCGATTTCGTGCGCGAAGCGCTGCGCGACCTGTTAGCGCTGCAGGAAAAGCTGGTCACCATCGACAACATCCAGAAGACGGTGGCGGAGTACTACAAAATTAAAGTCGCGGATCTGCTCTCCAAACGACGTTCTCGTTCGGTAGCGCGTCCGCGCCAGATGGCGATGGCGTTGGCGAAAGAACTCACCAACCACAGTCTGCCGGAGATTGGCGATGCGTTTGGTGGCCGTGACCATACCACCGTGCTGCACGCCTGCCGTAAGATTGAACAGCTGCGTGAAGAAAGCCACGATATCAAAGAAGACTTTTCCAATTTAATCAGAACATTGTCGTCGTGATCCTATGAAATTTACCGTAGAACGTGAACATTTATTAAAACCGTTACAACAGGTGAGTGGCCCGTTAGGCGGGCGTCCGACATTGCCGATTCTGGGTAACCTGTTGCTGCAGGTCGCGGACGGCACGCTGTCGCTGACCGGTACCGATTTGGAAATGGAAATGGTAGCGCGCGTGGCGCTGCTGCAGGCACATGAACCGGGCGCGACTACCGTTCCGGCACGTAAATTCTTTGATATTTGCCGTGGCCTGCCGGAAGGTGCTGAGATTGCTGTACAGCTGGAAGGCGACCGTATGCTGGTGCGTTCTGGCCGTAGCCGCTTCTCGCTCTCTACGCTGCCTGCTGCCGACTTCCCGAACCTGGACGACTGGCAGAGCGAGGTTGAATTCACCTTGCCGCAGGCGACCATGAAGCGCCTGATTGAAGCCACTCAGTTCTCGATGGCGCATCAGGACGTTCGTTATTACTTAAACGGCATGTTGTTCGAAACCGAAGGTGAAGAACTGCGTACCGTAGCCACCGACGGCCACCGTCTGGCGGTCTGCTCCATGCCTATCGGGCAATCGCTGCCGAGCCATTCGGTGATCGTGCCGCGTAAAGGGGTGATTGAGCTGATGCGTATGCTCGATGGTGGCGATACGCCGCTGCGCGTGCAGATCGGCAGCAACAACATCCGCGCGCACGTCGGTGACTTTATCTTCACTTCCAAGCTGGTTGATGGCCGTTTCCCGGATTATCGCCGTGTATTGCCGAAAAACCCGGACAAACATCTGGAAGCCGGCTGCGATATTCTCAAGCAGGCCTTTGCCCGCGCGGCGATTCTCTCTAACGAGAAATTCCGCGGCGTGCGCCTGTTTGTCAGCGAAAACCAGCTGAAAATTACCGCTAACAACCCAGAGCAGGAAGAAGCAGAAGAAATTCTGGATGTCTCCTACCCGGGCACCGAGCTGGAAATCGGCTTTAACGTCAGCTACGTGCTGGACGTTCTGAACGCGCTGAAGTGCGAGAACGTGCGCATTCTGCTGACCGATTCCGTATCGAGCGTACAGATTGAAGATGCCGCATCACAGTCGGCTGCCTATGTTGTTATGCCAATGAGACTGTAATGTCGCTCTCCCGCCTGTTGATCCGCGATTTTCGCAATATTGAAAACGCGGATCTCGCGTTATCTCCTGGCTTTAACTTCCTGGTTGGCGCTAACGGCAGCGGCAAAACCAGCGTGCTGGAAGCCATCTATACGCTCGGCCATGGCCGGGCGTTTCGCAGTTTGCAGATTGGCCGCGTTATCCGCCACGAGCAGGAATCATTTGTCCTGCACGGTCGCCTACAGGGCGCGGAGCGTGAAACCTCTATCGGTCTGACCAAAGACAAGCAGGGCGACAGCAAGGTGCGCATCGACGGTACCGACGGCCATAAAGTGGCCGAACTGGCGCTGCTGATGCCGATGCAGCTGATTACGCCTGAGGGGTTTACTTTACTCAACGGCGGCCCCAAATATAGACGAGCGTTCCTTGATTGGGGATGCTTCCACAACGAAGCCGGATTCTTCAACGCCTGGAGCAACCTGAAGCGGTTGCTCAAGCAGCGCAACGCCGCGCTGCGCCAGGTGAGCCGCTACGCGCAGCTTCGTCCGTGGGATATGGAACTTATCCCACTGGCCGAGCAAATCAGCCGCTGGCGCGCGGAATACAGCGCCGGTATCGCCGAAGATATGGCGGATACCTGCAAACAATTTCTCCCGGAGTTCTCTCTGACCTTCTCCTTCCAGCGCGGCTGGGAAAAAGAAACTGACTATGCCGAAGTGCTGGAGAGAAACTTCGAACGCGACCGTATGCTGACCTACACGGCACACGGCCCACACAAGGCGGACTTCCGCATTCGCGCCGACGGCGCGCCGGTGGAAGACACCTTATCGCGCGGGCAGCTTAAGCTGCTGATGTGCGCGCTACGCCTGGCACAGGGCGAGTTTTTAACTCGCGAAAGCGGGAGACGCTGCCTGTACCTGATAGATGATTTTGCCTCGGAACTTGATGATGCGCGGCGTGGCCTGCTGGCCAGCCGTTTAAAAGCTACACAGTCTCAGGTTTTCGTCAGTGCGATCAGCGCTGAACACGTTCTGGACATGTCGGACGAAAATTCGAAGATGTTTAACGTGGAAAAGGGTAAAATAACGGATTAACCCAAGTTTAAATGAGCGAGAAACGTTGATGTCGAATTCTTATGACTCCTCCAGTATCAAAGTCCTGAAAGGGCTGGATGCGGTGCGTAAGCGCCCGGGTATGTATATCGGCGACACGGATGACGGCACCGGTCTGCACCACATGGTATTTGAGGTTGTGGATAACGCTATCGACGAAGCGCTCGCTGGTTACTGCAAAGATATCGTTGTGACTATTCACAGCGATAACTCCGTTTCCGTACAGGATGACGGCCGTGGTATCCCAACCGGTATTCACCCGGAAGAGGGCGTTTCTGCTGCGGAAGTCATCATGACGGTTCTGCACGCAGGCGGTAAGTTCGACGATAACTCCTATAAAGTCTCCGGCGGTCTGCACGGCGTGGGTGTTTCCGTAGTTAACGCCCTGTCCCAGAAGCTGGAACTGGTTATCCAGCGCGATAACAAAATTCACCGTCAGATTTACGCGCACGGCGTGCCGCAGGCACCGCTGGCCGTGACCGGCGATACCGAAAAAACCGGTACTATGGTGCGTTTCTGGCCGAGCTACGAAACCTTCACCAACGTCACCGAGTTCGAATACGAGATCCTGGCAAAACGCCTGCGCGAGCTGTCGTTCCTGAACTCCGGCGTCTCTATTCGTCTGCGCGATAAGCGTGACGGTAAAGAAGACCATTTCCACTACGAAGGCGGCATCAAGGCATTCGTTGAGTACCTCAACAAGAACAAAACGCCAATCCACCCGAATATCTTCTATTTCTCCACCGAAAAAGACGGTATCGGCGTCGAAGTTGCGCTGCAGTGGAACGATGGCTTCCAGGAAAACATCTACTGCTTCACCAACAACATTCCACAGCGTGATGGCGGTACTCACCTTGCAGGCTTCCGTGCGGCGATGACTCGTACCCTGAACGCCTACATGGACAAAGAAGGCTACAGCAAAAAAGCGAAAGTCAGCGCCACCGGTGATGATGCCCGTGAAGGTCTGATTGCGGTGGTTTCCGTGAAGGTACCGGATCCGAAATTCTCCTCTCAGACCAAAGATAAACTGGTCTCCTCCGAGGTGAAAACGGCGGTAGAACAGCAGATGAACGAACTGCTGAGCGAATACCTGCTGGAAAATCCGTCGGACGCGAAAATCGTGGTCGGCAAAATTATCGACGCGGCACGTGCGCGTGAAGCGGCGCGTAAAGCCCGTGAAATGACCCGCCGTAAAGGCGCGCTGGACCTCGCAGGCCTGCCGGGCAAACTGGCAGACTGTCAGGAACGCGACCCGGCGCTGTCTGAACTGTACCTCGTGGAAGGGGACTCAGCGGGCGGCTCTGCGAAGCAGGGGCGTAACCGTAAGAACCAGGCGATTCTGCCGCTGAAGGGTAAAATCCTCAACGTGGAGAAAGCGCGCTTCGACAAGATGCTCTCCTCTCAGGAAGTCGCCACGCTGATTACCGCGCTGGGCTGCGGCATCGGTCGCGACGAGTACAACCCGGACAAACTGCGTTATCACAGCATCATCATCATGACCGATGCGGACGTCGACGGCTCGCACATTCGTACGCTGTTGTTGACCTTCTTCTATCGTCAGATGCCGGAAATCGTTGAACGTGGCCACGTCTACATTGCACAGCCGCCGCTGTACAAAGTGAAGAAAGGCAAGCAGGAACAGTACATCAAAGATGATGAAGCGATGGACCAGTACCAGATCTCCATCGCGCTTGATGGCGCAACCCTGCACACCAACGCCAGCGCACCAGCGTTAGCGGGTGAGCCGCTGGAAAAACTGGTTGCCGAGTTCAACGCGACCCAGAAAATGATCAACCGTATGGAACGTCGCTTCCCTAAAGCGCTGCTGAAAGAGCTTATCTATCAGCCAACGCTGGTAGAAGCTGACCTGTCCGACGAACAGAAAGTGACGCGTTGGGTGAACGCGCTGGTGACCGAGCTGAACGAAAAAGAACAGCACGGCAGCCAGTGGAAGTTTGATATTCAGCACAACGTTGAACAGCAGCACTTCGAGCCGATTATTCGCGTCCGTACCCACGGCGTGGATACCGACTACGTGCTGGATAGCGAGTTCGTTAACGGTGGCGAATACCGTCGTATCTTCACGCTGGGCGAGAAACTGCGTGGCCTGGTGGAAGAAGATGCGTTCATCGAACGTGGCGAACGCCGTCAGCCGGTTTCCAGCTTCGAGCAGGCGCTGGATTGGCTGGTGAAAGAGTCCCGTCGTGGTCTGGCTATCCAGCGTTATAAAGGTCTGGGCGAAATGAACCCGGATCAGCTGTGGGAAACTACCATGGACCCAGACAGCCGCCGCATGCTGCGCGTAACCGTGAAAGATGCGATCGCCGCTGACCAACTGTTCACCACCCTGATGGGTGATGCCGTTGAGCCGCGTCGTGCCTTTATCGAAGAAAACGCCCTGAAAGCGGCGAACATCGATATCTAATACGTGTCGTCGTCCGGCCAACGCCGGAAAACCAACGCCAAAAACGCCTGAATTTTTTCAGGCGTTTTTTTATGCCCGTCGCCCACGAACTATACTTCTCTACGTCTTCTCTTAACCGTCATTCTGAGGTGGAAATATGGGGCTTTTTGATGATGTCGTAGGCTCGCTGCTCAGCGGCGATGCGGGTAAATATCAGGCTATCCTGAGCTGGGTAAACAAGCAGGGCGGTATTCAGGCGCTGCTGGAGAAGCTGCAAAGCGGCGGGCTTGGTGACATTGTTTCATCCTGGATAAGCAATCAGCAAAGTAATCAATCGATTAGCAGTGACCAGGTCGTCTCGGCGCTTGGCGCGCCCGCCGTGTCGGATCTGGGGGAAAAGCTGGGCACCGATGCCAGTTCTGCCTCAACGATGCTGGCGGAATATCTGCCGAAAATCGTCGATGCGCTGTCGCCAAAAGGTGAAGTGGACCCGCAGGCGCATAACGATTTGCTGTCAGCGGGCATGGATCTGCTGAAAGGCGGCAAACTCTTCGGTTAACGATGCGGCAAAAGGGGAGCACGCTTCTTGCGTTGTATCCCCGTTTTAAGCGCGGTTGGCTACTGTTTTTTGAGCTAAACCGAGTTAGCATGAGAACAGACTCATCTAACCTGGGGATCTCATGGCTATTAAACTTATTGCAATCGACATGGACGGAACATTGCTGTTACCGGACCACACTATTTCTCCTGCGGTAAAAAACGCGCTGGCTGCAGCACGTGCAAAAGGGGTTAACGTGGTCCTGACCACCGGGCGTCCGTACGCCGGTGTGCACAGCTACCTGAAAGAGCTGGGGATGAACGAGCCGGGAGATTACTGCATTACCTATAACGGCGCGCTGGTGCAGAAAGCCGGCGACGGCAGCACCGTGGCGCAGACCGCGCTGAACTACGATGACTACCGCTTCCTGGAAGAACTGTCGCGCAAAGTGGGTTCCCACTTCCACGCGCTGGATCGCAACACGCTGTACACCGCGAACCGTGATATCAGCTACTACACCGTGCACGAATCCTTTATCGCCACCATCCCGCTGGTCTTCTGCGAAGCCGAAAAAATGGACCCGGCAACCGAATTCCTCAAGGTGATGATGATTGATGAACCGGCCATTCTGGATAAAGCGATTGCCCGTATCCCGCCGGAAGTCAAAGAGAAATACACCGTGCTGAAAAGCTCGCCGTACTTCCTCGAGATCCTCGATAAGCGCGTGAACAAAGGTACCGGCGTGAAGTCGCTGGCCGATGTGCTGGGCATCAAGGCGGAAGAGGTGATGGCGATCGGTGACCAGGAAAACGACATCGCGATGATTGAATTCGCGGGCGTTGGTGTGGCGATGGATAACGCGATTCCGGCGGTGAAAGAGGCGGCAAACTTCGTCACTAAATCAAACCTGGAAGACGGCGTTGCCTGGGCGATTGAAAAGTACGTCCTGTCCTGATTTTCCCGTTGCCCGGCATCGTCCGGGCACTAACCTTAAGATTGTTTGCAAACTTGTTATTGTATTATCAGGTGTGAAACCGCACGGAAGTCCCCCAAATTAGTCCGTAATTTCTTTACTCTCCCCCCTCTTTTATCTCCGGGCAGATCTGCCTGTAAATACGTTTCTTTTATGATCAACAAACGCATCCGTCTGGTGCTGATGATGTCATCCTGTACGGTTTTTCAGACCTGGGCTGCGACGGATTCTGACTCGACGCTGACACCGCTTTATGGCTATCAGGATGATAGTCAGGTCACCCCTTTGCCTGCGAAACCTGTGGCCGCTGCGCCAGAAGAAAGCCACTCCGTTTTGCCCTTCTTAGGCGACGAAGCGCGTAAGCGTGGTTATGCGCTGCCATTACCGTTCGGCGTGAATATTAACTACATGAATATCCGGCAGAATATTGATGTAGATAGTATCAATTTTAACGGCCTCTATTTGGGCACGAAGTCGCTGGATAACGCCTTTAAAATCAACGTGGGCAATACCCGCGAAAGAAGCAAAACCGAAACGGTAAAGCTGGATGCCTGGCTGCTGCCGTTTATGAACGTATATGGCCTGTTGGGGTATACCGATGGGCATTCCGTTTCGCAGATTGGTGTTGATGTGCTTGGGCCAAATGGGCACTCCATTCCACTGCTGCCAAAGTATAAAAACCAGCTGCAAAACCTGGCCTTCCAGCTCGACTTTAAAGGCACCACCTACGGCATCGGCACCACGCTGGTCGGCGGCGTCGGCAACTGGTTTACCGCCTTCGACGCCAACTACACCCAGACGCAGTTCGATATTCTGGATGGCAGCATCGACGCGTTCACTATTTCTCCGCGCATTGGCTACCGTTTTAACACGCCGGGTATCGATACCCTGCATCTGCCTTCCGGTAAGTTAAACCTGTGGGTGGGCACTATGTATCAGGACGTGCAGCAGGAATTTAAAGGCAGCCTGAGCGATCTCACTATGCCGTCTGCGACGCTTCAGGAAATGGTGAATGCGGCGAACCGTGATGGCAAAGGGCGCTTCGACGTAAAACAGCATCTGTCGTCACCGTGGAACGTGCTGGTCGGGGCGCAATATGAGCTTACCCGCAACTTCAACGTCACCACTGAGATCGGTTTCGCCGACCGCAATAGCTTCTTTGTGGCGGGAGAGTATCGCTTTTGACACGCCTCGCGCTGCTCCTGCCTTTTTGTCTGTTTGCCGGTCAAGTTCAGTCGGCGCTGCCCACTCGCGATCAGGTTGATGGCTGGCTGAAAACGCTGGGGGCTAGCGATAACTTTGATGCCAGCAAAGGCATTGATTGGGGCGTGATGCCGGGGCCATTTTACACCCCGGAGCTAGGGCTCGGCGTGGGCACGGCGGTGGTGGGTATGTACCGCCCCGACCCTCATGATACGGTCAGCCAGAACTCAACGCTGACGCTAAGCGGCTACTTCAGTTCGACCGGTGCATTTGGCGTTACGATGCAGAATTACGCTTTTTTCGCCGACGATCGCTGGCGTTTCTTCCTTGATGGCTCCCTGACTGACACCCCGACCTACTACTGGGGACAGGGCTTCAGCGCGGGAGATAAAGACAGTAAGAAAGCGCAGTATACCGCCCAGGATCTCGACCTGCGCCCGACGCTGTACCGACAGCTGGCACCGAACGTTTATCTGGGTATTGGCTGGTCGCTGAATGCCCAGCATGCGACGCAAATAGACGATAACGATCCGCCAAAAATCAACGATACCGCCCAGGGCGCGTCGGTGTTGAGCTCCGGTAGCAGCGTTGATCTCAGCTGGGATGACCGCGATTTCGTCCCTAATCCGCGCAAAGGGCAGTACGCCGATCTCCGCTACACCCGCTTTACCCCAGATGTCGGCAGCGATACCCGCTTTGATGAATACCAGCTTCACTACAGCCGCTATCACTCGCTGGACGACAACAACGTGCTGGCGTGGGAGATGGATGGCGCGTTTACCCAGGGCGATGTTCCCTGGACGATGATGCCGCTGCTCGGCAGCAATCAGCGGATGCGCGGCTACTACGAAGGCCGCTACCGGGATAAAAACGTCGTCAGCGGTCAACTGGAGTACCGCCGTAAGCTGGACTGGCGGCACGGCGTCGTTGGCTGGCTGGGGGCGGGCACCATGGGGCCATCGTTCCACGCGCTGGACGATGGACGCTGGCTGCCCTCGGCGGGCGTTGGCTATCGTTTTGAGTTCAAGCCGCGCGTGAACGTCCGGCTGGATTACGGCATTGGCAAAGGCAGCAGCGGTTTTTACTTTCAGGTAGGAGAAGCATTTTGAAGGCGTGGGTGAAAACAATATCGCTGCTGGCGCTGTGCGCCGTGACGCAGGTCTACGCCGCGCTGCCGGTAGCGCTGGATTTAGCTCCTCAGGCGACCTCGCAGGCCAGCAGCGCCTGGCCCGCCATGCCGCCGCAGCCGCTGCCAAAAGGACTCCGTCCGTGCTGCGCCTTTGGCTACAACCTGCACGCAGAGCTGCTGGGCATGCCGGTACCGTTTTACCAGTTGGATAACGTGGCCTATGCCAGCCATCTTGGGCAGCATCAGTACAACGATAAGATGTTGGCGGGTCTGGAGAATCTGACGGGCCTGAGTGGCGAGAATAACGGCATTCTCTACACGACCCGTGGCGGCTTTATTGATACCGCCCATGTCCGCGATACGGCGGACATGACGGTCTATATTTTTAGCCAGCTTCTGCCGCGGCTGGGGCAGGCGTTTACGCTCGATCTGGAGAGCGAGCTGGCGCAGCGCCGGCTAGTCTTTACTGCTTTTACTCCTCCCACCGATCCTGCTGAACGTTACACGCTGGCCGCCTGGCTTGCGGCGCATCTGGCCTATCAGGTCGCGGAGTGGCACGAAATTGCGCAGTGGTACGGTTTTGAATCCGTTCCCGGTTTTTCGGAGGGAGTTTCCGCCTTTTCACCGGAAGATCTCTACTCAAACCTGCTTGGTGCGCGCTTAGCCGTCTCGCTGATCCTCGACGGACAGACCGTTTCCCAGGGCGTCTACAATGCGGCGATGGGCACGGCCCTCACTCAGGCGTTAATGCATTTGGGCGCTCAGCCCCCAGCGATGACTCGCTTCCATTTCGATATGCTGGACGGCCGCTGGTGGAACAGCCAGCGTCGTGTCCCGGAGAAATATCTGGTGCTGCATCGTAACTTCCAGATGGGCGACAATCGCCTGCCAACGCGTGTACCGGGTGAGCAGAGCGCGCCGCAGCGTCTCACGCTGCCGCATCGTTGGCAGGGCGTCAACCTGGCCGACCTTGGGCAATTGCAGCTATGGCCGGGCGCGTCTATGAAGCAGCTTCCGCCACCGGCGCGTTATTACACTGCGGAGGATTTTCCGACGCTGGCGGCCAGCGCGCAGCAGGTGGATGCTCAGCCCCGTCGCTAAAGGCTTATGGGTTCGCGCCCCCGCGTGGTAAAAAGAGGCGGTATCTTTCTACCGGGACTCCGTCATGAAACAAATCACCTTTGCGCCGCGCCATCATCAGCTTACTAATACCCGAACCTGGACGCCGGACAGTCAGTGGCTGGTCTTCGACATCCGCCCGTCTGGCGCCTCGTTTACCGGTGAAACCATTGAACGCGTGAACGTACATAGCGGTGATGTTGAGGTGGTTTATCATGCGAGTGAAGGCGCGCATGTCGGCGTGGTCACGGTGCATCCGTCTGAAGAACGATACGTGTTTATCCACGGCCCGGAAAACCCGGACGCCCAGTGGCAGTACGATTTTCACCATCGTCGCGGCGTGGTCACCTCGCTGGGGAAAACTCAAAACCTGGATGCGATGGATATCACCTCTCCCTATACCCCCGGCGCGCTGCGCGGCGGCAGCCACGTTCACGTCTACAGCCCATGCGGGCAGTTCGTCAGCTTTACCTATAACGATCACGTGATGCATGAGTATGACCCGGCACTGGATCAGCGCAACGTGGGCGTGGCGGCACCCTATGGCCCGGTCACGCCGAGCGGCCAGCATCCGCGTGAATATGCAGGCAGCCACTGGTGCGTGCTGGTGAGCCAGACGACGGCGCAACCGCAGCCCGGCAGCGATGAGATCAACCGGGCCTACGAAGAAGGGTGGGTTGGCTCTTCCGCGCTGGCCTTTATCGGCGATACCGTTTCACTTACCGGTGAGAAAGTGCCGGAGCTGTTTCTGGTCGCGCTGCCGCGCGACGAGGCAGGTTGGAAACGGGCGGGGAGTGCGCCGCTATCCGGAACGGCAACTACGCTGCCTGCGCCGCCTGCAGGCGTTCGTCAGCAACGGCTGACCTTTACCCATCAACGCGCTTTTCCTGGGCTGGTGAACGTGCCGCGCCACTGGGTGCGGAGTAACCCGCAGGGGACGCAGATTGCGTTTCTGATGCGCGATGATAGCGGCGTGGTGCAGCTGTGGCTTATCTCACCCGAAGGCGGCGAACCATGGCAACTGACGCGCAATACGTCGGATATCCAATCGGCGTTCAACTGGCATCCGTCAGGAAACGGGCTGGGGTTTGTGCTGGAGGGGCGTATTGCAATGTGCGATGCCGCGTCTGGTGCGGTGACCTTTTTAACGGCAGATCACGCGAATCTACCGTCGGCGGATGCGGTGGTCTTCTCGCCTGACGGCCAGCATATTGCCTGGATGGAAGAGGTGGCTGGCTTCCGCCAGCTATGGATGACTGAAACCCACCGCTAAATCAAGGCGCGGGCATCGGGGCTGGCGGAATAACCGAATTGGTCGCCAGCGTCTCCTGTTCGCTCTTTTCCACGCGGGAGCGTACGGAGTTGTCCTTACGGAAGAAGTCCCACGGCAGCAGCACCGTATCCATGACCGCCGTAAACGGCATATCGATGGCGACCAGCGATTTGGCGACCCAGCCGCTGTCATCATCGCCCAGCATCGCGGCGCTCGCTCGGGTGCCAGGATAGGTCCCCTCTTTGCCGCCGGTATGCGACATCACGCTGGAACACCCTCCTGATAAGAAGATCCCCCCAACCAGCGCGGCTTTAATCAGAACATTTTTCATAGTGAGTTCTTCTTGTCACGGGCATAAAACAGCCCTTCTCCGGGTTATATCCACCCATTGCCAAAATAGGAAGTACCAGCTTGCCGCTCTGTGGCGGCTGTCGCACTTTGGCCTTTTGTGCCATACCCCAGTCTAAGCGCTCTGGGGGAAAGTGCAAAAAAAGTAAGACATGAGGACTTGAAAATGGTTCTTTCCGCCACATTTTATAGGTGTAGCCAAGAGGAACACGCCTTCGGGGTGTTTGGGCTTCAACAACCTGTCCATGATGGAAGGTGATTAATTTCTCGCTGATTTTCAGGAGCTATTTAACTATGCGTAACTTCGACTTATCCCCGTTATACCGTTCAGCCATCGGTTTTGATCGTCTGTTCAACCTGTTAGAAAACAATCAAACGCAAAGCAACGGCGGCTACCCTCCGTACAACGTTGAACTGGTTGATGAAAACCACTATCGCATCGCGATTGCCGTGGCCGGTTTTGCGGAAAGCGAGCTGGAAATCACCGCGCAGGACAACATGCTGGTGGTAAAAGGCGCGCATGCCGCAGAGCAAAAAGAACGCACCTATCTCTATCAAGGCATCGCCGAGCGTAACTTTGAGCGCAAATTCCAGCTTGCGGAGCACATCCACGTGCGTGGCGCAAACCTGGTGAACGGCCTGCTGTATATCGAACTGGAACGCGTTATTCCGGACGCGGACAAACCGCGCCGCATCGAAATTAATTAATTCTGCCGGGCCGCCCGTGCGGCCCCGTTAGCTAAACACTCAATCGGCTTGCCGTCAGGGAGCCGGAAGGTACTTACTCGCTTCTTAGAAGGAGAAAACAATGCGTAACTACGATTTATCCCCACTGCTGCGTCAATGGATCGGTTTTGACAAACTGGCGAACGCGCTGCAAAGCACCAGTGAAGGCCAGACCTTCCCACCGTACAACATCGAAAAAAGCGACGATAACCACTACCGCATTACCCTAGCGTTAGCCGGGTTCCGTCAGGAAGATCTGGATATTCAGCTCGAAGGCACGCGCCTGACCGTAAAAGGCACGCCAGAGCCACAGGAAAAAGAGACCAAATGGCTGCACCAGGGGCTGGTTACCCAGGCCTTTAGCCTGAGCTTCACCCTGGCAGAAAATATGGAAGTCGCCGGTGCGACCTTTACCAACGGCCTGCTGCATATCGACCTTACCCGCAACGAGCCGGAAGCTATCGCGCCACAGCGCATCGCCATTAGCGAGCGTCCAGCGCTGAATAGTTAACAGAATTGCCCAATTAGCCCCGAGAAATCGGGGCTTTTTTTTGCGCACTCTCTTGATCTAGTCCCATTTTGGGACCATGATGAAGACGTGAAGATTATCGCTATAGCAACACTAAGGGATTTTTGGACGGCAAATCCGGACGCAGAACAGCCGTTAAAAGCTTGGGTAGACGAGGCAAAGAAGGCCAACTGGACTACCCCTGCAGAGATTAAGGAACAGTACCGCACGGCCAGCATCCTGAAAAACAGGCGTGTGGTATTCAACATAGCGGGGAATAAATATCGTCTCATTGTCGCCATCGCTTATCAACGCGGTGTGATATTTGTGAAGTTTCTTGGCACGCATAAGCAGTACGACGCCATCGATGCTGAGACAGTGAGTATGGAGTAACGACATGACTATTAAGCCTATTAAAACAGAACAAGACTATAAAGCGGCGCTTAAGGCCGTTGAGCCTTACTTTGATAATGAACCTGCCATTGATACACCGGAAGGTGACTATTTCGAAGTGATGTGCCTGCTTATTGAAGAGTATGAAGCTAAAAATCACCCTATTGACCCACCAGAACCGATTGAAGCCATTCTGTTTCGCATGGAGCAGCAAGGGTTAACGGTCAAAGATTTGGAGCCTGCCATCGGCAAATCTAATCGTGTTTATGAAGTTCTGAAAGGGAGACGGACTCTCACACTGCCGATGATTCGCCGCCTGCATAAACAATTTGGTATACCGCTTGAAAGTCTTGTGGGCATTTAATTGTTCTCAAATGGCGGGGCGATAAGAGGCCATAACTCCCCATTTTATCAACTCATTATTGTGCGCCGTACTACATACAATCACCTTACCCTTCGTCCATAATCCCTGATGTTAATAATGTTATTCACAGGGAAAATACGATGAGTGATATAGCATTGACGGTAAGCGTTCTGGCGTTGGTGGCGGTGGTCGGGCTGTGGATTGGCAACGTCAAAATCCGGGGGATCGGCTTTGGCATCGGCGGTGTGCTGTTCGGTGGGATTATCGTCGGTCATTTTGTCGATCAGGCGGGTATCACGCTAAGCAGCCCGATGCTGCATTTTATCCAGGAATTTGGCCTGATTCTGTTCGTCTACACCATTGGCATTCAGGTGGGGCCAGGTTTTTTTGCCTCGCTGCGCGTCTCGGGCCTGCGGCTGAATCTTTTTGCCATTCTGATTGTGGTTCTTGGCGGCCTGGTCACCACGCTACTGCATAAAATCTTCGCCATTCCGCTCCCTGTCGTGCTGGGCATTTTTTCCGGCGCGGTGACCAATACGCCCGCGCTGGGTGCCGGGCAGCAAATATTGCGCGATCTTGGTGAACCGTTTAGCGTCGTGGACCAGATGGGTATGAGCTACGCGATGGCCTATCCGTTTGGTATCTGCGGCATTTTGCTTACCATGTGGCTGGTACGCCTGTTCTTCCGCATTAACGTCGACAAAGAGGCGCAGCGCTTCGATGAGCAGACGGGTTCCAGCCATTCTCATCTTCAGACCATCAATATTCGCGTTGAGAACCCTAACCTGAACCATATGGCGATTCAGGATGTGCCGGTGATCAACAGCGATAAAATTATCTGCTCGCGCCTTAAACGGGGTGAAACATTGATGGTGCCGTCACCAACGACCATTATTGAGAGTGGCGACCTGCTGCATCTGGTAGGCGAACCAGCGGATCTGCGCAGCGCGCAGTTGGTGATTGGTAAAGAGGTTGAAACATCGCTTTCCACCCGTGGTACGGACCTGAAAGTAGAAAGGGTGGTGGTCACCAACGAGAAGGTACTCGGCAAAAAAATCCGCGATCTGCACTATAAACAGCGCTATGACGTAGTTATTTCGCGCTTAAACCGTGCGGGGGTTGAACTGGTCGCCAGCAGCAATGCCAGCCTGCAGTTTGGCGATATCCTCAACCTCGTGGGGCGTCCGGCGGCCATTGATGCCGTGGCCTCCGATCTTGGCAACGCCCAGCAGAAATTGCAGCAGGTGCAGATGCTGCCGGTGTTTATCGGCATTGGTCTTGGCGTGCTGCTCGGCTCTATCCCGCTGTTTATCCCTGGCTTCCCGGTGGCGTTAAAGCTTGGCCTGGCGGGCGGGCCGCTGATTATGGCGCTGATCCTTGGCCGTATCGGCAGCATCGGTAAGCTCTACTGGTTTATGCCGCCGAGCGCGAACCTGGCGCTGCGCGAACTGGGGATTGTGCTGTTCCTCTCCGTGGTGGGGCTCAAGTCCGGCGGCGGGTTTGTGGACACGCTAATGCGCGGTGAAGGGCTCAGCTGGATTGGCTACGGCATCCTGATTACCGGCATTCCACTGCTGACGGTGGGGATACTGGCTCGCGTGCTGGCAAAAATGAACTACCTGACCCTGTGCGGCATGCTGGCCGGTTCAATGACCGACCCTCCGGCACTGGCATTTGCCAATAACCTGCATGCGACCAGCGGCGCAGCGGCGCTCTCTTACGCGACCGTCTACCCGCTGGTGATGTTCCTGCGGATCATCACACCTCAGCTTCTGGCGGTGCTGTTCTGGGGGATGAGCTAGGGTTTTGGATGCGCCTGAGGTGGTAATCCACCTGGTATTCGCTGGCGTTACGAAACATCACTGAATAATTAAGAAACTCACCGCTGTCGCTGTAGGAAAGGGAGGTAATACGCAGCAGCGGTGTTTGCTCGGGTACGTTCATCGACTGGGCCAACTGCTTATCAGCCAGCACCGGTGCCAGGCTTTCATAGTTGCCGCTTATCGTTATGCCGCACTCTTTCTCGATGTAATCAAACTTTGACCCCTCCAGATGCACCAGCGACAGGTTACGAAAAAGCTTAACCGGCATATAGCTGTCTTCAAGCATCAGGGGCTTTCCATCAACGTAGCGTACCCTTCGGGAAAAGTAGAGCCGCTCATTGATTTGAATGCGAAGCTGGCTGGCAATGGCGGGCGGAGCGGGCATCACCTCGAAAATCAGGACGTGGCTTATCACTTCTTTACCCTGCTTGCGCAATATCTCTGCCAGCCCCGTCAGGTTAGAGGTTTCGTGGTGGATGTCTTTATGAGCAACATAGGTGCCGCTGCCCTGTCGGCGAACCACCAGGCCCCATTCGACCAGCAGGTCGACCGCTTTTCGAATGGTCATCCGCGCAACGCCAAACTCCTGCGCTAACGCTTTCTCGCCAGGAATCGGGCTGCCAATGTTGAAATCGGATGAATTGAGCCGCAGCCGCAGCCTTTCAGCAATAGATTTATAGATCACTTATAGACCTCTATTCCCTATCCCAGCAGGATTATTGAACCGCCGTTTCTTATTAAAAAGTAATCAATTACAGGTGAATAATGAGAATCCTCATCACGGCACAGAATTCAGTTATATGACATGTCTATTTTTATCTTAAAAATTAGACAACATAGCGTGAATTAAAACCATGAAAGCGATCACGAATCGCACGCTCACCGCATGTTGTCTGACGGGGCAATTCCTATTCTCGTAGCAGGCCGGAAATTAACATTAATAAGGCCACTTACCCTACGAGTTGTTAAGTGAGGATTGTTAAATGCTCAGTCAAATACAACGCTTTGGCGGCGCCATGTTTACCCCAGTTTTATTATTTCCTTTCGCGGGGATTGTGGTGGGTATCGCCATTATGTTGCGTAATCCGCTGTTTGTGGGTGAAGCGCTCACCGCACCCGATAGTTTATTTGCTCAGATTGTTCATATTATTGAAGAGGGCGGTTGGACGGTATTCAGAAACATGCCGCTCATTTTCGCCGTTGGTTTACCTATTGGCCTTGCTAAACAGGCGCAAGGGCGAGCTTGTTTGGCCGTACTGGTGAGTTTCCTGACCTGGAACTACTTCATCAATGCCATGGGCATGACCTGGGGCCACTTTTTTGGCGTCGACTTCTCCGCTGACCCCGTAGCGGGGAGTGGCCTGACGATGATTGCCGGGATTAAGACGCTGGATACCAGCATCATCGGCGCTATTGTTATTTCGGGCGTCGTGACCGCGTTGCACAACCGCTATTTTGATAAACCACTGCCGGTGTTCCTCGGTATTTTCCAGGGCTCATCGTTCGTCGTGATTGTGGCTTTCCTCGCTATGATCCCCTGTGCGTGGTTAACGCTTTTAGGCTGGCCAAAAGTCCAGATGGGCATTGAATCGCTGCAGGCATTTTTACGCAGCGCCGGTGCCTTGGGTGTCTGGGTTTATACCTTCCTTGAGCGCATTCTTATTCCAACAGGCCTTCATCATTTCGTCTATGGTCCCTTTATTTTTGGCCCGGCGGCGGTTGAAGGTGGAATTCAGGTTTATTGGGCTCAGCATCTCCAGGAATTCAGCCAAAGTACTGAATCGCTCAAAGCGCTGTTCCCGGAAGGCGGCTTCGCGCTGCATGGTAACTCAAAAGTGTTTGGTTCCGTCGGGATTGCGCTGGCGCTTTACTTCACCGCAGCGCCTGAAAACCGCATAAAAGTCGCGGGGTTGCTGATTCCTGCCACGCTGACCGCCATGCTGGTAGGGATCACGGAACCGCTCGAATTCACCTTCCTGTTTATCTCTCCACTGCTGTTCGCTATTCACGCCGTACTGGCGGCCACCATGTCGACCGTAATGTACATGTGCGGCGTGGTGGGGAACTTTGGCGGCGGTCTTCTTGACCAGTTTATCCCGCAGAACTGGATCCCGATGTTCCATAACCATGCGTCGGTGATGTTTACCCAGATAGGCATCGGCGTGTGCTTTACCGCCCTCTACTTCGTCGTCTTCCGGGCTTTAATTCTGCGCTTCAATCTGAAAACGCCGGGCCGTGAAGACAGTGAAATAAAACTCTATAGCAAAGCAGACTACCAGGCCGCACGTGGCAAAACCTCAGTGGCTGGCGCGAGTGACACGAAATTAGGCCAAGCGGCAGGCATCCTCCAGGCACTGGGCGGAGCCGCCAATATTGAAAGCATCAACAATTGTGCGACCCGATTACGTATTGCGCTAACCGATATGGCTAAAACGCAAAGTGATGACGTATTCAAAGCGCTGGGTGCGCACGGTGTGGTGCGCCGCGGAAATGGCATTCAGGTCATCGTTGGCCTACATGTACCACAGGTCCGTGACCAGCTTGAAACCCTGATGAAAGATTCTCTACAGACCGAACAAACCACCATGACGGAGGCAGTATCATGAAAAAATTCTCAGTTGTTATCGCAGGCGGCGGCAGTACTTTTACCCCAGGTATCGTCTTGATGCTGCTGGCAAATCAGGATCGTTTTCCACTGCGAGCGCTGAAATTTTACGACAACGACGGTGCGCGTCAGGAGACGATTGCAGAAGCCTGTAAGGTGATTCTTAAAGAGCAGGCGCCGGAGATTGAATTTAGCTACACCACCGATCCGCAGGCCGCTTTTACCGACGTCGATTTCGTAATGGCGCATATTCGCGTAGGGAAATACCCGATGCGCGAAAAGGATGAGAAGATCCCGCTGCGCCACGGTGTACTGGGTCAGGAAACCTGTGGGCCTGGCGGCATTGCGTACGGCATGCGCTCCATTGGCGGTGTGCTGGAGCTGGTGGATTACATGCAAAAATACTCGCCAAATGCCTGGATGCTCAACTACTCCAATCCGGCAGCGATTGTGGCGGAAGCGACCCGTCGCCTGCGTCCGGAGGCCAAAATCCTCAATATCTGCGATATGCCTATCGGCATTGAAGGACGGATGGCGCAGATTGTCGGTTTGAAAGATCGTAAACAGATGCGCGTTCGCTACTATGGGCTGAACCACTTTGGCTGGTGGACATCTATCGAAGACCTTCAGGGGAACGATTTGATGCCTAAATTACGCGAATATGTGGCGAAATATGGTTATGTGCCACCATCAAACGACCCACATACGGAAGCCAGTTGGAACGACACTTTCGCCAAAGCGAAAGATGTACAGGCGCTGGATCCGGACACCATGCCGAACACTTATCTTAAATATTATCTGTTCCCTGACTATGTTGTAGCGCACTCAAATCCGGAACGTACACGCGCCAACGAAGTGATGGATCATCGTGAAAAGAATGTGTTCAGCGCATGCCGGGCGATTGTTGCCGCGGGTAAATCCTCGGCTGGCGACCTGGAAATTGATGAACATGCTTCTTACATCGTCGACCTTGCTACCGCCATTGCCTTTAACACTCAGGAGAGAATGCTGCTCATTGTGCCGAACAATGGTGCCATCCATAATTTTGATGCCGACGCGATGGTTGAAATTCCATGCCTTGTCGGCCATAACGGCCCGGAACCGCTGACGGTGGGTGATATTCCAAACTTCCAGAAAGGGATGATGAGCCAGCAGGTTGCGGTTGAAAAGCTGGTCGTCGATGCCTGGGAACATCGTTCATACCACAAACTGTGGCAGGCGATTACGTTGTCGAAAACGGTACCGAGCGCTTCCGTGGCAAAAGCGATTCTGGATGATTTGATTGAGGCCAATAAAGACTACTGGCCACCGTTAAACTAAGTACTGATTTAGCGCGTCATGCCCACAGAACGTTGTTCTGTGGGCATTTTTGTTTTCAGGTGTTGGGATGTGAGACCGCGCACACTGATGTAAAAAGCAGCGAGAGCACGTAAGCTATTGAGGTAACTTACTCACATTAGCTGGCACAAGGAGCCGTCATGAAAATTTCCCGCGTGGGAGAAGCACCAGACTATCGCTTCTCTCTGGCTAACGAACGTACGTTTCTGGCATGGATTCGTACCTCGCTGGGCTTCCTGGCGGCAGGCGTTGGGCTCGATCAGCTGGCCCCGGATTTTGCCACGCCGGTGATTCGTGAAGCGCTGGCGCTGATGCTGTGCCTGTTTGCGGGAGGGCTGGCGATTTATGGCTATCTGCGCTGGCTGCGTAATGAAAAAGCGATGCGCCTGAAAGAGGATCTACCCTACACCCGTAGTCTGCTGGTTATTAGCCTGATTCTGGCGCTGGTCGCGGCGGTGGTGATGATTCTGGTGTTCTATGGTGGATAACCGCAAGGCCCGCCGCGAGGCCGACCCAGGTTTGCAGCCGGAACGTACTTCGCTTGCCTGGTTTCGCACACTGCTTGGCTATGGCGCGCTGATGGCGCTGGCGCTAAAGCATAATTGGCATCAGGCCGGTGGGTTGTTCTGGGTGTCAATTGGCGTACTGGTTATCGTCGCTATCATCCTCTGGCAGTACACCCGTAATCGGAACGTCATGGACGTCACCCAGAGCGATTTTACTCAACCGCGTGCGGTACGTGATAAATTTTTGATCTCCCTCGCTGTGTTGTCACTCGCATTGTTGTTTGCTGTTACCCATATTCGTCAGCTTGTTATTTTCATAAAGGATTTTGCATGACAGGACGTCACATTGAAGCCGCCATCGCGTGCTGTAGTCCCAATGGCACGATGATGTCAGAGGGGACACTGTGTAGCATGGTGAGCCGCCAAAACTGCCTGCAGCCGCAGCACTGGTATCGCGAGCTTCGGCAAACGGGAACGACTTCAGTGCAATTAATTCCGCAGATAGAAAGGGATGCGTCAGGCAAACTCAGCGAGGGATCGGTGCAGCCGGAAGAGTGGGGCGCGTTCCTCTGCGCCGTTTTTGATCTCTGGGTGCGGGAAGATATCAGCACAATCCGGATTCAGCTTTTTGAATCCACGCTCGCCATCTGGCGCGGTTATTCCCCTCAGATAGCCAGCAATGCGGATAACCCATGCGGTGAGTGTTCTGTGTTGCGCTTCTGTCACGGTACCTGCCCTGAGCCCCCATTTTCTGAGGGTAAGAACGCGCTCTGCGAGGGATATCACCGCTTCTTTACCTACAGCGAACCACACATGAAAGCGATGCGCGATCTCCTTAAACAGCGACGCTCGCCGATGGAATTGATGGTGATGTTAAGTCAGGCTGAATAAGCTTTCTCTGTTTGCCAGACGGGTCTGCCGGATGGCAAACAGGTCAAGGTCTCCGCTGCGTATTCTGGTATCACTATCTCTTCACTGTGATGACGCATCTGGAGTGTCTATGTCGCTCGTGCTGCCCCGGGAAACCCACTTTCACCATCCGCTGGAAAGCGTGGTGTTTCATTTCTGGCACCCGGAAAAAAATATCAGCCATGAACATACCCATGAATACTGCGAGCTGTTTCTGGTCGGGCACGGCAGCGGCATCCACGTCATTAATGAAAAGCCCTGGCTGCTGAGCAGCGGAACGCTCTGCTACCTGAACCGCCAGGATTACCATCTGTTTGAAGAGATGAAAGATTTACAGCAGGTGAACCTGCTGTATCTGGGGCGCGATAACTTTAACTTTATCAAACAGATCGATTACCTCCTGCCGCAGGAGGGCGAGAGCAACGTCTGGCAGGTGGACGTGGGCATTATGCAGCGGGTGTTTGAGCGCCTCGCCAGCCACAATGAAGCGGAATTCAGCGATAAGCTGCTGGCGGAAAGCCATAAAGAGATGATTTTTCTCGAAGTGTTGCACACCCTGAATCTGTGGCGCTACAAAACCCAGGATTTTCACTCCAGCGAAGACCGCATCAGCCAGGTGCTGATTCGCCTCAACGGCCAGTGGCAGCAGCCGCTCGACCTTGACGCGTTGTGCCACGAGTTTGGCCTTTCCCGGCGTACGCTACAGCGCGGGTTTAGCAACTACACCGGCGTGTCTCCTCAGCAGTATCTGGCGCGCGTGCGGCTATTGCAGTCCCACTATCAGCTACGCTTCACCAGTGATTCGGTGAATGATATCGCAGTTCGTTGCGGATTTGGCGACGTTAGCTACTTTTCTCGTGCTTTTCGTCGCCAGTTTGGCGTGTCACCGAATCAATGCCGCTAGCAGCCTTTCGCCAGATACTGTGCCATCTCCTCATCCGGCACCATGCCGCCGCCGGTGGCCCATACCAGGTGGGTGGCGTGGTTGAGCTGTACTTCGCTTAATCCTTGCAGCTTGCGGTAGTCCGCCGATGCACAAACCCGCTGCGGCCCCGCCATTCCGGCGAGCGCCGAGGGTTCCAGCTTAATTGCTTCTTCCTGCGCCAGCCAGCCAAGCATATTGTACAAACGCTGATCGTCAACGGTGTACACGCCGTCGAGCAGGCGCTGCATTGCGCGGCCAACAAACCCAGACGCGCGCCCGACCGCCAGGCCGTCGGCGGCGGTGACGTTATCGATACCCAGTTCCTGCACCGCAATGCCGTCGTGCAGCCCGGTATAGACGCCAAGTAGCATGCACGGTGAGTGGGTCGGTTCGGCAAACAGGCAGTGAACGTGATCGCCAAAGGCCAACTTTAGCCCGAACGCCACGCCACCGGGACCGCCGCCCACGCCGCAGGGAAGATAGACAAACAGCGGGTGATTGGCGTCCACCACGCGCCCCTGCGAGGCAAACTGCTCCTTCAGACGTTGACCGGCCACCGCGTAGCCAAGAAACAGGGTGCGGGAATTTTCGTCATCGATGAAAAAGCAGTTTGCGTCAGCCTCGGCGGCTTTACGCCCCTGTTCCACCGCGACGCCGTAATCCTCCGCGTACTCCACCACTGTCACGCCGTGGCGGCGTAGCTTCGCTTTTTTCCAGGCGCGGGCATCGGCGGACATATGCACCGTGACCCTGAAACCGAGACGGGCGCTGATGATGCCGATCGAAAGCCCGAGGTTTCCGGTTGAACCGACGGCAATGCTGTACTGGCTGAAGAACTGCTGGCATTCCGGGGTGAGCAGGCGACTGTAGTCGTCGGTGATGGCGATAAGACCAGCAGCAAGCGCCAGCTTTTCCGCATGGGCCAGCACTTCATAAATACCGCCACGGGCTTTGATGGAGCCAGAAATAGGCAGATGGCTATCTTTTTTCAGCAGCAGTTCGCCGAATATGGGCTGTTGAGACTCCTGCGTCAGCCGCCGCTGCATCGCCGGAATAGCCACCACCTCGGATTCGATAATGCCACCCTGCGCGGCGGTTTCCGGGAAAGCCTGCGCCAGATAAGGCGCAAAGCGGGCAAGGCGATCGTGTGCATCGGCAACGTCTTGCGCTGTTAGCCCAACATAGGGAAGCCCCTCGGCAAGCGAAGTGGTGGCAGGGTTAAACCAGGTGGTCTCTTTCAGCGCGATAAGATCCGCCAGCAGCGGGAATTGTGCGATTAACGTTGCAGGTTGCATTAGCCGGTCTCGTGTTGTTCTGTTGGTTCTATTGAACAGAAAACTGGTGAGGAATGACAAGCGATATGTGGCCCGATTTCCCGGCGTTACGTTGCTTGGCCGGGCTACTCATCTACAAGTAGCCCGGCCAGGCGTAGCACCGTCGGCGTTATGCTCCGATATCGACCACTTCCAGCAGCGTTGCCGCCGTTTTCTCACCGTGCGGCACATCGCGGAAAATCGGCAGCGCCTCCCAGCGTAGCCAATAGCGGTTTTGCGGGTGGTAATCGCTGTTTTGCGCGGGGATTAACTGCACTTGTGTCTGTGGCGCAATGCCCTGCCGTGGCTGACGCAGCGCCTCCGGAAGCGGCGAAACCAGCGGTCGAGAACCCACCACCGTTAGCGTCCGGTCATCAATAATCCACACCCCGCTTCCGGCCCAGACTGAGGTCCATTCCACCTCGAGTTGACCGTTGCCAATCGCGCGCGGTGCGCTGAGCGTCACGTCCGGGGGGATCGACCCGCCGCCGTTAAAGTCCCAGCGAAAATCCCATTGGCTAATCTGCGTTTTCTGCCAATGTCCGGCGCCATCCGGGCGTGCCAGCCAGGCCTGCGACAGCCCCCGGTCATCATAACGATGGTAAATCAGCACCGGGCGCGCCTGATTATCAAAGCCCACCTCCTGCACCATATTAATCAGCCCGCCGCCGATGCCCGCGTCGTCGACAATCTCGCCCTGATGCCGGGCAATGGGCAGCGCGAGCGGCGTGCCGTCTGATTTTTCCCAGCGCTGAAGGTCGCGGCTGCGCGCGTACGAGAGGTTATTGTTGGTCTCGCAGTGCGGCGTTTCGCGCCACATCCACACCATGTGCCAGTAGCCGTCCGGCCCCAGCAGCGGCTGGCGGGCGTAGCCGTTGCGCGCCCCTTCGCCGTTGAGCAGCGGCGTCTCCAGCAGGCGTGACCACTGCTGACGCTCGGCATCGAAAATGTTGTACAGGTCATCGCCGTTGCCGCTGCAGCCGTCGCGGTAACGGAACAGCAGGCGGCCCTGCACGTCCTTAAAGAACACCGGGTAGGTGGCTCGCGCTTCACGTTCGCCGGTCATCGCGGCAACGCACTCCAGAGTGGTGACGTCGAGCGGCGTGCGGCTGCGGAAGTAAATGAGCGGATCAACGTGCATATTGCCGGAAAGATGCAGGTATCCGGCACTATCTACCGCCATCGTCAGATAGTTGTGCGAATCAAACTCGGTGATATGCGAGTAGCGTTCGCGCTCCGGTAGCCAGAGCCCCTGCGGCTGAAAGGGCTGCCACGGGCCATCGGGCAGCTCACGCTGGCCCACGGTGATGCGGTGTTCTGCATCATACCAGGCGGCGAACTGGTGATTGTCGTGATTAATCAGACAGTAAAGCACGGTGAAATCTGCGCAGGCGTGGGCCACGGGCGCAACAACGATATCGGTCATCAGACGGTCTCCGGACGAGCAACAAAGGATTTTTTACGACGCAGGAAGAAGGCGGCCAGCACCAGCGCGCCGATCGGATGCAGCGTCGCGCCAGCGTATATCGGCATCGAGTAACCGAAGTGGTCGATGATGGTGCCGACAAAGCCGTTAAAGATAATGGAGGTCACGCCGCCCAGCGCGCTCATCACGCCGATAGCGGTAGCGATGGCCACGCGCGGCGCCAGCCCGCCCATCATGATGGTAGCCATGCTGAGCCAGGCGGTGCACATAAAGTTAATCACCGTCATGATAGCCACCGCCGCGTAGGCGTTGCTGATGGATGGCAGCAGGAACACCAGCGGTGCCAGACAGGTGACGGACCAGATAATGGTTAAGCGAGCGCGTGTGGCGTCCATGCCGCGTGCCACCAGACGGTCAGAGGCCCAGCACACCGCCAATACGCCAAAGACGGCAACCAGCGGCGGCAGCCACATCAGCTTGCCGACTTCAGCCAGCGTCAGGCCGATTTTTTCCTGCATAAAGCCGACCTGCCAGTACTGATAGAAGAACCAGAACGGGTCGGTGAGCAGGCGAGCAATCAGCAGCGCCCAGATAGGTTTTGAGGTCAGTACCATCTTGTAGCGTTCAACCAGCGGCACGCTGACGGCGCTCACCTGCACCGTGTCCTCGACGGCAGGCGGCGTTTTACGGCTGGAGAGATACCACATCACCCCAACCACCACGCCCGCTACTGCCGGGATAAAGAATGCCCAGCGCCAGCCGGTAGAAATGGTCACCCAGGCCACAAACGGCGGCGCAAGGATTAGCCCCAGAGACTGGATAATATTGGTGAGCTGGAAGGCAAAGGCACGCTGCTCGGCGCGAAACCAGGTAAAGACCGCCAGCGTCAGCGCCGGCACAATCCCGGACTCCGCCAGCCCCAGCATGACGCGCCCGACGATAAGCCCGGTCATCGAGTGCGACAGGCCGGTAATCAGCGTGGCAATCGACATCAATACCATCAGGGCGCACAGCACGTAGCGGCTGCCGAAGCGGTCGACGATGCCGCCGACGAAGAAATACATGAAGGTGTAGGGGATCATAAAGGCGCTGATCAGCACCGAATAGTCGCTGTTATCCAGCCCCAATTCCTGCATCAGCGTGGTTTTGAGGATGGAAACAATTTGCCGGTCGAGCGAAAAGAAAAACAGCACGCAGCCGAGGAGCAGAAGCAGTACCCAGATGAGTAGGGTAAAACCACCGCGGCCGACCGATTTTTCAGCCTGTTGCATTGTGTTCTCCGGTTTATCGTAGGGATACGAGATAAGCCGGAGTATATCGGGGGCGTTTAACCATCGTGGTGGCAGGAGAGCGGAGTGTGATGCGCGGCAATACGCTTTGACCTGAGACGCCACAACGGCGGGTTATGTGGCGTGATAATCATGTTGCCTGAGCGCTAACCATGCGGCGATTATGGTTTGAAGCAGGCGTTTCCCAACGGGAAATATTTCTTGTTAGCGACAATAAACTTTCGATTCTTCGCATTCACCGAACCGTCCTTAAATTTTTCACCGGGCAGCATATAGAATTGCCTGGAGTGTTCATCGTCGCCGTCGCACCCTTTCTGGATGATGACCCTGAAAAAAGTATTGCCGCTGTTTTCAATAACCCCCTGATTTTCATCAACGCTGTACTTCAGGCGCATGTTGCGAGGGCGAACGATCAAAAAGGTACTCATCGACGTTACGGGTAAGACCTGCAGGTGATGGCCGGTATCGTTTTTCGGAAACATTCGAACCGGCGATTCTTTGAAAATGACCCGATAGTAACGCTCGACATCGTCTTTTGGCCCACGATAGTAAAGTTTGAAGTATTCCGTGCCGTGCGAGCTAATCGAAAATTTCAGCGGTGCCCAGAGGAGCTCAAGCTCGTTAGCGTTTACGCGGTGCTCTCCGTCTTTACCAGGCTTATCGATTTTAAAGGCCGAAACGGTGTAGAGATTCGTTCTGTCGGTATCGTTATAGATGGGCCGTGAGACGAATTCTTTATCAGACGGTATGTCATTCACCAGTGAGTCAAACCATACCGCATGGGCCGGATGGGTACAGATAATCGCCGTCAGTACCAAAATGAGAAAACGCTTAGCCATGGCTGCTCTCCTTAACATATCGTCAGCGCGGTTAATTCACGCCAATCCAGGTTGCCGTGGCCACAATTTCCCCGCTCGCGCTGACGGTGCCCATCCAGTCTTCCCCCGAAACGGTAAACTGGGACCGTGAGTCGTTCATCGGAAACAGCAGTTTTACGTTAGTGGTAAAAAAGTAGCTGTCGTCGAGATTCGCATTCCAGGCGGTTTGTACCCATTTGGCGTTGGTGATATCAATGGGGTTTTCTGTACAGCTATTACGGGCGGTTACGGTGGCGCCTGACGACGATGTGTAGCTCAAGTAGGCGGGAATCGGTACGCTGAGGCTTTCATCCGCTGAGGTAAACAGGCAATAGGGGACATCTCTGATACGTACGCTATCACCTTTTACCTGCACGTTAATGCTGTCCGCCTGGCGTGAGGCCGACGTTGTGATGGTGTATTCGAATTCAATTGGCTGATCGCTATCAATCTTTCCCTCACGCGTAGGGTGTGAGCTACCATCTGCCGAGACGATGCTGATCCCATATTCTTTAGGCACAATGGTAATGCGGTTTGACGGCGTAAACTGGTAATAACCTGACTCGCCGACTATGTCGTTGTTGAAGTTAAACGTAAATAGTGAATCTCTATTTGTCAGATCGTTGCCTTTTGCCAGCGCTTGCTTAAAAAAGCTGGTGGTAAGAAAGAGATAGATGGAATCACCGCCGGTGGTGATAATTTTATTAAAGTCGGTGTTCTGCGTAGTGTAATTATACCAGGTACTACCGTCGCCGCTGAAACGGATATCTGAGTTAGCCGTTGGCGTGAAGCCTAACATGTTAGTGTCAAGCACCATCGCCATATCCAGATAGTTAGTGACTGCCGCGCTTTGCTGGTAGGTATAAGAGACCATTTTACAGGTCACGCCGTCGACGTTATTCACTTTGGTGATTTGGCAGAGATTTGACCCTGGCGCAATGCTTGGGGTGCCGTCGCTGGCAATCCATATTTCAGCTATAGAGTTAGTGCTGTTGAGGGTAAGGTGGGCGATCTTATTCAGCGTGAAATTATAATAACGCCAGTAGGCCCCACCGGTCGTTATGTCCTTACAGCGGGTGCCATCGCTATAATCGTAGTTCGTGGTGGTGTGGCACCAGTTGATTTCAAAGGTTTCGCTGGAGCCAACCGGAAGTTTACGGAAATATTCGTAGGCTTCCGGGCTAAGTGAACCCAAGCCATAGGAGCCATTGTAAATAGAGTTGCCTGCCTTGGTATGGTAAAAACCGTGATCGTCGATAATTTCACCCGCGATATACCCTGAAGATGGACAGGTATTCCCGCTGGTCATACAGCGAATGCCCTGAAAAGGACGGGAAATCGACGAATTTTCAATCCACATATCGGTATATGTATTGGGTGAGACCCAGCCTATGTTACCCATATACCCCAGACTCACCTGAGCGGTGGAATAACGAGTCCACATATTCGCGCCGCTAAAACGTGGGTCCAGCGCGTTCGGCGTGACGAAATATTCGTTATCGACGTTGTTTTCGATAAATAAAAAGGAGTTTGACCCGGAACCGCTGTTTCCTTTTGTGGCAGCCTGTGCAGGAGAGGTGAACACCAGGCCGAACGCCATCGCCACGGCATATTTCCAGTAATTAGTAGACATCGTCTTGTTCTCCTGTACGTGAAGCCGTGAGTGCTTGCGTTGCGCATTGAATATCGCCCACCCAGACGGCACCGCGCGCTTTTTGCAGATCCAAATCCGCTTCACAAACGCCGCCACGGGCGTCAATCAGCGTAATAATGGGGTAGCGTTTATCAACATCCATGGCGAATTCGCCCTGTTTGTCGGTGCGCGTTTTACCAATGTGGTTGTGCACATCGGTGTTGGCATACGCCGTGCCGTCTGGCTTACGCATGCGGCCAAATACGGTGACGAGTTGCTTCACCTCTGGATTCAGCACGCCGACGTTACCGGGATAAAGCACAAGTTTGTTACGGCGACCGCTGACGATATCAACGCTATCTTCAGCGGCTTTATCGTTCATTAACTCCACCTGATATTCCGCATACGGCGCCAGGCCGATAAAGTTACTCTTCCCGGTCAGCGGATAATTACGGCCGTTGATCTGGGCGAGCATTTTCCCGCTTTCGCTAAAGTTGGTATTAATCACCACGCCTGAGCTTTGAATTTCTTTGCCCAGATTAAAGCTATCTTTCGTCCACGCGATGCTGCCGTGGGAGCTCAGGTTATAGTTGGTGCTGCCGCCTGATGCGCTTGAAACGGACAGGGTTCCGGCATTGTATTTCGTGTCATAGGAGACATAACCGTTACCCGATAGATCATCTGATTGGTAACTGTCATAACCGCCTTCGCTGGATTTAAGCCGTTTAGATATCGACGCACCAACCTGGGTAATCGCGCTGTCGTCGAAGCTTTTACGTACCGTGGCATTGGCGAGTAAATTACCGCTTTCGCTGGACACGCCCGCGCTCAACCAGGAGGATAATGGCAATGAGAAATCAAGGTTGATGTATTTATCATTGACACTATTTCGGTCGTCGTAGTAATAGCGCTGAACCCCTGCACGTAACGCAACGGTTACCCAGCGATTGGTAAACAGCGTCTGGCTATAATCAACGTTGGTGTATTTATTTCCTTCGTATTTGTCATGCGTCCGGCTGACGGAAATGTTGCCTAACCAGGGTGAAAAATGACTCAGGTTAGCCGATGCCCCTAACGAGATATAATGGCTGCTTTGCATTGGCAGTCTGTCGCCAATATGGCTCGCCTGACGCGCAAGCCAGATATTCCCGAACCCGCCGGGGATTGATAAATTCAATGATGTGGTGCTTTGTCTGCTGCGGTCGGTCGCCACCAGCGTCTGTTGATTCAGCGTGAGGTTGTTATTCAGAACAACGTCGGCTTCAACTTCGGCCACGCCGTTGTTATCAAAGCCATACAGGGTGGATTTGAACGTAACGCCGGATAGCAGCGGCAGTGACGTTTCTGCGGCTACACCCGCGATCCAGGTATTCTTCTTCCCGTAATCAATATTTTGATGATTACGGTAGTCCATTCGATTGTACTCCAGCATACCGCTAAAGATTTGCCAGGCGAGATTGCCGGTTGCGCTGGATTTACGGGAGAAGGTCTTATTTATCTGGGCGGTACGGCTATTGACCACTTTACCATTGACGACAATCTGCAAATCAACGGTATAGATGCCAAACGGCAGCGTGGAGGTATCAATCTCATAACTCCCCATCGAGAAGTTTTGAATGCTCAGGAGTTTCCCGTTGCGAAGCACGTGAACTTCCCCCGCAGCGGGCAGAAATACGGTAATCGGAACCAGGGTGAGCGAGGTATTTTCAATCTGGGTGCTGCTTTTGTTACCCACGCTGGCACCGTAAATGCGGCTGGAGTTAAGGGCACTCATGCTGGCGATTGATTGTAAATTCCAGGTGTCAACCATCCCCACGGCGACGCGGTGGCCCTGGTAATCGCGTTCATACATGGCACGGTACAGCTGACTGTCGCTGTTGACGGTACCAAGCCCGTAAACCGTCCCATTCAGGTTAAAGTGGTGCTCGCGTATCGACGTGGTGTTATCAAGGGTGAAATAGTTACTGGTATTATCCCCGTTCCCATATTTGTTGTAATAGGTCCCCATCGTATAATTCAGAATATTTGACAGATGCTCTACCGTCGAAGCGCTTAAGGTATTGGTGCGTGGTATAATTGCCGCCGATAGCGCCTGCTTATTTACCATCAACTCAAGGTAAAACGATCGTGTATCCAGGGATAACGATGCGTTTTCATTGAGAACGATTTTATTATTCTCGCTAAGCGGGGCTGAATGGACCTTGCCGAGTAATTCTTTTATCTGTGGCGAGAGTTCCGTTTTATTCGGCATCTCATTAAGCTCAATTTGATTAACGAGAAGGCTGCTTTTTTGCGCCACAATCACCGCGTCGGCGATTTTCTGTCGACTACGAGATAAGCTATTATCTCCGTCATAACGAATAAATACCGGGACAGTCATCCCCTGCTGCAATGCATTAGCAAATGCGGCTGGGACAACGTAGTTGTTCACTTGAAGAGATTCGGCATAAGTATTAACAGAGTAAAGTAACTCAATTAATATTAGCCCTCTTAGATATATTGATTGGCCCATGGCTTATATTTACCCTGCGTTTGCGGTAATAAGCTTTTCACCATGCCATATTCCTACGTGGGTCCTTTTACTACTAAGATCGGTATGCTTAATTTTTACGCTGACGTTCGGCATCAAATAATAGCGTTCACGACAACCTTTTCCCTGATCCTGTGATTTATCACGGCATGGGCCATAGGAGATGACGCGGAACGAGGCATTGCCGGTATTGGTGACCGTGTCGCCCTCACGTTTAAAATCAAAATGCTCTTTACGTGGAGCTACGACCAAAATAGTACCTATAATTGCCGAGGTTGTAGCCTGACCGAGTTTGCTTTTTTTAGTTGATTCATATTCTGCAATCGGTTCATCGGACCATGAAAGACGGTAGTAGCGCTCTTTATCGTCAGACGGGCCATCGTAGATAAAACGGAAGTACTCTTTTGATTGCCCCGGCAGGATTAAATTTGCAGGCGTTGAAAGCAGTTCTGATTTGCTTTCCATTGGAATAATAACTCCGCCCTCCATTGGCGACGATAGACGTTCAATACGCACGTTCACAAAGCGCGCGCTATCGGTGTTATTAAATATTTCTTTTGCCAGATGCGTTTCGTCTGGCGACATAATTGATGTGACATCACCGACGCCAATCGCCAGCGCAGGGAACGATGTGAGTAGTGGAAATAAGAAGGCAAACAAACGTTTTGTTTTCATTAAAGTATCCTTACTTAAATAAGGAGGTCATCCATGCGACCTCCTTGCCTTTCGTTACCGGTTCATCGTAAGCAGGGGGGTTATGCCGTTACCCACGTAGCGTTGAACTGGACTTTTACATCACCGCTCCAGTAACCGTCTGCCAGATCTTCAAACTGAGCATCGGTGGAACCATCGCTGGTTGCAGAGTCAATCGTGAAGGTAAAGGTCCCCTGGGTGGAGGTACGGTCTGAACCCGCATAGGCTGAACTGACGGACAATGCATCCAGGCCTGAAGAGACATTGTTTGCGGTGTCAACCAGGGTCACCGGCGTCGCGTTGCTCAGCGCCTGGCCATTCCACTGAACGCCAACCGCCAGAGTGGAGGTGTCAGTGGCGCGGGAGAGGGTATTGGTGACAATCTGAGAAGTCAGTTTGAAATCCGTTGCCCCTGACTGCCCTTTAATCGTGATGTCGAAAGCGCCATTCTGTGAGTTGAACGCTTTGATACCTTCAGCATACTGGAAGCTCAGAGATTTCAGCGGGGTAACAACCAGCGCGCTGGTGGTGTCTTTAGTTGCTGACGCATCCCAGGTCGCTGTTGAGGACGCAGTAACATCATCAGCGGCCATGGCGCTTGAGCAGAATAATGCCGCAGCAACGCAGCTAACCAGAGTGAGTTTTTTCATATCTAATCCTTTTAGATAAAATTGTTTCTTCATTTTGTTGAAGTAACCAAGTTACTTCCCTGCATATACTCCTCTGGTTTTTCCATAAAAATCACCAGAGTAATATTATTTAGTTAGGCATCATAGAAACGAATGCTTATTTCAATAAAGCTGTAAAGAAACCCTATTATTCAAACGTTTTATCATTCGTTTGTTGGGTATTTAACTCATTGTACGTAGTGGTATTAAGAAAAAGATTAAGCAAGATATACGTCGTGCTTATAGATACCATTTTGTAAAACGGTCTAGTTATTTTTGATTCGGAAATAAGATTAAATACCTGAGTGGTTATTGTATAGCTGTTTTTAATTTTTTTAATGACAAAATTGATAGGTGAATGCTATTGAAATACGGCTGATATGATGGTTTGTGTATGATTTGTTTTTTAGTATAGAAAATAAATATACGTAAAATTTATTTCGCGTGTATTTTAATTAACTGCGTGAATTCAATGGGTGGGGTGATTGTATTATTTTTATTTATTAGTTTTGGTGTTTTGCCAAAATATTATTACTCTGAATTATTAACGCCCGTTAGGGTTCTTAACGGGCGTTAATCGGATACGTTACACCATCGTTTGCTGATGGCGGGCAAAGCGTGACGCGAGCGGCAGCCAGCAGAGGAAAATCAGCAGCCCCATCAGCGTCATCAGTAGCCCGATGCTGCCCTGTCCGGTTTGCGGCATCATTGCCGACAGCCAGGCAAGTACGCCTGAACCAATGTTCTGCAGGCCGCCAACCAGCGCCCCGGCGGTACCGGCAAGAAACGGGAAGGGCTCCATCGCACCGCTGGTCGCCAGTGGGAACAGCATCCCCGCGCCGAAGAAGAACAGCGCCGCAGGCACCAGCAGCGTCCAGATATTCATGACGCCGAACAGGCCGGGGATCCACATCATCACGCCCGCTGCCAGACAGCACACCACCGACTGCCACATCAGCGTCGGGAAGCGTTTTTTCGGCCGCCCGGCAAACCAGGCGCCAAAGAACGCCGCCGGAATTGGCAGAATAAACAGGATACTGACCATCAGGCTGCTTAAGCCCAGCACGCCGCCCATCAGCACGCCGGAGCTGGCTTCAAATACCGCGATACCCGCCAGGCCGCCAATCAGCATCAGCAGGTAGCAGTTAAAGCCGCTGTTGCTGAACAGCGTTTTGTAGTTGCTGATAAGCCGGGTTTTCGGTGCGCCGGTTGGGCGCGTTTCCGGCATCCAGCGTGCCATGCTGAAGGTGACACCTGCACAGAGCACCAGCAGGAAACCGTAGCAGGCGCGCCAGTTGATCAGCGTCTCCAGCACGCCGCCAATCAGCGGCGCCAGCAGCGGGCTGACCAGAATTCCCATGTTTAACAGACTGTTGGCATGACGAAGCTGGCTGCCCTCATACAGGTCACGCGGTAGCGTACGCGCCATCACGCCGCCCACGCCGGTACCCATCCCCTGCATGGCGCTAGCAACAATCAGCACCGTCAGGCTGTGAGTGGTGATGGCAACCAGCGTCGCCAGCATAAAAATCGACATCCCGACCAGGATCACCGGACGGCGCCCGACGCGGTCTGAGAGCGGGCCGTAGAACAGCTGCGAAACGCCATAGGTCAGCAGATAGGCCGCCATGACGCTCTGCACCGCCCCTTCGCGGACGTTGAGGTCGTTCGCCATCTGCGCAATTGCAGGAATATAAATGGTTTGCGCCATCTGACCGACGGCGACGAGCAACACCAGCATCACCAGGATATTGACGTTTCTATCTCTTTTCATTTCGCTGATAACTTTATAAAAATTGAGTTTATAAGAATAAATGTCCAGGAATTGCGCTAAAAGCGAGAGGAATCTACCACAATGAGGTGACGATTTAATCACATGCCATGTAAATGAAATGTGTGATGCAGGCAGGATTTATACACGTAAACGGCAACAATAGTTGCCAGTTTAGTCAGGAGAGGCGCAGCAGTATGGCACCCGCAGCGATGCCGCCAGCGGCCACCAGCCGCAGTCCGGCTACCCGCTCTTTGAGCAGCAGCCAGGCAATCAGCGCGCCGAACAGAATCGAGCTTTCACGCAGCGCGGCCACTACCGCCAGCGGTGCCTGAGTCATCGCCCATAGTGCCAGACCGTAGGACCCCATCGTCCCCATGCCGCCGAGCACGCCTTTTTTCCAATGCTGAATCAGATAGCGCGATGCTTCGCGGCGGCGGGCGATCATCGTCCAGCACAGCAGGCTGGAGCCGTTAAGGAAAAACGACCACAGCGTATAGCCAAGAGCCGTTTCCGACAGGCGCACGCCGGTACCGTCGATCAGGGTGTAACCGGCAATCACCACGGCGTTCATCAGCGCCAGCACCACGCCACGCTGCGAGCTGGAACGGCTGTTAAATGCCATCGCCAGGATCGCCGTACAGATGACCGCAATGCCACCCCAGGCCAGCGTTGAAAGATGATCGCCCAGAAACAGCACGCTGATGATGGCGACCAGCAGCGGCGCGGTACCGCGCATCAGCGGGTAAGTCTGGCTCATATCGGAAATCTGATAGGTCTTCGCCACCAGTACGGTGTAAATCACCTGCAAGACGGTGGAGGCGACCATAAATGGCACGCTGGCCGCCGAGGGGGCAGGGGCAAAGGGCAAAAGTAGTAGTGCGATGAGCGCGGCGGAGCCGGTGACGCCGATAGCCGAATAGAGTTTGTCGTTTCCCGCCTTAACGATGGCGTTCCAACTGGCGTGTAAAAGTGCGGCAAACAGCAAAATACAGAAAACAGAAAGCGTCATGATAATGCGTTGCTCAGGAAGATTTCACCAAAATTTAACACAGCCGACGGGCGGTGACCAAGGCCAGAAATAGGGGAAAGATGGGACAGCCTGGATAATTTCCCTGACCGCAATAATGTGATCTTTGCTGTATTTTTGCGCAGATGAAAATATTTCTATTGTCAGCAGAAAAAAGCTGTGTTTGTATAAATTCACTAAACGAATTGAGAGAAGACCCTTAATGACCCCATCAATGCTGACTTCGACCCTACTAAAAACCGCGCTACCAGCCGCGGTGGTCGTCGTGCGTGTGGTGGTGGTCGTCGGCAATGCGCCGTAGGGTCAGGAACACACACGATTCCAAACCCCGCCGGCGCAAACCGGGCGGGGTTTTTAGTTTCTAGCCCCCTCCGGATAGTCGGCCTAGTTGAAAGGACTGGAGCATGGCAATTTCGGGCACAACATCACAGACCACGCGTTTTACCGGCGCGCAATTAATCGTTCATTTACTGGAACGTCAGGGTATCACCATGGTGACCGGCATCCCCGGCGGCACGGTGCTTCCGCTGTACGACGCCTTAAGCCAGAGCACGCAGATCCGCCATATTCTGGCGCGACACGAGCAGGGCGCGGGCTTTATCGCCCAGGGCATGGCGCGTACCCACGGCAAACCGGCGGTGTGCATGGCCTGTAGCGGGCCGGGCGCGACCAACCTGGTGACCGCCATCGCCGATGCGCGCCTCGACTCTATTCCGCTGGTGTGTATCACCGGCCAGGTAGCCTCCTCGTTAATCGGCACCGACGCGTTCCAGGAAGTCGACACCTACGGCATCTCTATCCCCATCACTAAGCACAACTATTTAGTCCGTAACATCAATGAATTACCGCAGGTTATTGCTGATGCTTTCCGGATTGCCCAGTCTGGCCGCCCAGGCCCGGTGTGGATAGACATTCCTAAGGACGTTCAGACGGCGGAAATCGACATCAGTGAACTGCCGGAACCCGGCGACCGTGCGGCAACGCCAGAATTCAGCGCTGAGAGCGTGAGCGAAGCGGCGGCGATGATCAACGCGGCGCAGCGTCCGGTGCTCTATCTGGGCGGCGGCGTGATCAATGCCCCGGACCGCGTGCGCGAACTGGCGGAAAAAGCCAACTTGCCGACCACCATGACCCTGATGGCCCTGGGCATGCTGCCGAAAGCGCACCCGCTGTCATTAGGTATGCTGGGTATGCACGGCGCACGCAGCACCAACTTCATTCTGCAACAATCTGATTTATTGGTGGTTTTAGGTGCGCGTTTTGATGACCGGGCGACCGGTAAAGTGGCCGAATTCTGCCCGAACGCGAAGATTATCCACGTCGATATCGACCGCGCCGAGCTGGGTAAAATCAAACAGGCACACGTGGCGATTCAGGCGGATGTGGACGACGTGCTGGCCCAACTGCTGCCGCAAATTGACGCGCAGCCGCGCGATGCGTGGCGCGGTAAAGTGGCCGAACTGCAACAAGAGTTCCCGGGCGCCATTCCTGAAGCGGGCGACCCGCTCAGCCATTATGGCCTGATCAACGCCGTTGCCGCCTGCGTGGACGACAGCGCGATTATCACCACCGACGTTGGTCAGCACCAGATGTGGACGGCGCAGGCTTACCCGCTGAACCGCCCTCGCCAGTGGCTGACCTCCGGCGGCCTTGGCACCATGGGCTTTGGTCTGCCTGCGGCTATCGGTGCGGCGCTGGCGAACCCGGACAAAAAAGTGCTGTGCTTCTCCGGCGACGGCAGCCTGATGATGAATATCCAGGAGATGGCGACGGCGGCGGAAAATCAGCTGGATGTGAAAATCATCCTGATGAACAACGAAGCGCTGGGGCTGGTGCATCAGCAGCAAAGCCTGTTCTACAAACAGGGTGTATTTGCTGCCACCTACCCAGGCATGATTAACTTCATGCAGATTGCCGCCGGTTTCGGTCTGGAAACCTGCGACTTGAACAATGAAGCTGACCCGCAGGCGGCGCTGCAGGCGATTATCAATCGTCCGGGCCCAGCGCTGATTCACGTGCGCATCGACGCCGAAGAAAAAGTGTATCCGATGGTGCCGCCGGGTGCGGCAAATACCGAAATGGTGGGGGAATAAGCCATGCAACAACAGACTCATGACAACGTTATTCTGGAACTCACCGTGCGCAACCATCCGGGCGTAATGACTCACGTCTGCGGGCTCTTTGCCCGCCGCGCCTTCAACGTGGAAGGCATTCTCTGTCTACCTATCCATGACAGCGATAAGAGCCGCATCTGGCTATTGGTCAACGACGATCAGCGACTCGAGCAGATGATTAGCCAGATAGACAAGCTGGAAGACGTGGTGAAAGTGACCCGCAACCAGTCTGACCCATCGATGTTCAACAAGATAACCGTCTTCTTCGAGTAACCCGCTCAAGACTTGAACAGCCGCGCGCTTATCGTTAAGGTAGGCGCGTTTTTTTTACCCGCCAGGATGGAATCTATGATCACCGTTGCCCTTATCGACGACCACACTATCGTCCGCTCCGGCTTTGCCCAACTGCTCGGTCTTGAGCCTGATTTGCAGGTGGTCGGCGAGTTTGGTTCCGGGCGCGAGGCGCTGGCGGGGCTACCGGGGCGCGGCGTGCAGGTCTGCATCTGCGATATCTCGATGCCGGATATCTCCGGCCTTGAGCTGCTCAGCCAGCTGCCAAAAGGCATGGCCATTATCATGCTCTCCGTTCACGACAGCCCGGCACTGGTCGAACAGGCGCTGAACGCGGGCGCGCGCGGGTTTCTCTCCAAACGCTGTAGCCCGGACGAACTGATTGCTGCGGTGCACACCGTGGCGACCGGCGGCTGCTACTTAACGCCGGATATCGCCGTCAAACTGGCGGCGGGCCGTCAGGACCCGCTGACCAAACGCGAACGTCAGGTGGCGGAAAAATTGGCGCAGGGGATGGCGGTAAAAGAGATTGCCGCCGAGCTGGGGCTGTCGCCGAAAACGGTGCACGTTCATCGCGCTAATCTGATGGAAAAGCTGGGCGTCAGCAACGACGTCGAGCTGGCGCGCCGCATGTTTGACGGCTGGTGATGAATACCCTCTTTTCGCGGTGCATTACCGTTGTCGCCTGTTTCTTTATCTTCTCCGCCGCGTGGTTTTGCCTGTGGAGCATCAGCCTGCACCTTGTGGAGCGCCCGGCGCTGGCGGTGCTGCTGTTCCCGTTCGGTCTGCGCCTGGGGCTAATGCTGCAATGCCCGCGCGGCTACTGGTCGGTGCTGGTGGGCGCAGAGTGGCTGCTGATTTACTGGCTGGCGCAGGAAGTGGCGCTGGATCACGCGTTATTATTGATGACCGGAAGCGCACTGACGCTGCTGCCGGTGGCGCTGATCTCCCGCTATCGCCATCAGCGCGACTGGCGCACGCTGCTGCTCCAGGGCGCGGCGCTGACGGCGGCGGCGCTGCTGCAATCTTTGCCCTGGCTGTGGCAAGGGGAAGCGGCGCTGAACGCTTTACTGCTGACCTTAACCGGCGGGCTAACGTTGGCCCCTATCTGCCTCGTATTCTGGCACTACCTTACCAGCACCACCTGGCTGCCGCTCGGCCCGGCGCTGGTGTCGCAGCCGGTGAACTGGCGCGGGCGGCATCTGGTCTGGTATCTGCTGCTGTTTACCGTCAGCCTGTGGCTGCAGCTCGGTTTACCCGCAGAGCTGTCGCGCTTTACCCCATTCTGTCTCGCGTTACCGATCATCGCGCTGGCCTGGCACTACGGCTGGCAGGGCGCATTGATTGCGACCCTGATGAACGCCATCGCCCTGATTGCCAGCCAGACCTGGCACGATCACCCCGTTGATTTACTGCTCTCGCTGCTGGCGCAAAGCCTGACCGGGCTGCTGCTCGGTGCGGGCATTCAGCGGCTGCGTGAGCTGAATCAGTCGCTGCAAAACGAACTGGCGCGCAACCACCGGCTGGCGGAGCGTCTGCTGGAAACCGAAGAGAGCGTGCGCCGCGACGTGGCGCGTGAGCTGCATGACGATATTGGCCAGACCATCACCGCCATTCGTACTCAGGCGGGCATTGTGCAGCGTCTGGCTCCGGAGAACGCGGGCGTGAAGCAGAGCGGGGCGCATATCGAACAGCTTTCACTGGGCGTTTACGATGCCGTACGCCGCCTGCTGGGGCGGCTGCGCCCACGTCAGCTCGACGACCTCACGCTGGAACAGGCCATCCGCTCGCTGATGCGCGAAATGGAGCTGGAAAGCCGCGGTATCGTCAGCCACCTCGACTGGCGAATTGATGAATCAACGCTGAGTGAAAGCCAGCGGGTGACGCTGTTCCGCGTCTGCCAGGAAGGGCTCAACAACATTGTGAAGCACGCCAACGCTAGCGCAGTCACACTACAGGGCTGGCAGCAAGATGAGCGGCTGATGCTGGTGATAGAAGACGATGGCAGCGGCCTGCCGCCGGGCTCGAATCAACAGGGTTTTGGCCTCACCGGCATGCGCGAACGCGTGACGGCGCTCGGCGGCTCGCTCACTATCTCCTGCATGCACGGCACGCGGGTCAGCGTCTCTTTGCCTCTGCGCTACGTGTAAGGAACGGCGATGTTTCAATTTCTCAAGGCTCCGGCCAGCGCACCGCGCATCACCGATAAGCAGGAAGTGGATGCTCAGTACCGCTACTGGCGGCGGCATATTCTGCTGACCATCTGGCTTGGCTACGCGCTGTTTTACTTCACCCGCAAAAGCTTCAACGCCGCGGTGCCGGAGATTCTCACCACTGGCGTGCTGACCCGTAGCGATATTGGCCTGCTGGCGACGCTGTTTTACATCACCTACGGGCTATCGAAGTTTATCTCCGGTATCGTCAGCGACCGCTCCAACGCCCGCTATTTTATGGGCATCGGGCTGATTGCCACCGGAGTGGTCAACATTCTGTTTGGCTTCTCGACCTCGCTGTGGGCCTTTGCCCTGCTGTGGGCGCTGAACGCCTTCTTCCAGGGCTGGGGCGCGCCGGTCTGCGCCCGCTTGCTCACCGCCTGGTACTCGCGCAACGAGCGCGGCGGCTGGTGGGCTATCTGGAATACCGCGCATAACGTCGGTGGCGCGCTGATCCCTATCGTTATGGGGGCGGCGGCGCTGCACTACGGTTGGCGTGCGGGGATGACCATCGCGGGAACCATGGCGATTGTGGTCGGTCTGTTCCTCTGCTGGCGGCTGCGTGATAGACCGCAGGCGATTGGCCTGCCGCCGATTGGCGACTGGCGGCACGACGAGCTGGAGATTGCTCAGCAGCAGGAAGGGGCGGGGCTGACGCGCAAAGAGATCTTCACCCGCTACGTGCTGCTCAACCCCTACATCTGGCTGCTGTCGCTGTGCTATGTGCTGGTGTATGTGGTGCGCGCGGCAATCAACGATTGGGGCAATCTGTATATGTCCGAAACGCTGGGCGTCGATCTGGTCACGGCGAATACGGCGGTCACCATGTTTGAACTGGGCGGGTTTATCGGCGCGCTGGTGGCGGGCTGGGGTTCGGACAAACTGTTTAACGGCAACCGTGGGCCGATGAACCTGATTTTCGCCGCCGGGATTTTACTCTCGGTGGGCTCGCTGTGGCTGATGCCGTTCGCCAGCTACGTGATGCAGGCAGCGTGCTTCTTCACCACCGGTTTCTTCGTCTTCGGCCCGCAGATGCTCATCGGCATGGCGGCGGCGGAGTGCTCGCACAAAGAGGCGGCGGGCGCGGCCACCGGCTTCGTCGGGCTATTTGCCTATCTCGGCGCGTCGCTCTCCGGCTGGCCGCTGGCGAAGGTGATGGAAGTGTGGCACTGGACGGGGTTCTTCGTGGTGATTGCCATCGCGGCGGGCATCTCCGCGCTGCTGCTGCTGCCGTTCCTGAACGCCCAGGCACCGCGAGAAGCGTGACCCGCCTCACCTTTCTAAGACGAATGACCTAAAACTAGGAAATTTTCCCGGTTTCACCTGGACGCTGTCTCAGGCGTGCTTCCCGGCTGATTTTTACAATGTCTGCCATTCGCAGGTACCAAAAATTAGCTCGGGAGTGTCCTATGCTGGCCTTTCTAAACCAGGTGCGCAAGCCGACCCTGGATCTGCCGCTCGACGTGCGGCGCAAAATGTGGTTCAAACCGTTCATGCAGTCCTATCTGGTGGTCTTTATCGGCTACCTGACGATGTATCTGATTCGTAAGAACTTTAACATCGCGCAGAACGACATGATCTCCACCTACGGGCTGAGCATGACCCAGCTCGGGATGATTGGCCTCGGCTTCTCGATCACCTACGGCGTGGGTAAAACGCTGGTCTCCTACTATGCCGACGGCAAGAACACCAAGCAGTTCCTGCCGCTGATGCTGATCCTCTCCGCCATCTGTATGCTCGGCTTCAGCGCCAGCATGGGGCCGGGCTCAACCAGCCTGTTCCTGATGATCGCGTTCTATGGCCTGAGCGGCTTCTTCCAGAGTACCGGCGGCTCGTGCAGCTATTCGACCATCACCAAGTGGACGCCTCGCCGCAAGCGCGGTTCCTACCTCGGCATGTGGAATATCTCCCACAACCTCGGTGGTGCGGGTGCGGCAGGCGTAGCGCTGTTTGGGGCTAACGTCCTGTTCGACGGTCACGTCATCGGCATGTTTATCTTCCCGTCGATCATCGCGCTGATTGTGGGCTTTATCGGCCTGCGTTTTGGTAGCGACTCCCCGGAATCTTATGGCCTCGGTAAAGCGGAAGAGCTGTTCGGTGAAGAGATCAGCGAAGAGGACAAAGAGACCGAAGATAACGACATGACCAAGTGGCAGATCTTTGTGGAGTACGTGCTGAAAAACAAAGTGATCTGGCTGCTGTGCTTCTCCAACATCTTCCTGTACGTGGTGCGTATCGGTATCGACCAGTGGTCTACGGTCTACGCCTTCCAGGAGCTGAAGCTCTCTAAAGAGGTGGCGATTCAGGGCTTTACCTTGTTTGAAGTTGGCGCGCTGGTGGGCACCCTGCTGTGGGGCTGGCTCTCCGACCTCGCCAACGGCCGTCGTGCGCTGGTGGCGTGCGTGGCGCTGGCCTTAATCATCGCGACGCTGGGCGTTTATCAGCATGCCAGCAACCAGTACGTCTATCTGGCCTCGCTGTTTGCCCTCGGCTTCCTGGTCTTTGGCCCGCAACTGTTGATTGGCGTGGCCGCGGTGGGCTTCGTACCGAAAAAAGCGATCGGCGCCGCCGATGGTATCAAAGGCACCTTCGCCTACCTGATTGGCGACAGCTTCGCCAAGCTGGGTCTGGGGATGATTGCCGACGGCACGCCAGTCTTCGGCCTCACCGGCTGGGCTGGCACCTTCGCCGCGCTGGATACCGCCGCTATCGGCTGTATCTGCCTGATGGCCATCGTGGCCGTGTTTGAAGAACGTAAAATTCGCCGTGAGAAAAAGATTCAGCAGTTAAAAATGGCGTAAGTGTGTTTGGTAACTTCTTTGCCCGGTTCTGCACCGGGCTTTTTTATGCCTGCTGGCTGGTCTCATGCAGCAGTTCGCGCAGCCACTGCTGCGCCGGGTCGCGATGATTACGTTCGTGCCAGGCCATACTTTTGGTAAAACCGTGAATCGCCACCGGCGGCTCCTGCACGCAGATTGATGCGCGTGCGCGGGCCAGGCGGCTCGGCACCACGGCAATCATGTCGCTGACGGCCAGCACTTCCGGCAGCACCAGGAAGCTGCTCACCGACAGTCCGACCCGGCGTTTGCGGCCGACTTTTGCCAGTGCATCATCGGTTACTCCCCAGAAACTCTCGCCCTCGTAAGAGACCAGAATATGCTCCAGCGCGCAGAAGCGGTCGAGGCTCAGCGGCACTTGGGCATCGGGATGGTCGGCGCGCAGCATGCAGACGTAGCGCTCCTCATACAGCGTGCGGCTGTGCAGATCGCCCGGCGTAGTGCTGGGGGTCAGCAGCGCGAGGTCGATTTTCCCCTGCTCAAACTGCGCGGTCAGCCGCTCTGGTTCGACGGGGATCACCCGGACGCGAATCATCGGCGCGCGCACTTTCAGGGCGGCGATAAACGGCACCACCACGGCTTTGAGCGCATAGTCGGTGGCGGCGAGGGTGAAGGTGACGTCGGCGGTGAGCGGGTCGAACTGTGCGGGCTGTAGCAGGGTGTTGATATCGTTCAGGATCTGTTTGACTACCGGCGCCAGTTGCTGGGCGCGTAGCGTCGGCACCATGCCGTGCGGAGCGCGGATAAACAGCGGATCGCCAAAATTATCCCGCAGCCGGGTCAACATTCCGCTGACGGCGGGCTGGGTCAGCGACAGCCGCGCGGCCGCTCGCGTCACGCTGCGTTCATCGAGCAGCGCATCCAGCGTTTTCAGCAGGTTGAGGTCGAGGGTTCTGAGATCCGGTTTCATCGGCGGCTTCCTTCAGGGAGGTAACGCACATTATGGCATGTTCGATTATCGACAGGGCGCAAAATCCCATTATCATGTCGGGGTTTAGCTAAGGTGAGAGCGTGCATGATCTGGTTGATTCTGGCCACTCTGGTGGTGGTGTTTGTTGTAGGATTTCGGATCCTGACCTCAAGTTCCCGACGGGCGATTCGCCGTCTTAGTGAACGGCTCGGTATTACCCCAGAACCGGTAGAGTCGATGGTAGACCAGCTAGGGAAAGCGCAGGGCGAAGAGTATTTACGCTATCTGGAGCGGCCGAACGAAGCGCATTTGCAGAATGCGGCGCAGATGCTGCTGATCTGGCAGGTGTGCATTGTCGACGGCAGTGAAGTGAACATGCTGAGCTGGCACCGACGGCTGCAAAAAGCGCGTCTGGCGGCGCCGATTACCGACGCCCAGATTCGTCTGGCGCTGAGCTTCCTGCGCGAGCTGGAGCCGGAAATCAGCGAGCTGAACGCCTTTCAGTACCGCTACAACGCGCTGTTCCATGATGAAAACGGTGTGCACTGGCTGCATTGATATCACGTTGTGTGATGTTGTTTATTAATATTGATGATTATATTTATATCACTCCTGAGCGCATGATTTACCTCGTCAACATCATTACTCACGAGGTTCATCATGAAACAGTCAATGCAACAAAGCGCTATCGTCTGGCCAGAAGGCTACCTGCCTGGCACCACTGACAACTTTGCCTCTAACGAAATCATCGTCAGCGGCCTGACCGCCAAACAGATTTGGGCACAGCTTGACGACACCACGCTGTGGCCAACCTACTACAGCAACGTAGCGGATATTCATTTCCACGACGGCAGCGGCCCGATGCTGAGCGCCAACGCCCGCTTCCGTTTCTCTACCTTCGGCTTCCCGATTGAAGCGCAAATCACCGAATACGTCCCACCGGTCGACGGCGAAGCCGCGCGTGTGGCCTGGCACGGCTGGGCGGAAGGTGATGCCACCACCCGTCTGGACGTGATCCATGCCTGGCTGTTCGAAGACCTGCCGGGTAACCGCGTGCGTATCCTGACCCAGGAATCGCAGATTGGCGTCCCGGCGCAGGAACTGGCGCGCACCGTGCCGAACCCGATGATTAACGGCCATCAGGAGTGGATTACCGGGCTGGTGAAATCGGCGCGAGGGGAGTGAGTTTGCCAAAGCCGGATAGGCGCTACGCTTATCCGGCAAGCATTACCGGAAAAGAAACTAATCTTGCTTATATAGCCAATAAACTATAATTTATTTATAGCTTATTGGCTATGAGGGATCGCAGATGTGGTCGGTGGAAACAACGGATGTTTTCGACAGCTGGTTTGAGGGACAGACCGAAGCCTTAAGGGAAGATATGCTCGCCGCGATGGTGATTTTATCCGAGTTCGGGCCGCAGCTGTCGCGCCCCTTTGCGGATACGGTTAATGGCTCTGCTTTTACGAATATGAAAGAGCTTCGTGTACAACATCAGGGAAATCCCATTCGGGCCTTTTTTGCGTTTGATCCTTCCCGCTGCGCCATCGTGCTATGTGCAGGAGATAAAACAGGATTAAACGAAAGACGGTTTTATAAAGAGATGATCAATCTTGCTGATGCTGAGTACCGTAAGCACCTGAACAAGTAAGGAATGATGATGGCGACCCTTAAAGAGCTAATGGATAAACAGAGCCCGGAAAGTCAGGCGCGAATCGCTGAGAAAGTCGAAGCGTTACGCCAGACCGTCACGTTAAGCATGCTGCGCGAAGAACTCAACCTGTCTCAGGCGGAGTTGGCTACCGCAATGGGCGTAAAGCAACCCACCGTTGCGAAGATGGAACAGGCAGAGAACGATCCACGTTTGTCGACGCTGAGGCGTTACGTCGCAGCGCTCGGCGGAGAGATCAGCATTGATGTCACGCTGCCAACGGGAAAGAAGATAGCGTTCCATCTTTAATCGTTGCCAAAACGTTAAATCCATCACACTTAAGATGTTACACTGCGCATCCTTTCCGCAAAAACACCGCGCAGGTAACAAAAAAATGAGTGAGCATAGTGAAGCAAAGCCCCGCACAGAGGGCGTTCTGCGGCCGAACTGGTCGGCGGTTTTTGCCGTGGCGTTTTGTGTGGCTTGCCTGATTACCGTGGAATTTTTACCAGTCAGCTTGCTGACGCCGATGGCAGAAGATCTGGGGATTTCTGAAGGCGTGGCCGGTCAGTCGGTCACCGTAACCGCGTTTGTCGCCATGTTCTCCAGCCTGTTTGTCACGCAGATTATTGGTAGCCTCGACCGTCGCTACGTGGTGATTCTATTTTCCGTTCTGTTGACGCTCTCCTGTCTGCTGGTGTCGTTTGCCAACTCGTTTACCCTGCTGTTGATGGGACGCGCCTGTCTGGGGCTGGCACTGGGCGGCTTCTGGGCGATGTCGGCTTCGCTGACGATGCGCCTGGTACCGGCGCGTACGGTGCCGAAAGCGCTGTCGGTTATCTTTGGCGCGGTCTCTATCGCGCTGGTGATTGCCGCGCCGCTCGGCAGCTTCCTGGGCGGCATTATTGGCTGGCGCAATGTGTTTAACGCGGCGGCGGTGATGGGCGTGGTGTGCATCTTTTGGGTGGTGAAAGCGCTGCCGTCGCTGCCGGGGGAACCGGCGCACCACAAGCAGAATATGTTTAGCCTGCTGAAGCGTCCCGGCGTGATGGCGGGGATGATTGCCATCTTTATGTCCTTTGCCGGGCAGTTCGCCTTCTTCACCTATATTCGCCCAATCTATATGAACCTGGCGGGCTTTGACGTCGATGGCCTGACCTTAGTGCTGTTGAGCTTCGGGATTGCCAGCTTTATCGGCACCTCATTCTCGGCGGTTATTCTGAAGCGCTCGGTCAAACTGGCGCTGGCCGGTGCGCCGCTGATTCTGGCGATAAGCGCGCTGGTGCTGACGCTGTGGGGAAGCGAAAAGGCCGTGGCGGCAGGTATCGCCATTATCTGGGGGCTGGCGTTCGCGCTGGTGCCGGTGGGCTGGTCAACGTGGATCACCCGCTCGCTGGCCGACCAGGCGGAGAAAGCGGGGTCGATTCAGGTGGCGGTTATCCAGCTGGCGAATACCTGCGGGGCGGCGATTGGTGGTTTAGCGCTGGACCGTCTGGGGCTGACGTCACCGCTGATGCTCTCCGGGGCGTTGATGCTGCTGACCGCGCTACTGGTGACGGCGAAGGTACGGATTAAATAACCGCGCGGTTGAATAATCGTGTAGCCCGGCCAAGCGAAGCGCCGCCGGGAATGGCCCCGGGGTCGGCATAAATGCCTCGCCCGGGCTACCTGTTACGGGCGTTCGCCCTTTGCCAGCCGCGCATTAATCTCGGCAATCACCCCCGGTAAATCCGCCAGCGAATCCACCACGTAATGCGCCCCGGCGGCATACAGCTTGCTGGCGGCGTGCTCGCGGCGGGTAGCAATCTCTGCAACGGGCATCGCCTGATACTCCTCCCACGTCGCGCCGAACTCATTGCCCGACACCGCAAGCCCTACGGTCCACATCCCGGCATTTAGCCCCTCGGTAATGCCCGGTGCGGCATCGTCCACCTTCACGCAGCGGCTCACCGTATCGATACCCAGCGTAATCACGTTTTGCAGTGCCATCCACGGCCCCGGACGGCCGCCCGCCGCGAGATCGTCGGTGGCGACCCAACAATCCGGCGCGTAGCCGTGCTCGGCGGTGGCGGGCACCAGGCGCTCCATCACCGCACGCGGGTAGCCGGAGCAGGAGCCAATCTTGATGCCGGCGTTACGCAGTGCCGCAATCGTGTCGATAACCCCGGCGATCGGCGCGGAAAAATCGACAACTTTGGCAATTTGCAGCGGCATAAAGGTGGCATAAATCTCATCGATATCTGCCGCATTCATCGCACGGCCAAACTTCGCCTGCCAGCGGGCATCGACGGACGGCAGTTTGCCCAGCGCTTCAATATGCTGCCACTTGCCCAGCCCCATCGGCACGCGCGCTTCGGCAAGCGTTATCTCCACGCCAAACGCCCGGCGGAAAGCTTCGACAAAAATCTGCGTCGGCGCAAAGGAGCCAAAATCGACGGTGGTGCCCGCCCAATCGAGAATAACGGCGTTAATACGGTTCATGATGGCTCCTTATTTTGTCCAGTACATCGCATGGCGAACGGCGGTCAGCAGGGCAGCGATATCGGCGTCATACACCTCACCGATGTTGCCGATCCGGAAACAGTCGCTCTGTGATACCTTGCCCGGATAGATAACAAACCCCTGATCTTTCAGGCGGCTATAAAACGCTTTAAAGCGGTACTGCGGGTCTTCTGGAGAATAGAACGCGGTGATGATCGGTGAATGCAGTGCGTCGTCCAGCAGGGTGGTAAAGCCCAGTTCCCGCATACCGGCAACCAGGTTGCGCTGGTTTTGCTGATAGCGCTGATAACGCGCCGCCACGCCGCCTTCTTCCGCCAGCTCTTTCAGCGCCTGAGCAAACGCCAGCACGGTATGGGTTGGCGAGGTGAATCGCCATTTGCCGTGGTTATCTTCCATGCAGCGCCACTGGGCGTAGAGATCCAGCGACAGCGAGCGGGAGCGGCCTTTGCACGCGGCGAGTTTGTCCGCGCGGGCAATCACGAAGGCAAAGCCCGGCACGCCCTGAATACATTTGTTGGCGGAGCTAATCAGGAAATCGATATTCAGCTCGGCAATATCCATCGGAATACCGCCGAAGCTGCTCATCGCGTCCACGATATAGGTTTTGCCGTACTGACGGGCCAGCACGCCGACCTCATCAATCGGGTTGAGCATCCCGGTGGTGGTTTCGCTGTGTACCATGGCGATATGGGTGATCGCCGGGTCGGTTTTGAGGATCTCAGCGATCGCCTGCACGTCCGGGTGGGACACTTCGCCGCAGTCATAGGCGTGATGGGCGATATCCATCATTCCCGCCATCTCCACCATGCGAGCGCCGTAGGCACCGTTGCTGACAATCAGCACCTTATCCTGCTTGCCGAGCGCGCTGCCCAGCACCGCTTCCACAGCGTAGCTGCCGCTGCCCTGCAGAAGCACGGAGGTGTAGCCGTCAGCGGCGGTTGCCAGTTCAGTCAACTGCTGGCGGATAGATTCCACCACGCCGATATTGTAATCATCGTCCCAGGTGCAGCTATCGAACAGCATCGCTTCTTTCACGGTGCGTGAGGTGGTCAGTGGGCCGGGGGTCAGCAGCAGATAGTTACGCGAAGTCATGTTATTTACCTTTGGTCTATACCAGATTTGCATTTATCATGACGATCTTTTCGGCAAAGGGTCAAAGGGAAAATGGCTCTGCAACAAAAAATTCATCTGCGTCTGTATAATGGCGGCAGAGAAAAGTGACAGCGAGCGACTATGAAAGCGATTCCGGGCGATGTCCCACAGTACCTGTTGATCAAGGCGCAGCTGCAGGCGCGCATCCAGAGCGGCGCGCTGAAAAGCGGCGATAAGCTGCCGTCTGAACGTGAACTGTGCGCGATCTTCAACACCACGCGTATCACCATTCGCGAAAGCCTGGCGCAGCTGGAGGCCAGCGGGCTTATCTGGCGCGCCGACCGTCGCGGCTGGTTTGTCACGCCGGAACGCCTGTGGCTCGACCCGACCCAGAACACCAACTTCCACAAGCTGTGCCGCGAGCAGGGCCGTGAGCCGAAAACCGCGCTGCTGAGCGGCGTGCTGACCACCGTGCCGGTGGAGGCGATGGAGCCGTTACAGCTTCAGCCGTTTGACCAAATCTACCTGCTGACCCGTCTGCGCTACGCCGATGGCCGCGCTGTCTGCTACAGCGAAAACCACTGTCTGCCCGCCCGCGTGCCGGAGCTGTTGCAGTACGATCTCAACGGCAGCCTGACCGAGGTGTATGAGTCGCACTACAACCTTGTCTATACCAGTATGCATCTGTCGTTTTACCCGACCGCCATGCCAGCGCAGGCCGCGCAGGCGTTGGGCGTGATGGAAGGGCGCCCGGCGCTGCTGCTGCGCCGTCTTAACTACGATCAGCACGGGCGCGTGCTCGATCTGGATATTGAATACTGGCGTCACGATAGCCTGCGTATTGAGGTGGATACCCACTAACCGCCGTTTGCCGGATGGCGTTGCTGCGCGCCTTATCCGGCCTACAAACGATCCTGCCGATTCGCGCATCAATAAATCCTTCATCGTATTGTCACAAAAGCCGTTTAGCGTAAAAAGCAAATCTGGTATAGGCCAGAAACACAAAACGCACGCTATGAGGCTATTACGATGAAACTTTCCCGACTTGCTCTGCTGTCTGTTTTTGCCCTCGCCAGCGCCCCGTCATGGGCGGAATCGGTGGTCACGGTTTACTCCATCGACGGACTGCACGACGGTGACAACAGCTGGTATCAGTCACAGTTCGACGCGTTCACCAAAGCGACCGGCATTACCGTGCGCTACGTTGAAGGCGGCGGCGGCGTGGTGGTGGAGCGCCTGGCTAAAGAGCGCACTAACCCGCAGGCCGACGTGCTGGTGACCGCACCGCCGTTCATTCAGCGTGCCGCTTCTGAAAAACTGCTGGCAAGCTTTAAAACCGACGCCGCCAGTGCGATTCCGGATGCCAACGACCTCTACTCGCCGCTGGTGAAGAACTACCTGAGCTTTATCTACAACGGCAAGGTGCTGAAAACCGCCCCGGCCACCTGGCAGAGCCTCCTCGACGGCCAGTTCAAAAACAAACTCCAGTACTCCACCCCAGGCCAGGCCGCTGACGGCACGGCAGTAATGCTGCAGGCCTTCCACAGCTTCGGCAGCAAAGACGCTGGGTTTGATTATCTCGGCAAACTGCAGGCCAACAACGTCGGGCCATCCGCTTCTACCGGCAAACTGACCGCGCTGGTCAATAAAGGCGAACTGTATGTGGCGAACGGCGACCTGCAGATGAACCTCGCGCAGATGGAACGTAACCCGAACGTGAAAATCTTCTGGCCGGCTAACGACAAAGGCGAGCGCAGCGCGCTGGCTATCCCGTACGTGATTGGCTTAGTCCAGGGCGCGCCGGAGAGTGAAAACGGCAAGAAACTGATTAACTTCCTGCTGAGCAAAGAGGCGCAAACCAGCGTCAGCGCGCTCTCCTGGGGGATGCCGGTGCGTAGCGACGTGACCCCGAGTGACGATCACTATAAAGCGGCAACCGCCGCGATGACGGGCGTGCAGAGCTGGCAGCCAAACTGGGATGACGTTGCCGTCTCGTTGTCAGCAGACATCTCCCGCTGGCATAAAGTGACCGATAGCGAGTAAGCCTGATGCTGATGAAAACGACCGCCGTTCCTGCCCCTGCAATGCAGGGGACCTCGGGGATTGTCCTCGACTCGCTGCGCGTGGCGTACCACGGCAACGTGGTGCTTAAACCGCTCTCTTTGACGATTGAACCCGGCGAAGTGCTGGCGCTGATTGGCCCTTCCGGCTCAGGAAAAACCACGGTGCTGCGCGCGGTGGCGGGCTTTGTCCAGCCTGCGGGCGGTCGCATTCTTATCGGCGACACGGATGTGACTCAGCTGCCGCCTTACCAGCGCGGGCTGGCGATGGTGGTGCAGAACTACGCGCTGTTCCCGCATATGAAGGTGGAAGATAACGTTGCCTTTGGCCTGCGGGCACAAAAGCAGCCAAAGGCGCTGATTAAGGAACGCGTGACCCAGGCGCTGAAAACGGTCGGCATGAGCGACTATGCCACCCGTTACCCGCACCAGCTGTCCGGCGGCCAGCAACAGCGCGTGGCGATTGCCCGCGCCATTGCCGTGCGCCCGCGGGTGCTGCTGCTGGATGAACCGCTCTCGGCGCTGGACGCGCAGATTCGCCACAACATGGTGGAAGAAATTGCTCGCCTGCACCGCGAACTGCCGGAGCTCACCATTCTCTACGTCACCCACGATCAGACCGAAGCGCTTACCCTGGCGGATAAAATCGGCATCATGAAGGACGGCTCGATGATCGCCCACGGCGAAACCCGGGCGCTGTACCGTCATCCGCCGAATCGCTTTGCCGCCGAGTTTTTAGGGCGCGCCAATATTCTTTCCGCCACCGCGCTGGGCATCACGGATGCACCGGGGCTGGTGGACGTGAGCTGCGGCGGCACGGTGATTCGCGCCTTCAGCCAGGGCAGCCATCACGGTTACAACAAGCTGCTGTGCATTCGCCCACAGCACCTGAGCCTGGCGCCGCGCTCGGCCGTCAGCAACCGCTTTAATGCCACGCTGCAATCGGTGCACTGGCAGGGGGATCTCACCCATCTGCTGTGCGATGTGACTGGTGAAGCGGTGCGTATTGTCCTGACGCACGTGGACCCGCTGCCGAAACCCGGTGACACGCTGGCGCTATGGTTCGAACCCGATGATGCGGTTTTGATTGAGGTATAACGATGTCGCTCTCTCTGACCCAGACCAAACCGCTGCCCAACCTGCGCCCGTTGCTGTGGCTGCTGTTGCCGCTGCTGGTGCTGACTACGCTGTTCTTCTGGCCTCTGTCGCTAATCGTCGAGCAGGCGCTACGCGACGCCAACGGCAACGTCGGGCTGGACATCTTCTGGCAGGTGATTGAATCCCGGCGCTTTGTCAGCGCGCTGATGAACACCCTGCAAATTGCGCTGACCGCCACCGCAGGCTGCCTGCTGCTGGGCAGCGCGCTGTCGTTGATTCTGGTGTTTATTCCGTTTCCCGGCAGCGAACTGATTGGCCGGGTGGTGGATACCTTTATCGCGCTGCCTACTTTCCTGATAACCCTGGCTTTCACTTTTATTTATGGCTCGGCAGGGCTGCTCAACGGCACGTTGATGCATCTGTTCGCCTTCGAGCTACCGCCGGTGGATTTCCTCTATTCGATGCAGGGGGTGATTCTGGCGGAGATCACCGTCTTCACCCCGCTGGTGATGCGCCCGTTGATGGCGGCGCTGCGCCAGATTGATAAAAGCCAGCTTGAGGCCGCCAGTATTCTTGGTGCGCATCCTCTGCGGGTGATTGCGCAGGTGATCTTCCCGGCGGCGCTACCGGCGCTGATGGCGGGCGGCAGCCTGTGTCTGCTGCTGACCACCAACGAATTCGGCATCGTGCTGTTTATCGGCGCGAAAGGGGTCAATACGCTGCCGATGATGGTCTACAGCAAAGCAATCCTGGAGTCCGACTATAGCGTCGCCTGCATGATTGCGTTGATTAACATTGTGCTGTCGCTGGGGCTGTTCTCGCTCTACCGCCTGGCGGCCGCGCGAACGGGCATAAGGGGCTAACCATGTTGATTTGGTCGCGCAAAGGGCGCGTTGCGGCGGGCGTGGTTGCTACCGCGCTTGCCAGCGTCTTCTTTTTCCTACCGCTGGCGGTGATTTTAATGTCCAGCCTGAGCCAGCAGTGGAACGGCATCCTGCCCAGCGGCTTCACATTGAACCACTTTGTGAATGCTTTTCGCGGTGCGGCGTGGGATGCGCTGCTTGCCAGCCTGATGATTGGTTTTTGCGCCAGCCTGTTTGCGCTGCTGTGCGGTGTTTGGGCGGCGCTGGCGCTGCGTCAGTACAGCGGCAAGGTGCAAAAGGGGCTGAGCATGTTGTTCTATTTGCCGAGTGCGATTCCTTCGGTTTCCGTCGGGCTTGGCATTCTGGTGGCCTTCAGCCAGGGGCCGCTGCAGATGAACGGCACGCTGTGGATTGTGCTGGTGGCGCACTTTGTCTTGATCTCCGCGTTCACCTTCAGCAACGTTTCCACCGGGCTAGCGCGGGTGTCTGCCGATATTGAAAATGTCGCTTCAAGCCTTGGTGCTTCGCCGTGGTATCGCCTGCGTCACGTCACGCTGCCGCTGCTGATGCCGTGGATGGTGTCGGCGCTGGCGTTGAGCCTTTCGCTATCGATGGGGGAACTGGGGGCGACGATGATGATCTACCCGCCGGGCTGGACGACGCTGCCAGTGGCCATCTTTAGCCTGACCGATCGCGGCAATATTGCCGACGGCGCAGCGCTGACTATTGTGCTGGTGGCGATGACGCTGCTGCTGATGATGAAGCTGGAGCGTATAGCGAAACGGTTAGGGCAGAAATAAAAAACCTCTCCCTTAAAAAGGGAGAGGGAGCACATTGGTGCCGCTGAAGTACTGTGAAATAAAGCACCACACTCAACGGTCCCCTCGCCCCTTTGGGGAGAGGGTTAGGGTGAGGGGAAAAAGAGGGCACATTGCACAGGAAGATCCCCTCTCCCCCTTTAGTGAGAAGGTGGGGGTGAGGGGCGTATGTTGGCTCGAAAGTCAAACCCTCACCCCAACCCTCCCCGTAAAAGGGGAGAGAGGGTTTATCACACGAACTTAGAACCAGGCTTCAAACATCCCGCCGAAGTTCAGCGAATCCAGCTGCTCGTCCTGCGTTCCGTTCACCTTCGCCGTACGCTTGTTATCCACCTGACCGCCGGTCACGTAGAAGCGCAGCATTGGGCGGAATTCCGGGCCCATACCAATCGCGATGTTCTGCGACAGGGTCAGCTTCCAACCGTGGTTATCACCGCCCTGATCGTAATCTACACGCTGGTAACCCGCTTCCAGCCAGGTGGAGTGCACGTCGTTCCAGAAGTACATTGGACGAACGATCGCGCCGTAGTTTTTACGGTTGTCGGTGTTGTCTTTGCTGTTGTCGTAGTCGTGGAAGGCCAACAGGTATTCCACCTGCGCCTGCTGGGTGAACTTATAGTTACCTTCGAAGCTGGCGTAGATAGCGGTCAGCCCGTCAGTTTTGTTGAATACGCTGTTATCCGAGTTATCGGAGTAGCGCAGGATAACTTTGTTCACGCCGCTGTCGTCGCTGTTGGTGTGGCTGAACAGCAGGCCGCCCTGCCAGGCATCAAGCTGCTTGTCGTTATCCACTGCTTTAGAGTCGAAACCGTAGTTAGCGTAAACCTCAACGTCAATCGGGCCCGCTTTGATGTTGTGGGTTTTGGTGGTCAGCGCGTAGTGGCCGTCGTCACCGGTGTCAGAGTTACCGGTACAGGTGATGCGCGATGGGTTAGACGCATCGGCCATCACTTCCGGGCTACAGGATTTCACCTGCGACACGGTAGCGACGTCGAACTGCACGCCGCCCACGTCAAAGTTTTTCACCCCTGCGCCCTGGCCGTCGTGGTTCATCCAGAAGTAGTCGTTGATACCCTGTTGTGGACGCTGGTGGAAGTCGCGGCCCGCCCAGATATAGGCGTTAGGGTTAGATTCCAGTACGTTGGTGACGCCAACGTAGGCTTTTTTCAGGTTAACTTCGTCACTCCAGTGGTCGAACATGACGTTGATATCCCAGATCGCGCCTTTGCTGCTCTTAAAGGCTTTCGTTAACTGGAATTCACCGCCGTTCCCTTCGTTACCCAGACGGCCAATTGCTGAGGCACCGTTATAGGAACCGTCCACGCCAACGTATTTCTGGTCGCCGGCCTGGAAGTGTGCACCGTAGCGCGCATAGCCGCTGAACTTCAGGCCGAACGGCACGGCCATATCTGGCGTTTGTGCGGCGCTTTGCGGGTTGGTTTCCAGATCCACTTTTTTGGCCTGGGCGGCATCCATCTTAGCCTGGCGGTCTGCCAGCGCTTTATCGACGGCCTTGGCCACAATGGCGTCAATTTGTTCCTGAGTAAACTCTTGTGCCATTGCAGAGGAAAGCGGGCAAAGGGCGGCAATAACCGCCATAGCTAATGGAAGTTTTTTTACAGTTTTCATGGTTATCTCAAATTAATTAATTATATTTTCAGACAATAACCATCCCGTTCGGGTGGATAACTATCATCGCCACCAAAACAAGCTGATTTTATTTATTTTCTCGTAGGGTACCGTTAAATCGTTAGCGTAATTAATGTCTCCGAAGTTAAATGAAATTTAATATTAACGTTGGTAAAGATGAATGATTTCTTCCGAAAGTTCACGAGCAAGTAACGAATTCATCAAATGATCCTGCGCGTGTACCATAATTAGGGTCATGGGCTGACGCGCGTCACCTGCATCCTGCTCAATAAGCCGGGTTTGCATATGGTGCGCCTGACGGGCATAGCCATCGGCTTCCCGCAGGAGATTTCTGGCTTCCTCCATTTCACCCTGTCGTGCGGCGTGTAGCGCCTCAAAGCACAGCGATCTGGACTGGCCCGCGTTAATGATTATTTCCATTACCGCGTCCTCTAACCTAACCATAATAATATCCTCTAACTATTTAAAGTTATGATAAAAAGAGGTCGGAAATAATATATCAATGCTTACTGTTAAATTTATCTGACTTAACTAACGGTTCCAGGTTATGGCGCAGTTGATTTTAACGCCTGCACTTTGTTTTTTCATTAATGAACGACTTTCGGGGTACAGCAATAGTCAATACATGGCCGCAGAGGTCAGCATATAAATAACGCACATGACCACCGTGTTTAGCGTCCATAAATAATGGTTCGCGAAACCACGAGTGATAACGAGAGTTCATTTAAACATCTTTTTCGCGCGCTGAATAAATCAGCGGCAGAGCATAATTTTGTTCATTGATGCCCATCCTCTAAATGTAAAAAGTTATTGCGATTGTGATTTGATATGAAACTGAAACCGGTTTCTATTCATAAAATCAAGAAGTGTGACATCCATCAATTTCTCATGCTTATGAGACTAATTATTTCGTCCTGGCTCACAGAAAATTGTCGTTTGGGGGTGAGAGAAATGCGCATCAATTGGACAAGTCATGTCAGAGGGGCGGGAGGTAAGCCTGATAAGCGTAGCGCCATCAGGCGTGGTGCGGCACGTTGCCGGATAGCGGCTTCGCCTTATCCGGCCGACGCTGACTCGATGCTATTGGGTCGGGCACTGAATGCTGTTAATCGCCTTCTCATAGGCAGAGCGATCGTTCTTATCCAGCGCCCGCGTGGCGCTCTGCACCGCGGTTTTGTTGTCTTTTGACTCCAGCACGCGGTTGGCAAACTGCGTATCGCTCAGCCCACTGCTGGCAGGGCAGTTCTGCTTCACGTCCTTCACCACCTGCTGTTTTTGCTGCTCAAACTTAAGACCTTCCAGCGGTGAGGCCAGTACCACGGCGGGCAGCAGCAGGGAGATGGCGAGCGAAACAACAATACTGACTTTTTTCATTGCGAATATCCTTATGTTCATGCGCTTAGTTAACTATAGACGCATTCCTCGGCACGTCATTTTGCGAGGCGCTTTCCGGTCAAATGAAGGTGTTGCACTGGTACGCTAAAACCTTCCGTAGCGGCTCGTAGAAGCGGTAATTCGCGCCTGCTTTCTCGGCATCTTGTACGTAGAGTCCTACCATTAGCTCTCTGGGTGACGGAACGCCATGACCACCTCCACACCGCACGATGCGGTCTTCAAACAGTTTTTATGCCACCCGGAAACGGCGCGGGATTTTTTGGCTATTCATCTGCCGGAGGCGTTGCGAGCGCTGTGCGACCTGCAAACGCTAACGCTGGCATCCGGCAGCTTCATTGAGCCGAGTCTCCGTGCCTATTATTCCGATGTATTGTGGTCGTTACAGACCACGGAAGGTGAAGGCTATATCTACGTGGTGATTGAACACCAAAGTTCACCTGACCCGCATATGGCCTTCCGGCTGTTGCGCTACGCACTGTCGGCGATGCAGCGTCATCTGGATGCAGGCCACCCGACGCTACCGTTGGTGATCCCCATGCTTTTTTATCACGGCATGCAAAGCCCCTATCCCTTCTCGCTGTGCTGGCTGGATGAGTTCGCGAATCCGGCGGCGGCTCGCGCGCTGTATGCAGACGCATTTCCGCTAGTCGATATCACGGTGGTGCCTGACGACGAGATTATGCATCACCGGCGAATCGCGCTGCTGGAGCTGGTGCAAAAGCATATTCGTCAGCGCGATCTGCTGGGGCTGGTGGATAGACTCGCCCTGTTGCTGGTTACGGGATGTGCTAATGACAGCCAGATGGAAGCGCTGTTTAATTATTTACTGCGGTCGGGAGATGCGGTGCGCTTTCATGAGTTTCTCCAGGCGGCGGTAGCGCGTTTACCCGAACAGAAGGAGAAGATGATGACGATTGCGGAGAGACTGCGGGAAGAGGGGCATCTGGCGGGATTGCAGGTGGGGGTTCAGCAGGGGTTGCAACAGGGTATCCAGCAAGAGGCGCAGCGCATTGCCCGTACCATGCTGGAAAACGGAATAGATCGCGCTCTGGTTGAAATGATAACAGGGCTTTCGGCTGACGAAATTGCCTCGCTGTGCCACTAAAATCTGACCCGATAGCTCGCGCTATCGGGCAGCACACTGCTACGCCGTTTTCGTTCTGCGGCGTGAGTCCAGGGAAATCAGCACCACCGAGGAGAGGATCAGTAGCGTGCCTAGCCAGTCTGGCAGGGTGAAACTGATGCCTAACAGCAGCAGCGACAGTAATGCGCTGCTGAGCGGCTCGGCGCAGCTGAGGATGCTGGCTTTCGGGCCGCCGATCATCTGCGCGCCTTTAAGGTACAGGCTGAAGGTGAGGGAGGTGCCAATCACCACCAGGTAGAAGAAAGCCAGCAGCAGGTTGCCGGTAATCACCACGTTTGCGCCATCTCCCGCGTAGAACGGCAGCAGCATCGCGCCGCCAAGCAGCATGCTCCAGCCGACGATCGGCAGCGTGCCGTAGCGGGCGATTAGCGTGGAAGGATAGGTGGTGTAGAACGCGGCGGCGAAGGCCGAGGCGATCCCCCAGAACAGCGCCGCGCCGGAAATCGATAGCGACGTTGGGTCGCCGTGGGTGACCAGCAAAAACGTACCGATAAGCGAGGTCGCAATGGCGGCAAAGACAAAGCGCCCTGGGCGCGCTTTGCGCACAATGGCGAACCAGGCGACGATAATGGTTGGCGACAGGAACTGCAAAATGGTCGCCGTGGCGGCGTTGGATTTTTCAATCGCCAGCAGGAAGGTGAGCTGAACGGTCATTGCGCCGACAAGGGAGAACAGCAGCAGGCTGAGAATGTCTTTGCGCTCTTTCAGGATGCGGAAAATGCCATCGCCGTGCAGGAAAGAGAACGTCAGCAGGATAAAGCCACCGGAGAGCAGGCGAATCATCGTCAGAAACGGCGACGGCATCTGGCTGTGTTCCATGATGTACTGCGCACAAACGCCTGAACTTCCCCACAATATCGCGGCAACTAAGACGTTCAGCATCCCTTTTCTGGTGGCACCCATTTTTCCTCAACCCTGTCATATGATTTTATTCTGGCGGGCATCATAGCATGGGCAGAGGCTTGCCCCCAGCGGTGCGCCGGGGGCAAAAGGGTTAGCTGAGATCGACGTTTTTACTGCCAAACAGCCAGGTGAGCAGGAAGCCGAAGAAGTAGGCTACGAGCAGGCCCGCGGCGTAGACCGCCATCCCGGCGTAGATGCCGCTATGGGAAGTCATCAGCGGCAGCGCCACCAGGCCGGAGGGGCCAAAGACGGTGTTGAGGCCGACTGGCAGCCCCAACCAAGCCACCAGGCCGATAAAGAAGCCCCCGCAGGCACCGCCGAGACAGGCGGTGACAAACGGCTTCATACGCGGCAGCGTAACGCCGTAAATCAGCGGCTCGCCTACGCCGAGCAGGCCGGGAATGATCGCCCCTTTAATCTGCGTACGCAGCAGAGAATCCTGCTTTGCACGGACGTAGAGCGCCAGCGCCGCGCCGACCTGGCCTGCACCGGCCATCGCCAGAATGGTGAACAGCGAGTTAAAGCCCTGCGCTTCCATCAGCGCAAAATAGACCGGCACAAAGCCCTGATGCACGCCGAACATCACCGCCAGCAGGAACAGACCGGCCAGCACCGCGGAGCCGAACGGGTTACCGTTGAGGTGCAGGAACAGCCAGGACATCCCGGTAAACAGGTAGCCGCCAATAGGCATTATCACCACGAAGGTGACCGCGCCCATAATCAACAGCGTCACCGCCGAGGTGAGGATCATATCCAGGTTCGCTGGCATGATGCGGCGGACCTGTTTTTCCACCCAGGCGCCAATAATAGAGGCGATCAGCACGCCGATAATATTACCGCGCGGGTCGATACCGTGGCCGAAGAAGTCGGTGATGCCGGAGTAGAAGCCGACGGTGGCTTTCGGGTCATAGCCGAGGATAAACAGCGCGGCGATGATGGCACCGTTGACGCCGGAGCCGCCAAAGGCTTTCTGCGCGTTATAGCCAATCAAAATACTCAGGAAGGTAAACATCCCTTTGCTGAAGATTTTCATGTAGCTGATGATGCCAACCAGCGTGGCGTTGGGGTGCGCGTTCTCCAGCACAAAGAGTTGCTCGGCGAGCGTGGCAAAGCCCAGTAGCAGCCCGACGGCGATAAAGCCCGGAATGAGCGGAGTAAAGATGGTGGCAAACTTCGCCAGAAACTTTTGCACGCCGCCGGTCTGTTTGCCCTTCAGCTCCTGCTTTTTGGCGCTGGCAATATCGGCCAGTGACCCACCGCTGGCTGGCTCATCGCGAGTAACGGGTTCATTTTCCAACAGCTCGTTCATCATCTCTGCCGCGGTCTGTGCTTTGCCCGGGCCGAGGATTATCTGGAACTGCTCCTCGCTGACCACCACGCCCAGCACGCCTTCCACCTGGCGGATGGCCGCTACGTCGGCGTGCACATCGCTGCGCAGGGTTAAGCGCAGGCGGGTCATGCAGTTACCGGCCTGCACGACGTTCGGTGCGCCGCCAACCAGGTCGAGGAGGCGGGCTATCATCGCTTTATTTATTTTGGCCATTCCACGGTATCCCAGTCAGTCGAATTAGTTTTTTAACGCTTTACGGATAAAGCCGTTGTTGTCCGCCAGCAGCTGTTTTGCCTCGTCGGCGCTCAGGTTTGCCAGCACCATGACGATGGCGGTTTTACAGTGGCGGCCGCAGGCGTCCAGCGCTGCCTGCGCGGTGGTGCGGTCGCATTCGGTGGCCTTCATCACGATGGAAATCTGACGCTCGATAAGCTTGGCGTTTGTCGCTTCCACATCCGCCATCAGGTTGCTGTAGACCTTGCCGCTGCGGATCATCGCGCCGGTGGTAATCATGTTCAGCACCAGCTTCTGTGCGGTGCCAGCTTTGAGGCGGGTTGAACCGGTGACCACTTCCGGGCCAACGACCGGGGTGATGGCGATGTCCGCGCGCTGCGCCATTTCGCCATGCGGGTTGCAGCTAACAATGGCGACCAGTGCGTTCTGCTGGTGGGCATATTCCATTGCGCCGAGCACGTACGGGGTGCGGCCGCTGGCGGCGATGCCGACCAGCACATCGCGTTCGTTAAAGCCCAGCGCCTGTAAATCTTCTGCGCCGCGTGCCGCGTTATCTTCCACGTTTTCGACGGCTTTCAGGATAGCGGTATGGCCACCGGCAATCAGGCCGACGACCTGCTCTGGACGAGTGCCGAAGGTGGGCGGGCATTCGCTGGCGTCGAGAATGCCTAAACGTCCGGAGGTGCCTGCGCCGATATAAATCAGGCGGCCGCCGCGGCGGAACGCGTCGGCTACGCTATCAACAAGTTGAGCAATTTGCGGAATGTAGGGGGTGATCGCATGGGCAACCAGCTGATCTTCGTTGTTAATCACCGTCAACATCGCTTCGGTGGAGAGGGTGTCAATGTTAGCGCTGTTGGCGTTGCGGCGTTCGGTCAGCAGTTTGCTCAGGTCGATACTCATCAGGAAACCTCATCATTCTCAGTGGCAGGCAGTATAAGGAATTAATTATTCCAATCATGTGAAGGGTATCACGATTAGCACGTTGGGGATACGCGGTGATTCCGACGGGGGCAGGAAATTCGCGGTAATAATATTGGAATATTTTATTACCGCGAAAGGGATTATTGCGCTACGCGAGGCTTCAGCAGGCCGAAGAACAGCGCCAGACCGTAGGAAATGGCCATGGCGAGGCTCATCTTAAGCATCGTTTCACCACCAAGGCCCGCAAGCGGTGCGGCGATGCCGCCGCAGACGAACATCAGCGTGCCCATCAGCGCGGAGGCGGTGCCCGACTGCGCGCTATCCACCGCGTTCATCGCTTCGGCCCCAGAGACGGTGCTGATGCCGCTCATAAACGATACGGTGAAGAACAGGCCAACCAACGCCAGCACGGCGTGCTGTTGCCAGGCGAGCAGCAGGGTTACCAGCGCGCAGAATACCGCCAGCAGCAGGCCGCGGCGCAGCAGGGTTTCCGCAGGGATGCGGCGGGCCAGGCGGGAGAAAATCAGCGCGGCGATAATCAGCCCGATACCGTTCAGGCCAAACAGCAGGCTGAACTGCATGGCGCTCATGCCGTATTCGCTTTGAATGACAAACGACGACGAACCGATGTAGGAGAACAGCCCGGCCATCATAAAGGCCTGAATCAGGCAGTAGCGCATAAAGCGGCGGTTCTTCAGCACCGGTGTGCCTTCCGTCTGCTGCGCGGTGCTGGCGCTTTTGGCAGGTAGCGTTTCATGCAGCACGACGAGGCTTAAAGCCAGCAGTACCGCGCCGATCCCTGCCATCGTCCAGAACAGAATGCGCCAGTCGAAGGCGGTGATGATATAGCCGCCCAGCACCGGTGAAAGCACTGGGGCGATGCCGTTGACGGTCATCAGCAGGGCGAAAAACTGCGTCAGTTGCGTGCCCTGGTAACGGTCACGGGCGATAGATCGTGACAGCACGGATCCGCCTGCGCCCGCGAAGCCCTGCACGAAGCGCCAGACGATCAGCATATGGATATCGTGGGTGATGGCGCACATTGCTGATGAGAAGATAAACAGCAGCAGGGAGATAGCCAGCGGCTTGCGGCGGCCGATGCGGTCGCTGAGCGGGCCGAAAAACAGCTGCCCGAGACCGAGGCCGATGAGTGCGGCGGTGAGGGACAGTTGGGTCTGGGTGCCGGTGGCACTCAGTTGGTCGGTGATTTCCGGCAATGCCGGCAGGTAAAAATCGGTACACAGTGGGCCGATGGCACAAAGCAGGCCCAGCACCACGACCCAGGAAAGGGAAATACGCGGCATGAAAGCTCCTTTTTATTCTTCATAATCAATGGAGGGGATGGTGCTCGTTGCACCCTCACCCCGGCCCTCTCCCTGGAAGGGAGAGGGAGAAAAAGATCCCCTCGCCCCTTCGGGGAGAGGGTTAGGGTGAGGGGGAAACCCCCGCACCAACACATCAACTCGCTCCGCCCCCCAGCGACTGCCACAGCGTGATCCGGTTTGCCAGATCCGTCTCCTGCAACGCAATCAGCGTCTGTTGCGCCGACCATAACGTACGCTGCGCGGTCAGCGCGGTCAGGTAATCCCCAACGCCCGCCTGATAGCGCTTCATCGCCACGTCCAGCGTCTGCTGTTCCGCCGCCACGTACTGGCGCTGGGCGTCCAACTGCTCGCTCAGCGTCTGGCGGCGCGCCAGCGCATCCGCCACGTCTTTAAACGCGCTCTGAATCGTCTTTTCGTAGGTGGCAATCAGCCCCTTCTTCTCCGCCTCGGCGTAGCGCAGTTGCGCCAGATTGCTGCCGCCGGTAAACAGCGGCAGTGAAATGGAAGGCGCAAATGACCAGACGCTCATGCCGTGGCTAAACAGTGAAGATAGCGCATCGCTGCCCACCCCGGCGCTGGCGGTAAGCGAAATGGTCGGGAAGAAGTTGGCGCGCGCCGCGCCGATATTGGCATTGGCGCTCTTCAGATTGTGCTCCGCTTCCTGAATATCCGGGCGCGTTAGCAGCACGGACGACGAGACGCCCGCCGGGACCAGCGAGATGGTGTTGGCGGCCAGGCTCTCCAGCGTACCGGGGAGCAGGGAGTCCGGCACGGTGGTGCCTGCCAGCAGATTAATGGCATTTTTACCCTGCATCACCAGCGTCTGATAGCTGGCGACGCTGGCGCGGGCCTGCTGATAGACGCTCATCGCCTCGCTGACGTCGGTGGCCGCTGCGGTGCCAACCTGCTGCTGGCGCTGGACGATTTTCAGCGAATCCGCGGCGCTCGCCATGGTCTGCTGCGCCAGCGCCAGATTGCTGTTGTCCGCTGCCAGCGTTACCCACGCGCTGGTCAGTTCGGCAATCATCGTCAGTCGGGTGTTCTGCGCGGTGTACTCGCTGGCAAGCCAGGTTTCGCGCGCTGCGCGGGACAGGCTCTGGTTACGGCCAAACAGATCCAGCTCGAAGCTGGAGACTGCACCGTCGGCCTGCGCGGTGGTGCTCACCCCGCTCGCCAACGTGCGGCTGCGGGTGTTGCTGAGTTCAGCGTTGACGGTCGGCATCAGCGACGCACGGGTTTCGCCGTACTGCGCGCGGGCGGCGTCAATGTCGGCAATGGCTTTTTGCACATCGCGGTTGCTGCTGATTGCCTGATTCACCAGCTTTTGCAGACGCACATCGTTCACCACCTGCTGCCAGTTACCGACAACCGCGGTGGCTTCGCCGTGGCTGCCCGGCAGACTTGCCGGGATGGGGGCGTCCGGGCGCTGGTAGTTAGGGTCCATCGACACGCAGCCGACGCTCAGGAACGCAATAAATAACAAAGACAAACGAAACATAGCTTACTCCTGACGACCGCGTTTGCCGGCAAACAGACGTTTCACCAGCACAAAGAACAGAGGAACAAAGAAAATCGCCAGCAGGGTAGCCGTTAGCGTACCGCCGATAATCCCGGTACCGATGGCGACGCGGCTGTTAGCGCCCGCCCCGGTGGCGACCGCCAGCGGCATCACCCCGGCGATAAATGCCAGCGAGGTCATGATGATTGGGCGCAGACGGGTTTGTGCCGCCCGCATGGCCGCGCGGGTCAGCGAGTAGCCCTGCGCCACGGAGGCCTCGGCGAATTCGACGATCAGAATGGCGTTTTTCGACGACAGCCCAATGGTGGTCAGCAGCGCCACCTGGAAGTAAACGTCGTTGCTGAGCCCGCGCATCCACGCCGCCAGCGCCGCGCCGAGCAGGCCCAACGGGATAACCATGATGACCGAGAACGGCACCGACCAGCTCTCATAGAGTGCTGCCAGACAGAGGAACACCACCAGAATCGAGATGGCGTACAGGCTCATCGCCTGACCGCTCGCCAGTTTTTCCTGCAGCGACAGGCCGCTCCATGCCCAGGTAGTACCCGCGGGCAGGCTGTTGGCCAGCGCTTCCATCTTCGCCATGGCAAGGCCGGAGCTAAAGCCGTCGGCGTTCTCGCCCTGAATTTCATAGGCTGCGGAGCCGTTGTAGCGCACCAGACTTTCCGGGCCGTACTCCCAGCGGGTGGTGGCGAAGGCGGAGAATGGGGTCATGCTGTCATCGCTGCCGCGCACGAACCATTTGCCGAGATCCGACGGCACGCCGCGGGCGTCGCTATCGCCCTGGATATAGACCTTTTTCACGCGCCCACGGTCGATAAAGTCGTTTACGTAGGTGCCACCCCAGGCGCTGGAAAGCGTCGAGGTCACGTCGCTCAGCGACAGGCCCAGCGAGACGGCTTTGTTGTTGTCGATATCCACCTGAAGCTGCGGCATCTGTGGCAAATCGTTGGCGCGTACGGCATGCAGCGATGGGTCCTGGTTGGCGGCCTGAATCAGCTGATTGCGCATTTTTAGCAGCGTATCGCGGTCGGTTGCGCCGTTGGCCATCAGCTCAAAGGTGAAGCCGTTGCTCTGCCCCAGGCCGTCAACGGCAGGTGGGGTCATGGCGAACAGCGTGGCATCGCGAATGCTGCTGAGCTCTTTGGTGGCACGCAGCGCAATGGCCTGTGCGCTGTTCTCTTCGCCCGGACGCAGCGACCAGTTTTTCAGCGCTACGAAGGCCATCCCGGCGTTCTGCCCGCTGCCGCTAAAGCTGAAACCATCGACGGTGAAAATGACGTTGGTGTTGGCTTTCTCTTTGGTCAGGAACCAGTCGATCACCTGCTGGCGCACTTCGGCGGTACGGGAAGCCGTGGCGCCTGCGGGCAGGGTGTACTGCACCATCACATCACCCTGATCTTCTACCGGCAGGAAGCTACCCGGCAGTTTCCACATCGCCAGCGCCATGCCGCCGCAGATGGCGAGATAAACCACCATCACCGTGCCGGAGCGGCGCAGGACGTTCATGACGCGGTGTTTGTAGCTGTGTTCAGTGGCGCTGTAGAAGCGGTTAAATTTGCCGAAGAAGCCCTTTTTATGCGGCGGCGTGTGGCGAAGAATAGAGCCGCACAGCGCCGGTGTCAGGGTCAGGGCGACCACCACCGACAGCATCATGGCGGAGATAATGGTGACCGAGAACTGACGGTATATCACCCCGGTGGAGCCGCCGAAGAAGGCCATTGGCAGGAATACCGCCGACAGTACCAGCGCGATGGCAATCAGCGCGCCGGAGATCTCGCCCATCGATTTTTCGGTGGCTTCACGGGCGGGCAGCCCTTCGTCGCGCATAATACGCTCGACGTTTTCCACTACCACGATGGCATCATCCACCAACAGGCCTATCGCCAGCACCATCGCAAACAGCGTCAGGGTGTTGATGGAGTAGCCAAACAGCGCCAGCACACCGAAGGTACCGAGCAGTACCACCGGCACCGCGAGCGCGGGGATCAGCGTCGCGCGGATGTTTTGCAGGAACAGGTACATCACGCAGACCACCAGAGCGATGGCCTCAAACAGCGTTTTCACCACGTCTTCGACGGAGATCTTGATGAATTCGGTGCTGTCTTTCGGGAAGGCAACGTCGTAACCCTGCGGCATATTGCGCTGGAACTCGGCGATTTTGTCCTTCACGCGGGTAGCGGTATCGAGCGCGTTAGCGCCTGGCGCCAGCATCACCGCCACCCCGGCGGCCGGGTGGCCGTTCAGCTTGGCGGTAGCGGTGTAGTCTTCGCTGCCCATCTCGACGCGCGCCACATCGCCGATGCGCACTACCGAACCGTTGGATTGGCTTTTAACAATAATATCTTTGAACTGCTCGACCGTTTGCAGGCGCGACTGCGCGCGCACGGTGGCGGTAAGCTGCTGGGTGGCTGGTGACGGCAGCGCGCCGATTTTACCGGCAGAAACCTGCACGTTCTGCGCTTCAATTGCCGTTTCCACGTCGGACGGCATCAGCGAATAGGAGGCCAGTTTTGCCGGGTCCATCCAGATGCGCATGGCGTATTCCGCGCCAAATACCTGCAGGCTGCCGACGCCTTCAATACGCGCCATCGGATCCTGCATATTGCTGACCAGCCAGTCGGCGATATCCGAGCTGGTGGCTTTGTCGGTGGTGTCGTAAACCGCCATGATCAGCAGGAAGCTGCTCTGGGATTTCACCACCGTGACGCCCGCCTGCTGAACCTCGCTCGGCAGACGGGATTCCGCTTGCTGCACTTTGTTCTGCACCTGAACCTGCGCGGTATCCGGGTCGGTACCCTGCTCGAAGGTAACGTTGATACTCACCGTGCCGTCGGAGCTGCTGGTGGAGGAGAAGTAGAGCAGGTTATCGAGGCCGGTAAGCTGCTGCTCAATCACCTGGGTGACGCTGTTTTCCAGCGTGTCGGCGGAGGCCCCGGTGTAGGAGGCAGAAATCTGAATGGTCGGCGGCGCCACGTCCGGGTACTGCGCCACCGGCAGCGTCTGGATTGCCAGCATCCCGGCGAGCATGATCAGAATAGCGATAACCCAGGCAAAGACCGGGCGACGCACGAAGAAGCGAGAGAACATCAGGCTTTGCCTCCGTTATGCTGCACGGCGACGGGTTTGACCGTCTGCCCGACCGTCACTTTATCGGTACCTTCCACAATCAGCTGGTCGCCGTTTTTCAGGCCGCTTTGTACCAACCATTTATCGCCGTAGGTGCCGTCGGTTTCCAGCGTGCGCTGCTCAACCTTGTTATTGGCATCAACCACTAACGCGGTGGCATTACCCTTCACGTCGCGGGTAATGCCCTGCTGTGGGGCAAGAATCGCCTCGCTCATCACCCCTTCATCAATGCGGGCGCGGACGAACATGCCGGGAAGCAACTGCTGGTGCGGGTTGGGGAATACGGCACGCAGAGTGACCGAGCCGGTGGACTCGTCCACCGCTACTTCGGTGAGCGCCAGGCGGCCTTTTTCGCTGTAGGTGCTGCCGTCTTCCAGGGTTAGCGTCACGCTAAGGGTGTCGCTGTTGGTCGCCAGGGATTGCTTGCGCAGACGCAGCAGGTCGACGCTGGAGCGGGTGAGGTCAACGTAGATGGTGTCGAGGCCGCGAATGGTGGCAAGCGTAGTGGTCTGCTCGGCGGTGACCAGCGCCCCCGGCGTGACGGAAGAGATGCTGATGCGCCCGGCGATGGGCGCGGTGACGGTGGTCCAGTCGAGGTTAATACGCGCGCTGTCTAACGCGGCTTTTTTCGACTCGACGCTGGCTTTGTCCTGTGCACAGGTGGACTGCGCATCGTCGGCATCCTGCCGCGATACGCCGTTATCTTTCACTAAAAGTGCATAACGCTGCGCCTTTTGGCAATCGGCGACGACCAGCGCCTGCGCCTGCTTCAGCGCGGCGGCGGCTTCGTTATAGGTGGCGCGGAAACTGGCCGGGTCAATCTGGTACAGCGGTTGGCCCGCTTTGACGTTATCGCCTTCATTAAAAAGCCGTTTCTGGATGATGCCGGAGACCTGTGGACGCACCTCGGCGCTCAGCGCGGCGGTGGTGCGCCCGGTCAGGTCGCTGACCACGGAAACGGGTTGGCTTTTTAATGTGACAATACCGACTTCCTGAGCGGGACGCTCCGGTGAGGCGGTGGGGGCATTATCGCATCCGCTCAGGAGAAATAATGCAGCGATGGTGGTTGTTATGTATTTCATATTTTTCTCAGGGTGAACGACACCCTCCTCGCCGAATAGGGGTGAGGATTTTGGGTGCGAAAAAGCCTGCGTCTCCGGTGGGCTGGAAACGACAAAAGGGGGATAAAAATATCCCCTGGTATCTAAATGGAATTAATTATTTTGCGGATACGAGCATATTAATAATTTCCTGATAGATTTTTTCCATCTCGTCAGAGGCCACCTGTTGGGGAACCTGACGACGATAAATGGTGCCTTCAACCATCACGGCCATCACTTCTACGCAGCAGCGAATGCGCGTTTCACTCAGCTCAGGATACGTTTGACGCAGGTGCTCGCAGGCGTTGTTAAACATGCGTTCATCGGCGGCTTTCAGCCAGGCGGCGACCTGTGGATTGCGGGTGGCTTCGGCGGACATCTCCAGCATCAGCGCATCGTCGTCTTCGCTCAGCGTTTCGCGCCATGCCAGCATGTGCGGCATCAGATGGGTTTGGGTTTTGCCCTCCATCTCGGCGATGCGATGGTCGATAATCCGGCGGATCATCTCTTCGATAATGGCGTCTTTGTTGCTGAAATAACGGTAGATTTGCCCTACGCTGAGCTTCGCCTCGGCGGCAATCTGGGACATGCTGGCGGCATGAAAACCGCTCTGGCGGAAACAGCGCCGCGCGGCGGTAATGATGTCGTCCTGCCGGGCTTTTTGCCGGGCCTCCAGTTTGCTGCTCATTGCGAGTCTCCACCGTTTTGAAACGATGAGAACGATCGTTCTCATTTCGTGTTCATTATACGTAGCGAAAGCGTGATGAAAAGCATTTTCTGATACTGATTTTTTATTTTTTTCTTTGTGCAGAAAATAATGGAGAAAGAAAGAATTTTTTGTGAAATTACTGAGGACGGCCAATAAAAATAATGGAGAAAATATGCCTTTTGTTATTAAAGAAATTATTACGCAGGAAGATAAAGACGAATTACTGACTGGGCTTCGTGCCTATAACCGCCAGTTTGTGGATACCACGGATTGGTGCGATGTCTGCGTTTATCTGCGCGACGAGCAGGACGTGATGCGCGGTTGTAGATTCAATCTGTCAATGCAACACCCCTTTCAATTATCTCTTTCGGTGTTTTGAACTTCAGTGTCTTTCTCGGTCTGTTGTTTAGCTGAGCAGCAACCAGATCTAGTTCATG
>NZ_VDAG01000106.1:0-4844 GCF_019584505.1 Kluyvera sp. EC_51 | reverse complement strand
ACGCACCACCCCGTCAGTAGCTGAACAGGAGGGACAGCTGATAGAAACAGAAGCCACTGGAGCACCTCAAAAACACCATCATACACTAAATCAGTAAGTTGGCAGCATCACCGAAAATTGGGGGTAAAATGCAAATGCCACAAATTGCAACTCCTGATACAGATAAGTTTGAAGTTCCAATCCCCTGCCCGGATAATCCGGAAAAATCCCTTGCTATCCAGTCTGAAATCGTTCGGATTCTGGATAAATTTACTGCACTTACCGCTGAGCTTACCATGCGTAAAAAGCAGTACAACTACTATCGTGACCAGTTAATGAATCTTGAGGAAAGGGAAGACACTCGAGAAATGAGTATAGGTGATATTTATGATTTTCAGTATGGAACAGGCAATACAATTCCTAAATCTGGAGGGCAATATCCTGTTTATGGTAGCAACGGGATTGTAGGCTCCCATGACAAATATAACAGCGAAGACTCGCCTGTTATTGGCCATATAGGTGCTTACGCAGGAATCGTTAATTGGGGCCAGGGTAAGCATTTTGTTACATACAATGGAGTTATTTGTAGGCACAAATCGAAGGAAGTTCTTCAAAAATACGCCTACCATTTATTACTTTTACAAGATTTCGGGTCAAAATCTAATAGTGCATCACAGCCTTTTGTTTCATATAACATATTAAATGCTCCTATTGTTTTGGTTCCCCCTTTACAAGAGCAAGCTCGTATCGTCGCCATCCTCGATAAATTCGATACACTGACCAGTTCAATAACCGAAGGGCTTCCTCGTGAAATCGAGCTACGTCAGAAGCAGTACGAGTACTATCGCGATTTACTGTTCAGCTTCCCGACATCGGAAGCTGCCAGCAACTGACAGGCCATAGATACCGGTAGGGTATGTTTTCACCCGCCCGGTATCAGGTTTTAGGAATACCGGGAGATGCTTCTGATACCCTTCCGGACTTTGCCAGATGACGCACAGGATGCACCATGACACAACAGACACACACCATTGCTGAATCCAATAACTTTATCGTCCTTGATAAATACACCAAAGTTCTGGAGACCGGTGACAGCTACCAGAGCGAATCGGACCTTGAGCGGGAGCTGATTCAGGACCTTCTTAATCAGGGGTATGAGTTTATCTCCGTTAAGTCACCGACTGCGATGCTGGCGAATGTGCGGGACCAGCTTCAGCGTCTTAATGGTGTGGTGTTTAACGAAAGTGAATGGCGGCGTTTCGCAGAGCAGTATCTCGACAGCCCCAGTGACAGCAGCCTGGACAAAACCCGTAAAATCCATATCGACTATATCTGTGATTTCACGTTTGATGACGGTCGTCTGGAAAACATCTATCTGATAGATAAAAAGAACCTGCTGCGCAATAAGGTGCAGGTCATTCAGCAGTTTGAGCAGACTGGCTCACACGCTAACCGTTATGACGTCACCATTCTGGTTAACGGCCTGCCACTGGTGCAAATCGAACTCAAAAAGCGCGGCGTGGCGATTCGTGAAGCCTTTAACCAGATACACCGTTACAGCAAGGAAAGCTTTAACAGCGACAACTCCCTGTTTAAATACCTGCAACTGTTTGTGATATCTAACGGAACCGATACCCGGTACTTTGCCAGTACCACTAAGCGGGATAAAAACAGCTTTGATTTCACCATGAACTGGGCGAAGTCGGATAACACTCTGATTAAGGACCTGAAGGACTTTACCGCCACTTTCTTCCAGAAGCATACCCTGCTGAATGTTCTGTTTAATTACAGCGTGTTTGACAGCAGCCAGACGCTGCTGGTCATGCGTCCCTATCAGATTGCTGCCACTGAGCGAATCCTCTGGAAAATTAACAGCTCATTTAAAATGAAGAACTGGTCAAAACCCGAAAGCGGCGGGTTTATCTGGCATACCACCGGGTCAGGTAAAACCCTGACCAGCTTTAAGGCCGCACGACTGGCAACCGAGCTGGACTTTATTGATAAAGTCTTCTTCGTGGTCGACAGGAAAGACCTCGATTACCAGACCATGAAGGAGTATCAGCGCTTCTCTCCGGACAGTGTGAATGGTTCGGATAATACAGCAGGCCTCAGAAGAAACCTGGATAAGGACGATAACAAAATCATCGTCACAACCATTCAGAAACTCAATAACCTGATGAAAGCCGAAGCTGACCTGCCCGTCTATCAACAGCAGGTGGTGTTTATCTTTGATGAGTGTCACCGCAGCCAGTTTGGTGAGGCCCAGAAAAACCTCAAAAAGAAATTCAGACGCTTCTATCAGTTTGGTTTTACTGGTACGCCTATTTTCCCGGAAAATGCACTGGGGGCAGAAACCACCGCCAGCGTCTTCGGGCGTGAATTACATTCTTACGTAATTACTGATGCGATTCGTGATGAAAAAGTGCTGAAGTTTAAGGTGGACTATAACGATGTCCGCCCACAGTTTAAGTCTCTTGAAACGGAAACTGATGAGAAAAAACTCAGCGCGGCTGAAAACCAACAGGCATTTTTGCACCCCCTGCGTATCCAGGAAATAACGCAATACATTATCAATAACTTCCGGCAGAAAACACACCGAACCTTCCCGGGAGCTAAGGGCTTTAACGCCATGTTAGCAGTTAGCAGCGTGGAAGCGGCAAAAGCTTATTACACGACGTTTAAAATGCTACAGGAAGAAGCGGAGAAGAAATCTGGCAGCTATAAACGCCTTCGGGTTGCAACCATCTTCTCCTTTGCTGCAAATGAAGAGCAAAGCGCCATTGGTGATATTACTGACGAAAGCTTTGATACCAGCGCAATGAACAGCAGCGCGAAGGAATTCCTGGATTCAGCCATTGATGACTATAACAACCACTTTAAAACCAATTTCAGTACCGACAGTAACGGCTTCCAGAACTACTACCGCGATTTAGCTCAACGAGTGAAAAATCAGGATATCGACCTTCTCATCGTGGTGGGAATGTTCTTAACCGGCTTTGATGCCCCGACGCTTAACACTCTTTTCGTTGACAAAAACCTCCGTTATCACGGCCTGATGCAGGCATTTTCCCGCACAAACCGTATCTATGATGCCACCAAAACCTTCGGCAATATCGTGACGTTCAGGGACCTGGAGCGTCCGACCATTGATGCCATCACACTTTTTGGCGACAAAAACACCAAGAATGTGGTACTGGAAAAAAGCTACGAAGAGTACATGCAGGGCTTTACCGATGCGGCAACCGGTGAGGCTAAACGAGGTTTTATGGCTGTTGTTTCGGAGCTGGAGCAGCGCTTCCCTGACCCTGCCAGTATCGACAGTGAAAAAGAGAAAAAAGCCTTCGTCAAACTGTTTGGTGAATATCTGCGGGCAGAAAACATCCTGCAAAACTATGATGAATTTGCCACGCTGAAAGCCCTGCAGAAGGTTGATATTAGTGACCCGGAAGCGGTAGAAACCTTTAAAGCAGAGCACTATGTGGATGATGAAAAATTTGCTGAATTACAAACCATTCGTCTCCCGGCAGAACGTAAAGTTCAGGACTATCGCTCAGCATACAATGATATCCGGGACTGGCAGCGACGCGAAAAAGCAGCAAACGACAGGGATAAATCAACCACAGACTGGGATGACGTGGTGTTTGAAATTGACCTGCTGAAGTCGCAGGAAATTAACCTGGACTACATCCTTGGTCTGATTTTCGACCACAATCGTCAGAAAAAAGGTAAAGAAGCCCTGACTGAAGAGGTCAGACGCTTAATCCGCTCAAGTCTGGGCAACCGTGCCAAAGAAGGTCTGATTGTTGACTTTATTCAGCAAACTAACCTTGATGACATGCCGGACAAGGCCAGTATCATTGATGCATTCTTTACCTATGCTCAGCGTGAACAGCAACGGGAAGCAGAGGCGTTGATTAAGGAAGAAAACCTCAATGAAGAGGCTGCAAGGCGCTATATCCGCACATCACTAAAACGGGAATATGCTACCGAAAATGGGACGGAGTTAAACGAGACGCTACCAAAGCTCAGTCCGTTGAATCCTCAGTACAAAACGAAAAAGCAGACTGTATTCCAGAAAATTGGGGCGTTTATCGAAAAATTTAAAGGGGTTGGTGGACACCTCTAGTAGCCAGATAAAAGAACAATGCGCCACCGCAATTTATAGGTAAGATTGTATCTTTTAAACTGCGTCAGACCTGTATGATCGATGAAGCGCTGGTTAATGTTAATGCTAACTGGATGAATTTTTAACGCACATTCAAACAATTAGCGTCCAGAACTCACAGAAACCACTGCTTGATTTTGGATGGTAAAGTACTGAATAGATGTATCACAGGAGAATACTTATGAGCGTAACTATAAAAGACGATCGACTCAGGACTATCGCGACCTTTGATGGCAAGACCTTGAAAGATGATCGACTGAGGACCATCGCGACGTTTGATGGTAAAGCCCTGAAAGACGACCGACTCCGCACCATCGCTACCTTTGACGGTAAAACCCTGAAAGACGACCGACTCCGCACCATCGCAACATTTGATGGGAAGACCTTGAAAGACGATCTGACCTGCTCCCCGTTGATTAGTACACCCCGATGTTAGTAATGTCTTCATTAGCCACATGAGGACATCCCCATGAAGAAGCGTTTTTCCGATGAACAGATCATCAGTATTCTCCGCGAAGCCGAAGCTGGGGTACCCGCCCGTGAACTCTGCCGCAAGCATGCCATTTCCGATGCCACGTTTTACATCTGGCGTAAGAAGTATGGCGGTATGGAGGTGCCTGAAGTTAAGCGCCTGAAGTCGCTTGAGGAAGAGAACGCCAGACTCAAGAAGCTGCTTGCCGAAGCCATGCTGGATAAAGAG
>NZ_VDAG01000105.1:0-72133 GCF_019584505.1 Kluyvera sp. EC_51 | reverse complement strand
CGTTGCATAGGTCGGGTCTCAGTCCAGGGCATAGCGAGTCTCCTCTTCTATGCCAGTTATAACTGTTACCCATGTATCCGGTCTAAAGTGTTACCTATGTTTCCGGTTTGTACCGGGTGCCGCCCCGGTGCATAAGCAGGAGCAAGAGCAGAAGGCGTCCGCGTTTAACCGCCTGCTGAGCACGCTTTCAGCGATTTTTACCCCTTACATCGGCGTCCTGGCAGGCGTTGGGGTGGTAAAAGGTCTGGTCGTGCTGCTGCAAACGCTGGAACTTATTTCGACCAAATCCTGGCTGTTCGTGGTCTTTAACGCCCTTTCCAGCGGCGTGTTCGTGATGCTACCGCTGTTTATTGCCGTCACCGCATCGGATAAGTTCAAAACCAACCGCTTCACCGCGCTGGCGCTGACCGCTGCGATGGTCTTCCCGCTGACCGACGCCGCCACGCCGGACCACGTTGAGATCTTCAACCTCGCCTTCCCGCTGAAAATCTACGGCGGTGCGGTGATCCCGGCGATTTTTGCGGTCTGGTTCCTCAGCTATGTCGAGCGCTGGTGTAAAAAGTGGGTGCCGGAAATCGCCGCGCTGGTGTTCGTGCCGTGCCTGTCGTTGATTATCAGTGGCTTCGTGGTCTTCACCGTGATTGGCCCCATTGCTGACTATGTCGGTATTGGTATCGCTAACAGCTACACCTGGCTCTATAACCTGAGTCCGATGCTGTCCGGTGCGCTACTGGCGGGAATTGGTCAGCTGTTTGTGGTCTTCGGCGTGCACTGGGGGATCATCCCGATTGCCCTGATTAACATGCAGGTTAACGGCTACGATACGGTGATGGCGATGTTTATGTCCGCAGTGATGGGGCAGTTCGGCGCAGCGTTTGGCGCTATCTTTATTGCCCGTAACCTCAAGGACAAGCAGTTAGCTATCTCCGCCTCTATCTCGGCCTTCTTCGGTATCACTGAACCGGCGCTGTACGGCGTGAACCTGAAGTACCGGATGCTGTTTATCTTCGGTTGTATCGGCGCGGCGCTGGGCGGGGCAATCACCGGGCTGCTGGAGGTCAAAACCTACAGCTTCCTGCCGGTGCTCAACGTCTTCGAGCTGGGGCTGTTTAGCGGGCCAGAGTCGAAAGCCATTTATGAAGTGTTTGCGATTATCGTCGCCTTTAGCGTCCCGATGATCCTCACTATCATCTACGGCAAAACCCGCGTGCTGGTTCCAGCCGCCGATCTTCGCTGATTATCCACATGTGGTAGCGGCTGCAAACCGCTACCACGGCCTGTTACCTGCTTCACACTTTCCCCATAGCAGCAATATTATCCATATCAACAACGTTATCCTGCTAAGCGTTCCCCCATTCTGCGGCCAATAATCGTCTCTATACTCCCCATGAGAGACCTGGCGATGAACACAAGTAAACTGTCAGTAAAAGAGAAGATTGGCTATGGTATGGGCGACGCGGGATGCAACATCATCTTCGGCGCCATCATGTTGTTCGTTAACTACTTTTATACCGATATTTTTGGTTTAGCCCCGGCGCTGGTGGGCGTGTTGCTGCTGTCCATTCGCGTGATTGACGCGGTCACTGACCCCATCATGGGTGCCATGGCCGACCGCACTCGCAGTAAATATGGCCGCTTTCGTCCCTGGCTGCTGTGGATAGCCTTCCCCTATGCCCTCTTCAGCGTGCTGATGTTCACTACGCCGGAATGGAGCTATAGCAGCAAAGTTATCTATGCCTTTGTCACCTACTTCCTGCTCTCCATCACCTACACCGCGATCAACATTCCTTACTGCTCTCTGGGAAGCGTTATTACCAACGATCCGAAAGAGCGCGTGGCCTGCCAGTCCTATCGCTTTGTTCTGGTCGGTATTGCCACGCTGCTGCTGTCGCTGACCCTGCTGCCAATGGCTGATTGGTTCGGCGGCGCGGATAAAGCCAAAGGCTACCAGATGGCAATGACCGTGCTGGCATTTATCGGCATGTGCATGTTCCTGTTCTGCTTTGCCACCGTACGCGAACGCGTACGCCCTGCGGTGCAAACCAACGACGAACTGAAGCAGGATTTAAAAGACGTCTGGAAAAACGACCAGTGGGTACGCATTCTGCTGCTGACGCTGTGTAACGTCTGCCCCGGCTTTATCCGCATGGCGGCGACCATGTATTACGTCACCTGGGTTATGGGGGAAAGCACCCACTTCGCGACTATTTTCATCAGCCTCGGCGTGGTCGGTATGATGATCGGCAGTATGCTGGCGAAAGTGTTGACCGACCGCTGGTGCAAACTGCAGGTCTTCTTCTGGACCAACATTGCGCTGGCGATTTTCTCCGTGGCCTTCTACTTCTTCGACCCACACGCCACCACGCTGATTGTGGTGCTCTACTTCCTGTTGAACGTGCTGCACCAGATCCCTTCCCCGCTGCACTGGTCGCTGATGGCTGACGTGGATGACTACGGCGAATGGAAAACCGGTAAACGCATTACCGGCATCAGCTTCTCCGGTAACCTGTTCTTCCTGAAAGTCGGCCTGGCAGTAGCAGGGGCAATGGTGGGTTTCCTGCTCTCCTGGTACGGCTACGATGCCGGCGCCAAAGCGCAAAGCGATACCACTATCAACGGCATTATGCTGCTGTTCACCGTCATTCCGGGCGTAGGCTATCTGATTACCGCGGGCGTCGTCCGCCTGCTGAAAGTAGACCGTAGCCTGATGAAACAGATCCAGGAAGATCTGGAAAAGCGTCGCACCAACTACCGCGAGCTGAATGAATACCAGCAAGAGTTGCAATCCACTGAACACGCAAGGAAAGCCTGATGAAGAACTGGCCGAACCCCTTTATTGAACAACGCGCCGACCCGTTTATTCTGCATCACCAGGGGGCGTACTACTTTATCGCCTCGGTGCCAGAGTATGACCGGCTGGAGATCCGTCGCGCCAATAGCCTGGACAGCCTGAGAACCGCAGCGCCGGTTGTGGTCTGGCGTAAACCGGAAAGCGGCCCGATGAGCAATCTCATCTGGGCTCCCGAACTGCATGCTATCGACGGTAAATGGTACATCTACTTTGCGGCGGCCCACACCCAGGCGCTGGATGCGCTGGGAATGATCCAGCATCGCATGTTTGCACTGGAATGTCGCGATGCCGACCCGTTAACCGGCACGTGGGTAGAGAAAGGCCAGGTCAAAACGCCGTTCGATACCTTCTGTCTGGACGCCACCACCTTCCAGCATCAGGGAAAACGGTGGTATCTCTGGGCGCAGAAATCGCCGGATATCGCCGGTAACTCCAACCTGTATCTGGCCGAGCTGGAAAACCCGTGGACGATTAAGGGCGAGCCAGTGCTGCTCAGCAAACCGGAGTTCGACTGGGAGTGCCGAGGTTTTCTGGTCAATGAAGGGCCCGCTGTGGTGACGCACGCTAACCGTCTGTTTATCAGCTACTCCGCCAGCGCCACCGACGAAAACTACTGCATGGGGCTGCTGTGGATTGATAAAGACGCCGATATGACACAGCCCGCCAACTGGCACAAATCACCGCAGCCGGTGTTTACCACCAGCTATGAAAATCGTCAGTATGGGCCGGGGCATAACTGCTTTACGCAAACCCCTGAGGGCGAAGATGTGCTGGTCTATCACGCGAGGAACTACACGGAAATTGAAGGTGACCCGCTGTATGACCCGAATCGCCATACGCGCCTGAAAACGGTGCGCTGGAAAGAGGATGGCATGCCCGACTTCGGTATTCCACCGGCAGATACGTTGTAAACCTATCCCGCCCGCAGCGACCTGCGGGCGTTTGTTTGTCGCCCGGACGAGACGTTCACGTCAACTCCGGGGAGGCGCTCAACTACACCAACGTTCCGTAAATCGTCAGCAGCGCCATCACTACCACTAGCGCGTACGAGGTCTTCTTCGCCATCGACACCGCGGCTTTTGGCGTCGCCACCTTATCCACATGCGGCTCGCGAGCGAGCGAATACTGCGCCAGATGGGTCAGTACCTGATACTGCGAAGAGTGACGGTCGCCCAGTGACGCAAACCACGCCGGAAGCGCTTTCTCACCATGTCCAACCAGCGCGTACACCACGCCGACCAAGCGTACTGGAACCCAATCCACCACGTGTAAAATCGCATCAATACCCGACTGCAGACGATGATGCGGCGTCTGGTAGCGCGCCAGCCAGGACTGCCAGGCGCGTAAAAACGCATACCCCATCAGCGCCACTGGCCCCCACGTACCGCCCACAACGAACCAGAACAGCGGTGCCAGATAGAAGCGGTAGTTAATCCACAGCAGCGCGTTTTGCAGCTCCCGCAGGAATTCGCGCTCATCGCAGCCTGCCGGCACGCCGTGGATCATCGTCAGTTCGCTGGCCATTGCCTCACGCGCATGGGCATCATCGCGGGATGCCGCTTTAAGATAGGCATGATAATGCATACGCACGCGACCCGCGCCGATGCAAAGCAGGCCCAGTAGGATCCAGAACAGCAGTTCCGGAACGTTAAACAGCAGCCCGTCCAGCGCACGCTGGATAATACCCACAATGACCATCGCCACGATGGTCATCACCAGCGTTGCCGCCATGGAATAGTGCTTCACTCGCCGGAACAGCGTCTCGAGGCGGTGATCGAGCTGCCAGTGCTCGCCGAGCTTAAACAGTCGCTCCGCAAACAGAACCAGAAGCGTGGTAAACAGCGTCATGTCATCTCCTTATTCGACGGGGGTGACCAGTGCACGAAAACGGGCCCAATCAAACGCTGGACCGGGGTCAGTTTTACGCACGGGCGCAATATCACAGTGGCCGGTCATATTGTCGGCGATCGCGGGGTACTCGCGAATAAGCAACTGGGTTAACGCCGCCAACTGCTGGTACTGTTCATCGGTATAGGCCAGCGTATCGGTACCTTCAAGCTCAATGCCGATAGAAAAATCATTGCAGCGCTCACGGCCATGATAGGAAGAGACTCCAGCATGCCAGGCGCGTTTATCAAAAGGAACGTACTGCACAATTTCGCCATCCCGGCGAATCAGGCAGTGAGCAGATACACGCAAATGGGCGATTTCCGCAAAGAACGGATCGGCATCGGGGTCGATCGTGCCGGTAAACAGCGCATCAATCCACGGACCGCCAAACTGGCCTGGCGGCAGACTAATATTATGCACAACCAACAATGAAGGCGCTTCATCCTCCGGGCGACCATCATGGTGCGGAGACGGCACGTGCCGTACGCCCACCAGCCAGCCCTTATCTAACTGCATTCAGGATCTCCTTGTATACGACCTTTATACTCTAAGTAATTCAAGTTGCAGCAAGGCAGCGACGCAGCGAATCCCCGGGAGCGTACATAAGTACGTGACTGGGGAAGCTAACGCAGCTGCGGCTTGAAGTACGACGAGTATATATGGTTATGCCAGTCGGTTCAGAGTAGCATGTTTCAAACTTTCGCATCGTTACCAATTTGGAGCTTTATTATGCCGCCTCGCCGTTATAACTCAGACCATCGACGTGACGCGCTACTTGAACGTATCAACCTCGATATCCCTAACGCGGTTGCCCAAGCGCTGCGTGAAGATCTGGGAGGAGAAGTTGATGCCCATAATGATATTACCGCACAACTGCTGCCGGAAAACAGCCATTCACATGCCGTCGTCATCACCCGTGAAGACGGCGTATTTTGCGGCAAACGCTGGGTTGAAGAGGTCTTTATTCAGCTCGCCGGCGACGACGTCACGCTCACCTGGCATGTAGCCGACGGCGACGCGGTGAAAGCCGACCAGCCACTGTTTGAAATCGATGGACCTTCCCGCGTCCTGCTGACCGGTGAACGCACCGCGCTGAACTTCGTGCAAACGCTCTCCGGCGTGGCCAGTGAAGTCCGCAAATACGTCGAACTGCTGGAAGGCACCCACACCCAACTGCTGGATACCCGTAAAACGTTGCCGGGCCTGCGCACCGCGCTGAAATATGCCGTACTGTGTGGCGGCGGCGCAAACCATCGTCTGGGGCTTTCCGACGCGTTTCTGATTAAAGAGAACCACATTATTGCCTCCGGCTCCGTGCGTCAGGCGGTAGAAAAAGCCTTCTGGCTACACCCGGACGTTCCGGTGGAAGTCGAAGTGGAAAGCCTGCAGGAGCTAACCGAAGCGCTGAAGGCCGGGGCCGATATCATCATGCTCGATAACTTCAATACCGAGCAGATGCGTGAAGCGGTGAACATCACCCAAGGCCAGGCACAGCTGGAAGTCTCCGGCAACGTCACCTTCGACACCCTCCGTGAATTTGCCGAAACCGGCGTGGACTACATCTCCGTCGGCGCGTTGACCAAGCACGTCCGCGCCCTCGACCTCTCCATGCGTTTCCGCTAAATCGTCACCCGATGCCCTCCTGCGCGAGGGCATTTTTTTCGAACCTGATTCCCCTATCCCCTGCAACGCTGCAACTGCTGTAAAAAATCTGGAAGGCCGTTTCCTGTCTGCGTTTTTGTCCCTCGCGATGCCGGTACCGCTCTGACACAGTGGCACCAGATTCAGCAAGGAGCAGATCATGGACAATCAAAAGGGCTTCACTCTTATCGAACTGATGGTGGTTATCGGCATTATCGCCATTCTCAGCGCCATCGGCATTCCGGCCTATCAGAACTACCTGCGCAAAGCCGCACTCACCGACATGCTACAAACCTTCGTTCCCTATCGTACGGCGGTCGAACTCTGCGCGCTCGATCGCGGCGGCGTGGATAACTGCGATGCGGGCAGTAACGGTATTCCTTCACCGACCACCACGCGCTACGTCTCAGGCATGAGCATTGCCAAAGGCACGGTCACGCTCACCGGGCAAGAGAGTCTGAACGGCTTGAGCGTTACGCTGGTCCCCGGTTGGGATAACGCCAATGGCATTACCGGCTGGCAGCGTACCTGCGCTATCCAGAGCGACAGCGCCTTGCAGCAAGCCTGTGAGGATGTCTTCCGCTTTGACGCACAATAAACCAGGGCTCTCACCATGAAAAACGAACAGCTGTTAACGCTGTGCCAGCGCCATCACGCGGTGCTGCTGAATAACGACGAAGGGGAGCTGAATATTGCCGTCGTCGGCGCGCCGCCAGGGGAACTGCTGGAGGCCTTGCGCTTCGCAACCCAAAAGCGGGTCGATATTGAGTGCTGGGACCAGGAGCGAATGGACAAATACCTGGAGCAAAATGCTCAGAAGGCGACATCAGCCGTTCCCGAAGAGAGTGACAACGTGGTAGTCAGACTCGATCGTCTCCTCAAGCAGGCGCTATCGCAGCGGGCATCCGATATCCATTTTGAACCTTCAGAACACTACCTGCGCATCCGGTTGCGGGTAGACGGTGTGCTGCATGCGCTACCCACGGTACCGCTGCCGCTGATGACGCCACTGATTGCCCGCCTCAAGGTGCTCGGCAACCTGGATATTGCTGAACGTCGATTGCCGCAGGATGGTCAATTTACGCTGGATATCGCTGGGAAGCCGCTCTCCTTTCGCATCTCGACGCTGCCCTGCCGCTACGGCGAAAAGGTGGTGCTGCGTTTGCTACATAAGGTCGAACAGGCGTTGGATCTCCAGCGCCTCGGCATGTCATCCACGGCCTTAGAACTATTTCAGGCCGCACTGAGTCAGCCGCAAGGGCTTATCCTGGTGACCGGCCCTACCGGCAGTGGGAAAACGGTCACGCTCTATAGCGCACTGCAAAGCCTGAACCATACTGAGGTGAATATTTGCAGCGTGGAAGACCCTATCGAAATTCCGCTGGATGGTCTTAATCAGACTCAGGTGAGCGTGAAAAGCGGGCTGACCTTTCAAAGCGTCCTGCGATCCCTGCTACGTCAGGACCCGGATATTGTGATGGTCGGCGAAATCCGCGACGGTGAAACGGCGGAGATAGCCATCAAAGCGGCGCAAACCGGGCATCTGGTGCTCTCAACGCTGCATACCAACTCAACGGTCGAAACCTTAATCCGCTTAGAACAAATGGGGGTAGCGCGCTGGATGGTGTCATCGGCGCTGGTGATGGTTGTCGCACAGCGTCTGGTGCGCAAGCTGTGCCCGCACTGCCGCCAGAAAACCAGCGGTGAGCACAGGTTCCCACACGCCCTATGGCAACGCCCGCTGCCGCACTGGGCGGCTCCCGGTTGCCGCCACTGCTACGGCGGCTATCAGGGGCGCCTGGCGCTGTTTGAGGTTCTCCCCGTCACCGCGCCCATACGCCAGGGTATTGCCAATGGCGCAACGCCTGCTGAACTCATGAACCACGCCCGGCTGGCGGGTATGAGTACGCTATTTGAAAGCGGCTGCCTGGCTGTCGAACAAGGGCTGACAACGCAGGAAGAGCTATTCCGCGTTCTCGGAATGCCGAAAGATGAGTGAACAGCTATGGTACTGGCGGGGATTAACGGCCGACGGCGACGCACAAAGCGGTACCCTGTGGGCGGCCCATCGGCCGGCGGCACTGTTGGCCTTACAGCGCCAGCACATCACCGTGACAAAACTGAAACGCCGGACGGTCAACGGCGCCTTATGGCGAGTGCAGCATAGCAGCGCGGTTATCAGCCAGCTCGCCACGCTGCTACAGGCCGGTCTCACGCTCTCCGACGGGCTAGCGCTTCTTGCTGAGCAGCACCCTGCGCCGCAGTGGCGGGCGCTGCTCAGCACGCTTGCCGAACGACTGGCACAGAGCATCTCGCTCTCTGAGGGCCTTCAGCAGTGGCCGCAGGCATTTCCCCCGATCTATCTGTCGATGATTCGCACCGGCGAAATCACCGGTAAATTAGAGCACTGCTGTCTGGCGCTCGCCCATCAGCAGAAGGCCGAACTGCTGTTAAAAGCCAAAGTAAAAAAAGCCCTGCGCTACCCGCTGATTATTCTGTCGCTCGCCGTGCTGGTAGTCATGGCCATGGTCGGGTTTGTGCTGCCAGAATTCACCGCCATTTACCGCACCTTTAATACCCCGCTTCCCGCGCTGACCCTCGCGGTGATGGCAACAGCGGCATTCATTGAGCAGTGGCTTGCGTTAATCATTGGGATACTGCTTTTACCGCCAGGAATCAACGCCGCACTACGCCACCATCCACCTTGGCTGCGCCTCCGCCAGCGGGTGCTCTTGTCACTACCGGTAATGGGAACGCTTATCCATCGCCAGAGGCTTAGCCAGATATTTACCGTGCTGGCGCTGACACAGCGCGCAGGGATCGCATTTTTACAGGGGCTGGAAACCGTTGAAGAGACGCTGAACTGCCCGTGGTGGCGAGACGTCGTGACAACGTTACGCCAGGAGATAGCGCAAGGCAGCGCTATCTGGCAGGCGATGGAAAACAGCCGCGCCTTTACGCCCTTATGCTTACAGTTGGTGAGAATCGGCGAGACGTCTGGTGCGCTGGATGACATGCTGGAGAACCTTGCCCGTCATCATCATGAACACACGCAAAATTTAGCCGAGAATTTAACCGCGCTGCTAGAGCCTGCGCTATTGATTGTGACCGGGGTAATTATCGGGACGCTGGTGGTGGCGATGTATCTGCCCATTTTTCATCTGGGCGATGCCATCAGTGGCGGAATGGGATAACGCTGGCGCAGGGTGCGCCAGCGTGAGCGAATTACAGGCTGTTGAACACGCGGTTCTCTTGTTCCTGTACACGGATAAAGGTGGTGCGTTTGGTCAGCTCTTTTAAGCGCGATGCCCCAACGTAGGTACAGGCAGAACGCAGGCCGCCCAGGATGTCACGCGCGGTGTTATCAACCGGTCCGCGCAGCGGCAGCTTAACGGTTTTGCCTTCGGCCGCGCGGTACTGCGCAACGCCACCAACGTGACGCTTCATCGCTGACTCAGAGCTCATGCCGTAGAACAGCATGAATTTTTCGCCGTTTTCTTCCACTACGGTACCACCGCTCTCATCGTGACCAGCCAGCATACCGCCAAGCATCACGAAGTCTGCGCCGCCGCCGAATGCCTTAGCCACATCGCCCGGCATGGTGCAACCGCCATCACTGACGATTTGACCGCCGAGGCCGTGCGCGGCGTCGGCACATTCGATAACCGCAGACAGCTGCGGATAGCCCACACCGGTTTTCACACGGGTGGTGCACACGGAACCTGGGCCAATACCCACTTTCACGATATCAGCGCCGGACAGAATCAGCTCTTCGCACATTTCACCCGTCACCACGTTGCCTGCGCAGATGGTTTTGGTCGGCCAGGCTGCACGTGCTTTTGCCACGAACTGAACGAAGTGCTCGGAGTAACCGTTCGCCACGTCAATGCAGACGAAATTCAGCGACGGGTGCAGTTTCAGGATCTGCTGCGTTTTTTCGAAATCAGCATCGGAGGTGCCGGTCGATACCATCACGTGACGCAGGACGTCTTCAGACTCAGCCTGAACAAACGCGCTCCACTGTTCAACAGTGTAGTGCTTGTGTACGGCGGTGAGGATATCGAAAGAGGCCAGTGCTTTTGCCATCCCGAAGGTACCCACGGAGTCCATATTCGCAGCAATGATCGGCACGCCAGACCAGCGTTGTCCTGAATGTTTAAAGGTGAATTCGCGTTCCAGTTCAACATCGGAACGGCTTTTAAGAGTAGAGCGTTTAGGGCGGATAAGAACGTCTTTGAAACCTAATTTCAGATCTTCTTCGATACGCATGTGCGAATTCCTGGGGTTAATGGCAATTAAATTGAGAGCACAACTCCAGTAATGCAATCATACGCACTAATCAGGGCTTCGCAAGACTGCGAATTTCACTTTTTTTACGCTACAATCCCATAAATTTACCTGGCGATTAGTGCCGTGTATCGTTGATCCACTCACTTGGTCCGTCAGTTTTTTAACCAAATGATTTTAATACTAAAAATCCAGGGCTAAGCGGTATGACTTACACAGTAGCGTTAACAGGCGGCATCGGAAGCGGCAAAAGTACGGTCGCTGATGCATTTTTTCGCCTGGGTATTTACGTTATTGATGCCGATATTATTGCCCGTCAGGTTGTCGAAACGGGTACACCGGCGCTAGCGGCCATTGCCGAACATTTCGGCGCATCTATTCTGACCGAGGAAGGCGCGCTAAATCGTCGTGTACTACGCGAACATATTTTCGCCCACCCCGATGAAAAAACCTGGCTAAACGCCCTACTGCATCCCCTCATTCAGCAAGAAACACAGCGCCAACTACAGCAGGCGACCTCGCCTTATGTACTGTGGGTTGTTCCTCTGCTGGTGGAAAACAAACTCTACGAGCGGGCCGATCGCGTACTGGTCGTCGATGTGTCACGTGAAACCCAGCTTCTTAGAACCATGCAGCGTGACCAGGTGTCGCGAGAGCATGCGGAAAATATCCTTGCTGCCCAGGCCACTCGCGAAGCGCGTCTGGCGGTAGCTGATGACGTCATTAATAACAACGGCACACCAGATGCGATTGCATCGGATGTCGCTCGCCTTCACGCCCTCTATCTTGAGCTCGCGGCACAGGCTGTATCACAGGAAAAATCGTAATGCACACCCACATCCTTTTTGAGCATCCCCTGAACGAAAAAATGCGTACCTGGCTGCGTATTGAATTTCTGACGGAACAATTGAACGCCAATTTACCCATCAGGGATCACGCCAGCGCACTGCATTTTTTTCGCAATGTAGGGGATTTACTGGATGTGTTCGAGCGCGGCGATATCCGCACCGAACTGCTCAAAGAACTAGAGCGCCAGCAGCGCAAACTGAACGCCTGGAGCGAAGTTGAAGGCGTGGACTTAACCCGTATTGATGCTCTGCGCCAGCAGTTAAAGAACAGCAGCAGTATCCTGATGGCCGCGCCGCGCGTAGGGCAATTTCTGCGTGAAGATCGGTTGATTGCGCTGGTTCGCCAGCGTCTGAGCATTCCGGGCGGCTGCTGCAGCTTTGATTTGCCTACGCTGCATATCTGGCTGCACTCAAAGCAGCATCAACGCGATGCACAGGTTGATACCTGGCTGGAAAGCCTGGCGCCGCTGAATCAAGCGCTGTCGCTGATTCTCGATCTGGTGCGCAACTCAGCACAGTTCCGCAAACAGACCAGTCTTAACGGTTTCTACCAGGACAACGGTGAAGATGCCGATCTGCTGCGCCTGAAGCTGGAAATTACCTCGCAGCTGTATCCGCAGATCTCCGGGCACAAGAGCCGCTTTGCCATCCGCTTTATGCCGTTGGATAGCGAGCATGGCCTGGTGCCAGAGCGTCTGGATTTTGAACTGGCCTGCTGCTAAGGAGAGACCATGTCTGACGTCACCACGGTAAACTGCCCAACCTGCAACAAACCGGTTATCTGGGGCGAACAGAGCCCCTATCGCCCATTCTGCTCCAAACGCTGCCAGCTGATCGATCTCGGCGAATGGGCGGCTGAAGAGAAGCGTATTCCCAGCAGCGGCGATCTCTCCGAGAGCGACGACTGGAGCGAAGACCAGCAGTAAACCCAAGGTAGCCCAGCCGAGCGTAGTGATGCCGGGGACTTCCCGGAGTCGGCGCTAACGCACCTCGTCCGGGCTACAAATCTTACTCTGCGATCAGCTTTTCAATCACCGGTGCGTTCGCTGGCGGAAACTCCTCCGCGACCAGTTTCTGCTGCGCTACCCAGCGTCCCGGCTGCCCTTCTTTACCCCACGGCTCACCTTCCCAACCGTCAACCAGCCAGAACCACAGCGTAATGTGGCGGTCCGGGAACTGATATTCCAGCTTATCAAACTGATGCAGCGACGTGGCTGTTATGCCCACCTCCTCCTGCAGTTCACGGATAACCGCATCCTGAGGCGTTTCGCCGGCTTCAATTTTCCCGCCGGGAAACTCCCATTTATGGGCCATATGTGCGTCGGCAGCGCGCTGGGTAATGTAGATCTCACCAGCAGTATTGCGAATGATGCCAACGGATATTTGCAGTATTTTCATTTTGTCTTATCCATAAAAAAGGCGCAGTAATCTGCGCCTTTTGTCTTGTTATCGTGACCTTAGCTCAGACGGCCGTGGCACTGTTTGAATTTTTTGCCGGAACCACAAGGGCACGGATCGTTACGACCCACTTTACGATCGCCAGTTTGTGCAGCCAGATCCTCTGCAACGGCTTCGTCATCGCTCTTATGGCTCAGCTGCTGCATCTGCGCCAGACGTTCAGCTTCCAGACGACGCTGCTGCTCCATCTCTTCCACTTCTTCCGGCATACGCACCTGAACCTTGCTCAGGGTGCTGATCACTTCATATTTCAGTGACTCCAGCATCGCGGCGAACATGGCGAAGGATTCACGCTTGTATTCCTGCTTTGGATCTTTCTGCGCATAGCCACGCAGGTGGATACCCTGACGCAGGTAGTCCATCGCCGCCAGGTGCTCTTTCCACAGGGAGTCGAGGGTCTGCAGCATCACGCCTTTTTCGAAGTGACGCATCATTTCGGTGCCAACCACTTCTTCTTTACGCTGATAAACCTCAACGGCGCTGGCCAGAATACGCTCGCGCAGCGTCTCTTCGTGCAGCTCAGGCTCTTTGTCCAGCCACTCAGAGATAGGCAGTTCGAGGTCGAAGTCGTTTTTCAGACGTTCCTGCAGGCCAGGGATATCCCACATCTCTTCCAGAGACTGCGGCGGAATGTGCGCATCAATGGTCGCTTTGAAGACATCTTCGCGGATGCTGTTGATGGTTTCGCTCACGTCAGACACGTCCAGCAGTTCGTTACGCTGGGTGTAGATAGCGCGACGCTGGTCGTTGGCAACGTCATCATATTCCAGCAGCTGCTTACGAATATCGAAGTTACGGCTTTCTACTTTACGCTGTGCGTTGGCAATCGCTTTCGTCACCCATGGGTGCTCGATAGCTTCCCCCGGCTTCATCCCCAGTTTACGCATCATGCCGGACACGCGGTCAGAGGCAAAGATACGCATCAGGGCATCTTCCATAGACAGGTAGAAACGGGAAGAACCCGCATCACCCTGACGGCCGGAACGACCACGAAGCTGGTTATCGATACGACGAGATTCGTGACGTTCGGTACCAATGATGTGCAGACCACCTGCCGCCAGAACGGCGTCGTGACGAACCTGCCAATCGGCTTTGATCTGAGCAATCTGTTCTGGCGTTGGATCTTCCAGCTGCGCGACTTCTGCCTGCCAGCTACCACCCAGCATAATATCGGTACCACGACCCGCCATGTTGGTAGCGATGGTCACGGCCGCAGGATAACCCGCCTGAGCAACGATATCTGCTTCGCTGGCGTGGAATTTGGCGTTCAGTACGTTGTGCTTGATGCCCGCTTTGGTCAGCTCATGGGAAACCACTTCAGATTTTTCGATAGAGATAGTACCGACCAGCACCGGTTGGCCCGCGGCAGTACGCTCTTTAATATCTTCGATGATCGCCTGAATTTTTTCCGCTTCGGTCATGTAGACCAGATCCGGCATATCTTTACGGATCATTGGGCGGTTAGTTGGCACCACGACGGTATCCAGCTTGTAGATAGAGCTGAATTCGAAGGCTTCGGTGTCCGCCGTACCGGTCATACCGGCCAGCTTTTCGTACAGACGGAAGTAGTTCTGGAAGGTGATGGACGCCAGAGTCTGGTTTTCGTTCTGGATCTCAACGCCTTCTTTCGCTTCCACCGCCTGGTGCAGACCATCGGACCAGCGACGGCCCTGCATGGTACGACCGGTGTGTTCATCGACGATGATAACTTCGCCATCTTTGACGATATAGTCAACGTCGCGGGTGAACAGCACGTGGGCGCGCAGCGCAGCGGTAACGTGGTGCATCAGCATGATGTTAGCTGGAGAGTACAGGGACTCGCCTTCTTCCATAATGCCTTCGTTCACCAGCAGCTCTTCAATCAGCACCAGACCGCGTTCGGTCAGGTTTACCTGGCGAGATTTTTCGTCAACGGAGAAGTGACCTTCACCCTGGAAGGTGTCGGAATCTTCCTTCTCCTGGCGCACCAGGTGAGGAATGATTTTGTTCACTTTCTTGTACATTTCGGAGCTGTCTTCCGCCGGACCGGAGATGATAAGCGGCGTACGCGCTTCATCGATCAGGATGGAGTCAACTTCATCGACCAGCGCATAGTGCAGTTTACGCTGTACGCGCTCTTCCGGGCTGAATGCCATGTTGTCACGCAGGTAGTCAAAACCGTATTCGTTGTTGGTACCGTAGGTGATGTCCGCGTTGTAGGCTTCACGCTTAGCAGGTGCTGGCAGGCCGGACATGTTGATACCAACGGTCATGCCGAGGAATTCGAACAGTGGACGGTTGTTTTCGGCGTCACGCTGCGCCAGATAGTCGTTGACGGTCACCACGTGCACGCCTTTGCCGGACAGTGCGTTCAGGTAAGCCGGTAGCGTTGCGGTCAGGGTTTTACCTTCACCGGTACGCATTTCCGCGATGCAGCGGTCATTCAGAACCATACCGCCGAGCAGCTGTACGTCGAAGTGACGCATGCCAAACACACGCTTACTCGCTTCACGAACCACAGCAAACGCTTCTGGGATCAGGCTCTCAACGGATTCGCCTTTCTCAATGCGCGCACGGAATTCGTTGGTTTTCGCTTTCAGCTCGTCGTCGGAGAGTTTTTCCATCTCCGGTTCCATCGCATTGATGATGCCTACAGCTTTACGCATGCGGCGCAGGGTACGGTCGTTACGACTACCAAAAACTTTGGTCAATAATTTGATTAACATAATAAAATCTCAAACGCCCCGACATTTCGGAGTCAGAAAAATAAAGGATATAAAGCGGTTATTTTCAGACGAGGCGCTGCGGCCCGGCGCGGATGCCCTGCACCTGGCTTATCCAGGTCGGGATGCTAAAAGCGTGAGGGGGTAAAGCAGGTAAAATGACAGCCTGGGCGATCACCGCCGGCGGCTGACTTTCAACATTGAGTAACGCGTTGAGCGTGTCGAGCAGAGCCAGATGCTGTGCAGCCTGAAGCGGCGACGCGGGCTCGGCAACCGGTGACGCGGTAGGCGCCATGGCAAAAGAGAGGTGGCGAATAACCGTGCGAATGGCATGCTGATGCCAGTAGTCCACGCTAAAGGATGGGCGGCGGTTGTTCTCAAGGCGCGCCAGCTGCGTGAAATCGATTTTCTGCGACGGATGATGGTTACTGGTGGTCTCGCGGGCAGGCGACGCTGGCTCGGTATTACTCGCAAGTGCAGGCAAGCCAAAGCTGGCAGCAACCATCCCCAACAGGAGATGCGGCCAGAAGTAGCGTCTGCCAAACTGTCGCCAACGCGTCAGCATTCCACTCACGTAATGTTCCACCTTCGGTTTAAGTACCGTTATTCTATTTTCGCGCCAAGATATTATCATTAATGCAGCGCTGCGACAGCAGGAATGACGAAATCATCACCGAAAAACGGGTTAAGAAAGCAGCGGTTGCACAAGTGTGTGATCTTTACAAAGACACTGACGGCGGGAAAGAGAAATTTCGAGCGCTAAAAAGAAAAACGACTGGTTCCCTGACCGGAGAGAGTGCCAGGTTGCCAGTCGAATTTACGCGATGGTCAGGCTTACGCCAGAACCATTGATGGTGCTTTGAACGCCAGCGGCAGTTCTGCGTCGTCCTGGAAGGTCACGAATTCCCAAGCTTCCTGTTTTGCCAGGACCGCTTGCAGAAGTTTGTTATTGAGCGCATGACCGGATTTGTACGCGGTAAATGCACCAATAATGTTGTGACCACACATGAACAAGTCACCGATAGCATCCAGCATTTTGTGACGAACGAATTCATCTTCAAAACGCAGGCCGTCTTCGTTCAGTACGCGATAATCGTCAACAACGATGGCACAATCGAAGCTGCCGCCCAGGCACAGGCCGCGGGACTGCAGATATTCGATATCACGCATGAAACCGAAAGTACGGGCACGGCTGATCTGGCGCATGAACGCATCTGCGGAGAAGTTCATCGCATAACGCTGCGTGCTGGAATCAATCGCCGGGTGGTTAAAGTCGATGGTAAAGTCCAACGAGAAACCATTGTACGGTTTGAATTCAGCCCACTTATCGCCATCTTCAACGCGAACGGTGTCTTTAATACGGACGAATTTCTTCGCGCAGTTCAGTTCATCGATGCCGGCATCCAGCAACAGATAAACGAATGGCGCAGCACTACCGTCCATAATCGGGATTTCTGGTGCATCGACTTCAACAACGATGTTGTCGATACCCAGGCCCGCCAGCGCGGCGTTGAGGTGCTCTACGGTAGAAATCCGCACGTCATGCTCGTTGACCAGGCAAGTACAGAGCATAGTATCACGCACAGATTTGGCATCGGCCGGGAAATCTACCGGAGGATTCAAGTCGGTGCGACGATAGATGACCCCGGTATTTGCCGGCGCAGGGCGTAACGTCAGTGTGACCTTTTTGCCGGTGTGTAAACCGACGCCAGTCGCCTGAACGATACGTTTAAGAGTCCTTTGTTTGATCATCGTATAATCTCGCCAAATTAACTATCCAACCGAAGTGTATAACACATTCGGTGGGCCAGTTTAGCACAAAGAGCGCAGATTCCCAACTTCCAGCTAATTCTTAATCAGCTTGCTTGCGCAGGAATGCCGGGATATCCAGGTAATCCGGTTCTTTAGTGGTCTGCGGCGTATTGTCGTTAACCACTTTAGCTGCCGGTTTCTGTTCTTGCGTCAGCGGCGCCATACCGTGCTGCTGATAGCGATCCAGCGCAGGCTGCTGCGTCTGCTTGTTGGTCACCAGGGTGATCTCAGGACGCTTGTCCATGCCAATACCGGTGGCAACAACGGTAACACGCAGTTCGTCGTTCATATCCGGGTCAAGGGACGTACCGATAACCACGGTGGCATTGTCCGACGCGAACGCACGGATAGTATTACCTACGGTTTCGAACTCATCCAGACGCAGGTCGAAGCCCGCGGTGATGTTGACCAGAACGCCACGTGCGCCGGACAGGTCGATGTCTTCCAGCAGCGGAGAAGAGATAGCCATTTCAGCCGCTTCTTCCGCACGGTCTTCACCGCTTGCCACACCGGAGCCCATCATTGCATAGCCCATTTCGGACATTACAGTACGGACGTCCGCGAAGTCGACGTTCATCAGGCCAGGACGGGTGATCAGCTCAGCGATACCCTGTACCGCGCCTTTCAGCACGTCGTTCGCCGCGCCAAACGCGTCAAGCAGGGAGATACCGCGGCCCAGAACTTTCAGCAGCTTGTCGTTCGGGATGGTGATCAGGGAGTCCACGTGCTTGGACAGTTCGGTAATACCCTGCTCCGCAAACGCCATACGCTTCTTGCCTTCAAAGTTGAAAGGCTTAGTCACGACAGCGACGGTCAGGATACCTAAATCTTTAGCCACTTCAGCAACCACTGGCGCTGCACCGGTACCGGTACCGCCGCCCATGCCTGCTGCGATGAACACCATGTCTGCACCATCTAACGCAGCGCGCAGTGCTTCACGGTCTTCATCAGCCGCGTTGCGACCGACTTCTGGGTTTGCCCCAGCACCCAGACCTTTGGTAATACCGCTACCAATCTGGATAGTCTGGCCAACCGCCGTTTTACGCAGTGCCTGCGCATCGGTGTTAACAGCAAAAAACTCAACACCTTCGATGCGTTCGCGCACCATGTGTTCAACGGCATTACCGCCGCCGCCACCGACGCCGATGACTTTAATCACCGCGTCGTTGGTCAGTTCCATAGGTTCAAACATAGTTTCTCTCCGTTTTGTGCCTGTCGCCCGAGACCCTGAATTGTGCATGGGTCTCTTTAAAAATTAAAACTCTTTGCGTAACCAGCTATTCAGTCGTTTGATCCACGATCCGACCGATGCGGTGACGCGCTTTTCTACCTCTGCTTCACCACTTAAGTGGGACTCTTTCCCGTAGTGCAGCAGGCCCACCGCCGTTGAATAATACGGCTCCTGGGCATAGTCCGTCAGACCAGTAATATTCAGCGGCGCACCGATACGAACCTGCGTATGGAACACCCGCTGCGCGCAAGCCGCCAACCCTTCAATTTGCGCTGCGCCACCGGTCAATACAATCCCCGCCGCGAGGTGGTGTTTGACACCCTGCTGACGAAGCTGTTCCTGTAACTGTAAAATCTCTTCATTGACGAGGTTCAGCAGCTCGGTATAACGCGGCTCAATGACCTCTGCCAATGTCTGGCGCTGCAGGCTACGCGGCGGACGACCGCCCACGCTTGGCACTTCAACGCTCTCATCTTTGCCCACAATGGAGCCCAGCGCGCAGCCGTGGCGCACTTTAATGGCCTCAGCATCGCTCGGCGGCGTGCCGAAGGCATAGGCGATATCACTGGTCACCACGTTCCCTGCATAAGGAATCACTTTGGTGTGACGCAGTGCGCCGCCAGTGTAGACCGCGATATCCATTGTACCGCCGCCGATGTCCACAACGCAGACACCCAGCTCACGTTCATCTTCCGTTAACACGGAATAGCTGGAAGCCAGGCCGGCAAAAATCAGCTGATCGACCTTCAGGCCACAACGCTCTACCGCTTTGACGATATTTTTCGCCATGTCGTTGTGACAGGTAATCAGATGTACCTTCGCCTGCATACGCACACCGGATAAGCCTACCGGGTTTTTGATCCCTTCCTGATAATCAATTGCGTATTCTTGCGGAATGACGTGCAAAACACGATGTTCATCACGTACGCGAACGGATTTCGCCGTGTGAACGACGTTCTCCACGTCTTCCTGCGTGACCTCTTCTTCTGAGATAGGCACCATACCTATCTCATTTTGACAGCTAATGTGCTTACCGGAAAGCGCCAGATATACCGAAGAGATCTGGCAATCCGCCATCAGCTCCGCCTGGTCGATAGCGCGCTGTGCGCATTTCACTACCGACTCAAGGTCGTTAACCCCGCCTTTATCCATACCACGGGATGGGCAACTGCCAACCCCAATGATATTAATCACTCCGTCGGGCAGAACTTCCCCTACTAAAGCGGCTACTTTTGCAGTGCCAATCTCCAGTCCAACTACCAGTTTTCTGTCCGTCGCCTTGATCATTGTTGTTCTGCCTGTGCCTGATTCTGTTGTTGATTAGTATCCGCCGCAGGAGCAGGTTCCCAGCCTACTGCCGCCCCCGAGTCATAACGCAAATCAACATAGCTAATCCGATTACCGTCTGTTTGCGCCTGCTGCTGTAGAACCGGGTACAGTTCTAAAAAACGTTCCAGCCGCTTCATCGTATCGCCCCGTCCCAGGTTCAGCTTGATACCGTTATCAAGCGTCAACTGCCACGAACGGCGCGCGGTCATCGCCGCAACCTTCAACGTGAACTTCCCTTTCGCGAGCATCGCCCCCATGTCGTGATAGCCCTGCAATACTTCGCTTGCGCTGCCTTCAGGGCCATAGAGCATAGGTAAAGTTTGCTTACTGGTACGATCGGCGGGAACGCTGAAGGCATTCCCCTCGGCATCCACCATGTGCTGATCATTCCAACGTGCAATGGGCACATATTCAACCAGATGAATCTTCAATTCGTCCGGCCACTGCTTTCTGACGCTTGCCTGTTTAATCCACGGCAGACGTTCAATCTGACTCTGGACGATATTCACATCCTGGGTCATAAAGGTTCCCGGCGATCCCAATGCCAGAATGGACTGCCGAATATCATCGTTACGCGTGTAATGACGATCGCCAGTCACCACCAGTTTTGAGATGGGCAATCGTTGCGCATCTTCCATCCAGCCCAGCACTACCCAGCCGCTAACAAACACGGTACACAACACCGCTAGCAGGAAAACAATTCCCACCAGATGCGTTCCATTATTGCGCCGTGAAGCGGCATACTCTTCCTCTTCTTCACGGTTCCGCGTATTCAGCGCAGCCTGCGACATATCACCCCGCCAGGTCCAGAATTCGTACTACCAGCTGCGAGAAGCTCATTCCCGCCTGACGCGCCGCCATCGGCACCAGACTGTGGCTGGTCATCCCCGGAGAGGTGTTTGCCTCCAGCAGATAATACTGGCCATCGCTGTCCTGCATCACGTCAATGCGACCCCATCCACGGCAGCCTAAGACTTTCCAGGCTTTCAGTACTAAAGACTGCATTGCCGATTCCTGGGATGAATCTTCACAGCCTGGGCAGAAATATTTCGTCTCATCAGAGAGATACTTCGCTTCATAATCATAGAAGGTTCCGGCAGGTTGGATGCGAACTGTCGGTAAAATTTCTTCACCAAGCACCGCAACCGTAAATTCCGGCCCACTGAGCCATTTTTCTACCAGAACTTCGTCATCGTGTTGAAACGCCTGCGTTAACGCTTCAGCCAGGTCAGCACTCTCGATGACTTTCGACATCCCAACGCTTGAGCCTTCGCGGCTCGGCTTAACGATAAGCGGCAGGCCAAGCGCCGCAATCTGCGTCTGAACATCGCTGGAAAGCCCGGCATTAAAGGCTTCGCGCTCAACGGCAACCCAAGGAGCGACCGGTAATCCGGCCCCCTGCCACAGCAATTTACTGCGCAGTTTATCCATTGAAATGGCCGATGCCATCACGCCGCTGCCGGTATACGGAAGTTTTAAGAGTTCCAGTAATCCTTGCAGCGTGCCATCTTCGCCGCCACGGCCGTGCAGCGCAATAAACGCTTTCTGAAAACCCATATTTTTCAGTTGGGTAACATCAGTCTCTTTTGGGTCTACCGGATGAGCATCAATGCCCGCTTCGCGAAGACCGGCCAGCACCGCCGCGCCGGAGTTTAACGACACGTCGCGTTCGGCTGAGGTTCCACCCAAAAGAACCGCGATCTTATCAGCCATGGCGCGGTTCCTCCTGAGTTTGCGGCTTCAGTTTGATTTCAGCTAAGTTACGCGCGATTTTACCAATATTTCCCGCGCCTTGAATTAGAACAAGATCATTACCCGTCAGTACTGATGCCAGCATTTCCGGGACCTGAGCGCTATCCGAAATCAGAATCGGGTCCACCTTTCCACGTCCACGAATGGTACGGCACAGTGAACGGCTATCGGCCCCTGGAATCGGCGCTTCGCCCGCCGGATACACATCCAGCATCAGCAGCGCATCGACCTGAGTCAACACGTGAGCAAAATCATCGTACAGGTCGCGCGTACGGGTGTAGCGGTGCGGCTGGAATACCATCACCAGCTTTTTGTCCGGCCAGCCAGCGCGGGCGGCTTTGATCGTCGCATCGACTTCCGTTGGGTGGTGACCGTAGTCGTCCACCAGCAGCGCGGTGCCTTCTTTACCGTTCACCTCTTCCAGTGGGAATTCCCCCAGGAAGTCAAAACGACGACCGGTGCCCTGGAAACTTTCCAGCGCGCGCAGAATCGCCTCGTCTTCAATGCCCTCTTCCGTCGCCACTGCAACCGCCGCAGCGGCATTCAGCGCGTTATGACGGCCTGGCGCATTCAGCGTCACGCGCAGGTCTTCTTTATCCTGACGCACCAGCGTGAAGTGTCCCTGCGGGCCAATCTGCTGGTAGCTTTCCACACGAACATCCGCATCGTCGCTGAAACCGTAAGTGGTGGTCTGACGGCCTACGCGCGGCAGCAGCTCGCGAATAACCGGGTCATCAACGCACATCACCGCACGGCCATAAAACGGCAGGTTGTGCAGGAAGTTGATAAACGTCTGCTTTAAATTCTCGAAGTCGCCCTGGTAGGTATCCATATGGTCGGCTTCGATGTTGGTGACAATCGCCACCATCGGCTGCAGATGCAGGAACGACGCGTCGCTCTCATCGGCTTCCGCAATCAGGTAGCGGCTATGACCCAGACGCGCATGCACGCCTGCCGCCTTCACCAGGCCACCGTTGACGAAGGTCGGGTCCAGCCCGGCTTCCGCATAAATGCTTGCGACCATCGCGGTGGTCGTGGTTTTACCGTGTGTCCCGGCAATGGCGATGCCGTGACGAAAACGCATCAGCTCCGCCAGCATTTCCGCGCGGCGAATCACCGGAATACGCGCCTCATGCGCGGCAACAATTTCCGGGTTATCAGCAGAGATTGCCGTAGAGACCACCACCACGCTCGCATCGCGAACGTTTTCCGGGCGGTGATTGAAATAGATGGTGGCGCCCAATTTCGTCAACTGCTGCGTCACCGGGTTCGGCGCCAGGTCGGAACCGCTGATCTGATACCCTTCGTTGGCCAGTACTTCAGCAATACCGCCCATACCGGCGCCGCCGATGCCAACAAAGTGAATGTGCCGGACGCGACGCATCTCGGGCACAATAGAACGCAGTTTCGCCAGTTGTTGTGTATTCATTCTCTAAACGCCATCACTTCTGAAATTCGGGCGACGCAACTGCGCCGCGATGATTAAGCCTTTGCAGCCAGGCTTACTTCTTTTGCTACCCGTTCGGTAGCGTCCGGGATGGCCGTCGCACGAGCACGCTCAGCCATCTCTAATAATGTGTTGCGATCCCAGCTTGCCAGCGTGTCAGCGACCGCTTGCGCCGTAAACTGCGGCTGCTCGAAGATCTTCGCCGCGCCGGCTTTCTCCAGCGGCAGCGCATTCCAGTACTGCTGACGGTCCTTATGCTGGAACGGCACGAAGATAGCAGGCAGCCCCGCTGCCGCAATCTCACTGACCGTCAGCGCGCCGGAGCGGCAGACGACGACATCAGCCCACGCGTACGCTTCGGCCATGTCATCAATGAATTCGGTTACTTTATGCTGCGGTTGACCGACATCGGCATAAGCCTGCTCAACGGTCTGCTGACCGCCTTTGCCGCTCTGGTGCCAGATGGTCACCGCCTCACCCAAACGTTGCGCCACCTGAGGCAGAGTCTGGTTGAGAATACGCGCCCCCTGAGAGCCGCCAACGACCAGTACGCGAATCGGGCCTTCGCGGCCGACCAGACGCTGTTCCGGCAGCGGCAGCGCCAGCACATCAACACGCACCGGGTTGCCGACCACTTCCGCATTCGGGAACGCGCCCGGGAAGGCCTGCATCACTTTGGTGGCAATCTTCGCCAGCCATTTGTTCGTCAAGCCAGCAATGCCGTTCTGCTCGTGCAGGACAACCGGAATACCCAGTGACCACGCCGCCAGACCGCCCGGCCCGGAAACATACCCGCCCATTCCCAGCACCACGTCCGGCTTAAAGCGTTTCATGATCACGCGCGCCTGACGCCAGGCGTTAAAAATACGCATCGGCGCCAGCAGTAGCGCCTTCAAACCTTTGCCGCGCAGGCCGGAAATATGGATAAAATCAATCTCGATGCCATGTTTTGGCACCAGGTCGGCTTCCATACGATCCGCGGTTCCCAGCCAGCGTACTTGCCAGCCCTGATCCATTAAATGGTGCGCAACCGCCAGCCCCGGGAACACGTGTCCACCGGTACCGCCCGCCATCACCATTAACCGCTTTGTTTGACCGCTCATCGAGAACCTCGGGTAAACGCCTGGGCTTTTTCCAGACGCGTTTCATAATCAATACGTAATAAGAACATGATGGCTGTCGACATAATCAGAAGACTGGAGCCACCGTAGCTTATCAACGGTAGGGTCAGGCCCTTGGTCGGTAACATCCCGGCCGCCGCCCCTACGTTGACCAACGCCTGGAAGCTGAACCATATGCCAATTGCGCAAGCCAGGAAGCCAGAAAAACGTTGGTTTATCTCCAGCGCTTTGCGACCAATGGACATGGCGCGGAAAGCGACGAAGAATACCATTAAAAGTGCCAGTACCACACCGATATAACCCAATTCCTCGCCAATGATGGCGAAGATGAAGTCGGTATGTGCCTCCGGCAGATACTCCAGTTTCTGCACCGAGTTGCCTAACCCCTGGCCCCACATCTCACCGCGCCCGAAGGCCATCAGCGACTGCGTCAGCTGGTAACCGCTGCCGAACGGGTCTTCCCACGGGTTCCAGAACGAGGTCACGCGGCGAATACGGTACGGTTCGGCGAGGATCAGCAGCACCACGGCCGAGATACCCATGCCGATGATGGCGATGAACTGCCACAGCTTGGCGCCTGCGAGGAACAGCATCGCCAGGGTGGTCACAAACAGCACCACGACGGTACCGAGGTCCGGCTGCGCCAGCAGTAAAATTGCCAGCACGAAAATCACGCCCATCGGCTTTAAGAAGCCGCGCAGGTTGTTGCGCACCTCGTCGGCTTTACGCACCAGATAGTTGGCGATATAGCAAAACAGCGACAGCTTGGTCAGCTCGGCAGGCTGGATACGCAGCGGGCCGAAGGCAATCCAGCGCGATGCCCCGTTAACCGAGCTCCCGACCACCAGTACAATCAGCAACATACCAATAGAAGCAATCAGCATGAACGTACTGTGCTTCTGCCAGAACGACATCGGCAGCCGCAGCGTCACCAGCGCCAGCACAAACGCCAGCAAAATATAGAGACCGTCACGCTTGGCGAACAGGAACGGATCGTTCGCCAGACGCTGACCCACCGGCATCGACGCCGAGGTCACCATAATAAAACCAATCGCCGCCAGGCCAAGCGTCAGCCACAGCAGCGTGCGGTCGTACATAATCAGGCTATCGGTATCTTTCTCCCGAGAGCCCATCACCCAGCCCTTAAGCGCGGCAAACATCCAACCAAACAGCCATGCGAAAATACGCATGCCCGGCAGACGCGGCAGCCTCAGTCGAGGCAGTCTCAGGCGCGGGAGCGATAAACGCATCAACCTAACTCCTTCGCCAGGCGAGCAAACACGTCGCCGCGCTGTTCAAAGCTTTTAAACTGATCGAGGCTGGCGCAGGCCGGAGACAGTAGCACCATATCGCCCGCGTTGACCTGCGGCGCAATCAGGCGCATTGCCTCTTCCATGGTGTTCGTTTGGGTGGCGATTTCCGGACGCAGCGCGGCCAGTTCACCGCCGTCGCGGCCAAAGCAGTAAAGACGAATGTTATCGCCGGTCAGGTAGCGGCGCAGCGGTTCGAAATCGGCCGATTTACCGTCGCCGCCCAGCAGCAGATACAACGTTCCCGCTACGTGCAGGCCGTTTAAGGCCGCTTCGGTACTGCCGACGTTGGTCGCTTTCGAGTCGTTAATCCAGCGCACACCACGGTGATCGAGCACAATCTGGAAACGGTGAGCCAGCCCGGTAAAGGTGGTCAGCGCTTTCAGGCTGGTCGCGCGCGGCAGGCCAACGGCATCCGCCAGCGCCAGCGCCGCCAGGGCGTTGCTGTAGTTATGCTGCCCGGTGAGCGGCATCTCTTTAACGTTCAATACCTTTTCACCCTTCACGCGCAGCCAGGTTTCCCCCTGCTGGCGATTCAGGTGATAGTCACCAACGTCCACGCCGAAGCTTACGCAGCGCTCGTCCGCACCACGCACTGGCATGGTCAGGCCGTCATCGGCGTTCACAACGCAGACTTTGGCGTTTTCATAGATACGCAGTTTCGCCGCACGGTACTGCTGCAGCCCCAGCGGATAGCGATCCATATGATCTTCGGTGACGTTCAGAATGGTCGCCGCCGCGGCATGCAGGCTTGAGGTGGTTTCCAGCTGGAAGCTGGAAAGCTCAAGCACGTAAAGTTCGCGGGCCGGGTCCAGTAGCATCAGCGCAGGCAGGCCAATGTTTCCGCCAACGCCGACATTTACGCCCGCCGCTTTAGCCATCTCGCCAATCAGCGTGGTGACGGTGCTTTTACCGTTGGAGCCGGTAATGGCCACAATCGGTGCCTGCGCTTCGCGGCAGAACAGTTCAATATCACCGACGATTTCAATACCGGCATCCGCCGCGAGACTCAGCGACGGGTTTGCCAGCGCCATACCGGGGCTGGCAACGATCAGATCGGCCGCCATCAGCCAGTCTTCATTTAGCCCGCCGACGTAGCGTTCAACCGCTTCCGGCAGCTTATCCAGACCGGGTGGCGTCGCTCGGGTATCCATCACGCGTGGCGTAACGTTCTGCGCAAGGAAGAAATCCACGCAGGAGAGCCCGGTCAGTCCAAGACCAATGATGACGACGTTTTTACCCTGGTAATCTGCCATGATTAACGTACCTTCAGCGTTGCCAGGCCAATCAGGACCAGCATCAGCGAAATAATCCAGAAGCGCACGATAACGCGCGGCTCCGGCCAGCCTTTCAGTTCATAGTGGTGGTGAATCGGCGCCATACGGAAGATGCGCTGACCGCGCAGCTTGAAGGAACCTACCTGCAGAATCACCGACAGGGTTTCCACCACGAAGACGCCGCCCATGATCACCAGCAGGAACTCCTGACGCAGCAGCACGGCGATAATGCCCAGCGCGCCGCCCAGCGCCAGCGAACCAACGTCGCCCATAAAGACCTGCGCTGGATAGGTGTTGAACCACAGGAAGCCTAAGCCTGCACCGACAATCGCCGTACAGACGATCACCAGCTCACCGGCGTGGCGCAGGTAAGGAATGTGCAGATAGCTCGCAAAGTTCATGTTACCGGTCGCCCACGCCACCAGCGCAAAGCCCGCCGCCACAAAGACGGTCGGCATAATGGCCAGGCCGTCGAGGCCATCGGTCAGGTTAACGGCGTTGCCGGTACCCACGATCACGAAATAGGCCAGTAGGATGTAGAGCAAGCCGAGCTGCGGCATGATGTCCTTGAAGAACGGCACCACCAGCTCGGTAGCCGGCGTATCTTTACCGGCAAGGTACAGCGCGAAGGCGACGCCCAGCGCAATCACCGACATCCAGAAGTATTTCCAGCGCGCGATAAGCCCTTTGGTGTCTTTACGAACCACTTTGCGGTAGTCATCGACAAAACCAATAATGCCGTAGCCAATCAGCACCGTCAGTACGCACCAGACGTACGGGTTTGACGGGTAGGCCCACAGAAGCACGGAGACCGTAATCGCGGTCAGGATCATGATCCCGCCCATCGTTGGGGTACCGCGTTTACTGAAGTGAGATTCAGGACCGTCGTTACGAACAACCTGACCAAACGACATTTTTTGCAGACGGGCGATCATGCGCGGGCCCATCCACAAAGAGATGAACAGCGCGGTCAGCAGGCTGACGATGGCGCGAAACGTCAGATAGGAAAAGACGTTAAAGCCGGAATAATATTTGACCAGATGTTCGGCCAGCCACACTAACATGTCCCATTCTCCTGTAATGCGCGTACGACCTCTTCCATGGCAGCACTGCGTGATCCTTTCACCAGAATGGTGATAGATTTGTGTTCGTTAATCAGCATGTTAAGACGAGCAATTGCCGATGCTTTATCGGTGAAGTGCTCCCCTGCCCCGCTAGCATCGCTGATCGCCTGGCTTAATTTGCCAACGCTCAGTACGCGGTCAATACCCGCCGCTTTCGCCGCTTCGCCAACCTGAATGTGGCAAGCCTCGCTCTCAGCGCCCAACTCAGCCATATCGCCGACCACCAGTACGCGGTAGCCCGGCATTTCAGACAGCACCTGTACCGCGGCCGTCATCGAACCAACGTTAGCGTTGTAGGAGTCATCCAGCACCAGTTGGCTGTCCGTCAGGTGAATCGGGAACAGGCGACCCGGCACCGCTTTCAGATGCGCCAGACCGGCTTTCACCGCGTTCAGGTCAGCGCCCACAGCGGTTGCCAGCGCGGTTGCAGCCAGCGCATTGGCGATGTTATGGCGACCCGGCAGCGGCAACAGCACGTCGGTGCTACCGTTCGGCGTATGCAACGTAAATTCCGTACCCTGCGAGGTTATGCGCACGTCAGCAGCGCTGAAATCGCTCCCCGCCGCGTTGGGTGAGAAACGCCAGACGGTACGATCGCCGATGACCTGCTGCCAGTTGGCCCAGTCGTTGTTATCAGCGTTCAGAATCGCAATGCCGCTATCCGGCAGGCCGGTGAAGATCTCACCCTTCGCTTTCGCAACGCCCGCCAGAGAGCCAAAACCTTCCAGATGCGCCGCCGCCAGGTTGTTCACCAGCGCGGCTTCCGGGCGGGTCAAACTCACGGTCCAGGCGATTTCTCCCTGGTGGTTTGCCCCCAGTTCAATAACCGCAAACTGATGCTCCGGCGTCAGGCGCAGTAATGTCATCGGCACACCGATGTCATTGTTTAGATTGCCCGCGGTATAAAGCGTGTTGCCGCACTGCCCCAGAATGGCGGCGGTCATCTCTTTCACCGAGGTTTTACCGGAAGAACCGGTCAGGGCGACTACGCGAGCAGGCACCTGCTGACGTACCCAGGCCGCCAGTTCGCCGAAGGCCAGACGGGTATCGCTCACTACCAGCTGCGGCAGGTCGATATCCAGCTTACGGCTGACCAACAGCGCACCTGCGCCGCCCTCTTTGGCCGTTTGCGCAAAATCATGCGCGTCAAAACGTTCGCCCTTCAGCGTCACAAACAGACAGCCCGGGGTTAATTTCCGGGTATCGGTGGTCACATCTTCAATAAGGGCATCGCTGCCGCAAAGCTCGCCGTTCAGAACGTTGGCAAGCTGGCCAAGCGTTACGCCAATCATGCCACCACTCCCAGCAGACGCGCTGCGGTAATACGGTCGGAGTAATCGAGACGACGGTTACCCACAATCTGATAATCTTCATGGCCTTTACCAGCCACCAGCACGACGTCATCTGCTTTTGCCTGCATGATGGCGTTGGTCACCGCTTCAGCGCGGCCTTCCATCACCTTCACGTGGCCGGCATCAACCATGCCCGCGAGAATGTCGTTAATGATGTCACGCGGCTCTTCGGTGCGTGGATTATCGTCGGTCACCACCACCACATCGGAAAACTCTTCGGCAATCGCTCCCATCAGTGGACGTTTGCCTTTGTCACGGTCGCCGCCGCAGCCAAAGACGCACCACAGCTTGCCGGAGCAGTGCAGGCGCGCGGCCTGCAGCGCTTTTTCCAGCGCATCCGGGGTGTGGGCGTAATCGACCACCACCGTCGGTTTGCCCGGCGCGCTAAACACTTCCATACGCCCGCAAACCGGCTGTAAACGCGCTGCGGTATTCAGCAAGTCAGCCAACGGGTAGCCCAGCGCCAGCAGCGTTGCCAGCGCCAGCAGCAGATTACTGACGTTAAACGCCCCCATCAGGCGGCTTTCAATTTCGCCTTCGCCCCAGGTGGAGTCGAAGCGGATGGTCGCGCCGCTATCGTGGTAGTTCACCGTCACGGCTTTCAGCCAGCGGCCGTGGCAGTCTGGATTAATGTGACCGTCCATGGAGACCGCAACGGCATCCGGCAGACGACCTAACCAGCGGCGGCCCACTTCATCGTCCGCGTTGACGATGGCCTGGCCGCAGTGGTGAGTGGAGTACAGCAGCCATTTCGCCGCTTCGTAGTGCTCCATATCACCATGGTAATCAAGATGATCGCGGCTCAGGTTAGTGAACACCGAGGCGGCAAACTTAAGCGCTGCCACGCGGTGTTGCACCAGGCCGTGAGAGGAAACCTCCATCGCGGCAACCGTCGCCCCCTGCTCAACCAGACCAGCCAGCACGTGCTGTACGTCGACCGCCGAGCCGGTGGTGTTTTCCGTTGGGATCACTTTATCCAGCAGGCCGTTACCGACCGTGCCCATCACCGCGCTGGTTTCACCCAGCAGTTGGCACCATTGTGCAATCAGCTGCGTGGTGGTGGTTTTACCGTTGGTCCCGGTCACGCCAATCAGGCGCAGGCTGTCGGAAGGCTCGTGGTAAAAACGCCCGGCCAGTGCCGATAAGCGCTCGTTTAACTGGCTGAGGTAGATAACCGGCACGCCGTGCATCTCGCGGATTTCACCGTCGGCGGCCTCATCTTTTGCCTCGGCTATAACAGCAGCGACACCTTGCGCAATTGCCTGCGGGATATAACGACGCCCGTCCGCCTGATGACCCACCACCGCTACGAACAGATCGCCCGATGCAGCCACACGGCTGTCGAGCGTCATCTCTCGCAGTACTCGCTCCGGCGCATTTGGCACCCACGGAGCGAGAAGGTCGCGCAAATTACGATCTGCCACCTGTACCCTCGCCTTGATTCGTTACTAATTCACTTTTATCGCCGCCCGTCGCCAGCGCATCCGGCTCAATGTTCATCGTGCGCAGTACGCCGCCCATGATGGCACCAAAGACCGGCGCGGAAACGGCGCCACCGTAGTATTTACCCGCCTGCGGGTCGTTGATCACCACCACCAGCGCAAAGCGCGGCTGGCTGGCTGGCGCAACGCCCGCGGTGTAAGCAATGTATTTGTTGATATAGCGCCCGTCCGGACCGACTTTTTTCGCCGTACCGGTTTTAATCGCGATACGGTAGCCTTTAATCGCCGCCTTCACGCCGCCGCCGCCAGGCAACGCCACGCTTTCCATCATATGAACGACGGTGCGGACAATAGATTCCGGGAAGATACGCTCGCCGGGAACCGGCGGGTCAACTTTGGTTATCGACAGCGGACGGTAGATCCCGTAGCTGCCAATCGTTGCGTAGACACGCGCTAACTGTAACGGCGTTACCATTAGCCCGTAGCCGAAAGAGAAGGTGGCCCTCTCTATGTCAGACCACCGTTGTTTTTGAGGATATAAGCCACTGCGTTCTCCGACCAACCCCAAATTGGTCGCTTTTCCCAGCCCAAAACGTGAGTAAGTATCTACTAACGCTGAGGACGGCATCGCTAACGCCAGCTTGGAAACACCGACGTTACTCGACTTCTGTAGAACCCCGGTCAGGGTCAATTCGCTGTAGCGCGCCACGTCTTTGATTTCGTGGCCGTTAATACGGTAAGGAATAGTGTTCAGCACGGTGTTTTCGCGCACCACGCCGCGCTGTAGCGCGGTCATCACCACCATTGGTTTCACCGTAGAGCCCGGTTCAAACACGTCGGTGATGGCCCGGTTACGCATGGTGTCTTTGGCGGTGCCGGTAAAGTTGTTCGGGTTATAGGACGGGCTGTTGGCCATCGCCAGCACTTCACCCGTGCTCACGTCGACCAGCACGGCGCTGCCGGATTCCGCTTTGTTAAACGCCACGGCGTTGTTCAGTTCCCGGTACACCAGCGCCTGCAGGCGTTCATCAATGCTCAACGCCAGGTTGTGCGCGGCCTGGCTGTCAGTTGAGGAGATATCTTCAATCACCCGGCCATAGCGGTCTTTACGCACGATGCGCTCGCCCGGTTGGCCGGTGAGCCACTTGTCGAAGCTCTTCTCAACCCCTTCAATCCCCTGGCTGTCAACGTTGGTGAAGCCGATGAGGTGAGCGGTTACTTCTCCGGATGGATAGTAACGGCGCGACTCTTCGCGCAGATAAATCCCCGGCAACTTGAGCTTTTTGATGTAGTCAGCCATGTCAGGGTTCACCTGACGCGCCAGATAGATAAAGCGCATGCGCGGGTTGGTGTTGATGCGGTTTGCCAACTGGTCCAGCGGGATGTTCAGCGCATCCGCCAGCGCTTTCCAGCGGTTGTTCAGCATCACGCCGCCCGCTTCATGCAGTTCTTTCGGGTCGGCCCAAATCGCTTTTACCGGCACGCTCACCGCCAGCGGGCGGCCTGAGCGGTCGGTTATCATACCGCGAGAGGTGGAAACCTGCTGAACGCGCAGGGAACGCATGTCACCTTCACGCACCAGCTTATCCGGGGCAATAATTTGTAGCCAGGCCGCACGTCCCAACAGGAACGCAAGCGCCAGAAAAATACAGCCGCAAAGCAACGCAAAACGCCAACCGATAAAGTTGGCCTGTTCTTCCTGACGTTTTGGCTTAAGCGTTTTTGCCGCTGGTTTCATGCGTTGCAATAATCCTTATTTCTGCACAACAATGTTTTCTTTTGATGGTTCAACATGTTGCATCTGCAACTTTTCGGTAGCGATACGTTCGACGCGGCTATGATCGCCAAGAGCATTCTCTTCGAGGATCAGATTTCGCCACTCAATGTCTAACGCGTCGCGCTCCAGCACCAACTGTTCTCGTTGGGCCGTTAACAGGCGGGTATGGTGGGCGGTCGTCACCACCGTTACCGCCGTGACAATGATGCAAATGAACAGACAGAGTGGCAGCTTCCCGAATTGCAAAAGGTCGTCGCGAATTACGCCAGGCAAGGCATGGCGCTCGCCGTTTCCTAACGACCCGGTTACTTTGCTTAGGGCTTCTGTCACTCTGCCGATCATGCGTTCGTCCTTTCTGCAATACGCAGTACTGAACTACGGGCACGCGGATTCTCTGCCACTTCATCTTCGCCCGGCATCAACTTGCCTAGCGCTCGTAAATGACGGCCACCCAGCTTCCTGAGTTGCTCTTCGGTCATCGGGATCCCCGCTGGAACTTGTGGACCGCGGCTTTGCTCACGCATAAAGCGTTTCACAATGCGGTCTTCCAGCGAATGGAAGCTGATGATCGACAGCCGCCCACCCGGGGCCAGCACGCCAAGCGAGCTTTTTAGCGCTTGCTCTATCTCCTCCAGCTCACTATTCACCCAAATGCGCACCGCCTGGAAGGTACGGGTTGCGGGGTGTTTGAATTTGTCTTTCACCGGCATGGCAGCCGCGATAACTTCCGCCAGCTCTTTGGTACGGGTCATCGGCTGCTCGCGATTACGCTCAACGATGGCGCGAGCGATACGTTTACCAAAGCGTTCTTCGCCGAAGGTTTTAATCACCCAGGCAATGTCCGCTTCTTCTGCCGTTTGCAGCCATTCTGCTGCTGACTGACCGCGGGTTGGGTCCATGCGCATGTCCAGCGGGCCATCGCGCATAAAGGAGAAACCACGTTCAGCGTCATCAAGCTGCGGTGAAGAAACGCCAAGATCGAGAAGGATACCGTCAATCTTGCCGACAAGGTCGCGCTCGGCAACGTAGTCCGCCAGCGCAGAGAAAGGGCCATGCACGATGGAAAAGCGTGGGTCATCGATGGTCTTCGCCACCGCGATCGCTTCTGGATCGCGGTCGATCGCAATCAAACGCCCCTGCTCGCCAAGCTGCGACAGGATAAGGCGCGAGTGACCACCGCGACCAAAGGTACCATCAATATAGATACCGTCAGGACGAATATTCAGGCCGTTAACGGCCTCATCCAGCAGTACCGTGGTGTGTTTAAAATTTTCCATCATATTTATAAGGACAAATCCTGCAATCGCTCCGACAGCGCCCCTGAAGCAGATTGCTCAGCGTCGATATCTTCCTTGACCTGTTGATACCAGGCCGTTTCATCCCACAGTTCAAATTTGTTGAACTGCCCGACCAGCATCACTTCTTTGGTCAATCCGGCGTGTTGCCGTAAAACCGGCGCAATCAATAATCGCCCGGCATTATCCATCTGGCATTCGCTAGCATGCCCTAACAGCAGTCGCTGTACGCGACGCTCAACGGGGTTCATGCTCGACAAACGCGAGAGTTTTTGCTCGATAATTTCCCATTCAGGCAGAGGATAAAGCAGCAGGCAGGGGTGATGGATGTCAATGGTACAAACCATTTGACCGGTAGCGCTCTCGACTAGCTGGTCCCGATATCGGACAGGGACGGCTAAGCGCCCTTTGCTGTCGAGATTGACTAACGTTGCCCCTCGGAACATGCCAGCTTCACCCCCGATTACCACTTTACCCCACAAATTCCCACTTTAAGGAGTTTACGGAGCAGAGGAAAAGCTTGTCAAGCCAGCATGAATGCCAACAGAGTCCAAAAAACCACTATTTGCGGCCGACAATAGCCCTGATTAATAATTATCCAACAGACGAGGCAAATTAACGCCATGAATACCCGCAAGAAAAATAGAGGCGGATTCACAAGCCGTTAACGCGACTTAATATCATCGAAAGAATATATAAAGTGTCAGTTTGCGACGCGAGCGGCATTTTAGGACATTCTGATGCTCGTTAACAGTCCCTCTGGCGCGCCCCTGCGAGGAATTCGGAGTAGAGAGATTGCCCATTCTGGTAGGTAAGCTGAGAAGTGTTTGTTATTTCGGCAATCCGCCGCGAGAATGTAACAAAATAATACACAAATAATTTAATTTTACTTTGCGTTCACATTATTAAGCACTATTCCGCGATCTTAGCGGGGGAATTAAATAGAGGGCTAACCAAAATGAAGAATTATCTGAATTAAGAATTGAATGATTTTTTTGTTCAATGAAGGCCACCGATCGTAGCCTTCATTAAGAGAGCTTATCGACGGCTCAGACTACCGCGACGGTAAAGATTACGACGAATACGGCTCAAGCCAGGCTTCGGCTTGCGCGGTTCATCGAGGCTTGCCAGCACAATCTCCAGCACGCGTTCGGCAACATCACGGTGACGCTGGGCTACCGCAAGGACCGGACATTGCAGGAAGTCGAGCAGTTCGTTATCACCAAAGGTCGCAATCGCCAGATCGGTCGGCAGCTTGCCTTCACGACGCAGCGTCACGTCCATTACCCCTTGCAGCAGCGCAAATGAGGTGGTGAACAGCGCCTGCGGCATCGGGTGCGTTTCCAGCCATTTTTCAAACAGCTGCGCCGCAGCTTCACGTTCGTAGCTATTGGCATACAGGAAGTGCACGTCGCGCGGGTCATCTTTCCAGGCGGTACGGAAGCCCTGCTCGCGCAGGAAACTTACCGACAGCTCCGGCAACGCACCAAGATAAAGAACGGTTTCTGCTGGGAAGGTACGCAGTTCTGCGGCAAGCATTTCCGCATCGTCCTGATCGGCGCCCACGACGCTGGTGAAGTGTTCGCGATCGAGCGCACGGTCAAGCGCGACAATCGGGAACGAATCGTTCGCCCAACGCTGGTAGAAAGGGTGCTCCGGTGGCAGCGACGTTGACACGATGATCGCATCAACCTGGCGTTGCAGCAGGTGCTCAATACAGCGCATTTCGTTGTCCGGCTGATCTTCCGAGCAGGCAATCAGTAACTGATAGCCGCGCTGGCGGGCCTGACGCTCAAGATAGTTTGCGATGCGCGTGTAGCTGGTGTTTTCCAGATCGGGAATCACCAGCCCAATAGAACGAGTGCGTCCTGCACGCAGACCGGCGGCTACCGCGTTAGGGTGGTAGTTATGCTCACGCACAACGGCCATCACTTTTTCGACAGTCTTGTCGCTGACGCGGTACTGCTTAGCTTTGCCGTTAATCACATAGCTGGCGGTGGTTCGGGAAACACCGGCAAGCCGGGCGATTTCATCCAGTTTCACAATTGCCCCTTGCTTTATAAGTATAATCCGTAACATCTAAACGCAGATTGATCTCATCGGCAATAGCTTTTCTTCGCACTTATTGCTGATTTCGCAAAAAAAAGCCCGACTCCAGGCCGGGCTACGATAAAGCGATGAGAGGTGATTAGCGCATAATCTTGTCGCCGCGCGACAAACCAACCACGCCGGAGCGCGCCACTTCAACAATTCTGGCGACATCGCGCAGCGAAGCGAGGAATGCATCCAGCTTGTCACTCGTCCCCGCCAGCTGCACGGTATAGAGCGATGGCGTAACGTCGATGATCTGTCCGCGGAAGATTTCCGTGTTGCGCTTCACTTCGTCACGGCCATAGCCGTTGGCCTGGACCTTCACCAGCATGATTTCACGTTCAACGTGGGCACCCTGCCCCAACTCGTTCACTCGCAGTACGTCCACCAGCTTGTGCAGCTGCTTTTCGATCTGCTCGATGGTCTTTTCATCGCCGACCGTCTGGATAGTCATGCGGGATAGCGTCGGATCGTCGGTAGGCGCGACGGTCAGACTTTCAATGTTGTACCCACGCTGCGAAAAGAGGCCGATCACGCGCGACAGCGCGCCGGACTCGTTTTCCAGTAATACAGATAATATCCGGCGCATAATCAGGTTCTCTCCGTTTTGCTCAGCCACATCTCGTCCATTGCCCCGCCGCGAATCTGCATCGGGTAGACGTGCTCGCTGCCATCGACGCAGACGTCGACAAATACCAGGCGGTTATTGCGCACCTGCTCCAGCGCCTGTGCAAGCTTGCTCTCAAGCTCAGCGGGCTCGGTGATACGAATACCAACATGACCGTAGGCTTCCGCCAGGCGAACAAAGTCCGGCAGCGACTGCATATAGGACTGGGAGTGACGGCCAGAATAGATCATATCCTGCCACTGCTTCACCATGCCCAGATAGCCGTTGTTCAGGTTTAGCACCAGCACCGGCAACTCGTACTGCAGCGCGGTTGAGAGCTCCTGAATGTTCATCTGAATGCTGCCGTCGCCGGTCACGCAGACCACGGTCTCTTCCGGCAGCGCCATCTTCACGCCAAGCGCCGCCGGCAGGCCGAAGCCCATGGTGCCGAGGCCGCCGGAGTTGATCCAACGACGCGGTTTATCAAACGGGTAATATAGCGCGGCAAACATCTGGTGCTGGCCCACGTCGGAGGTGACGTACGCTTCACCGTTGGTCAGCTTCCAGATAGTTTCCACTACCGCCTGCGGTTTAATCTGCCCGCTTTGAGTGTCATATTTCAGGCACTGACGTGCACGCCATTGCTCGATTTGCTGCCACCAGTCGCGGATCTCATCCAGCGGCTGCGCGGCGCTTTCCTGATCCAGCAGCTCCAGCATTTGATCCAACACCTGCCCCGCATCGCCGACGATCGGAATATCCGCCGGTACCGTTTTAGAGATCGACGTTGGATCGATATCGATATGCAGCACCGTGGCATCCGGACAGTACTTCGCCAGGTTGTTGGTGGTGCGATCGTCAAAACGCACCCCGACGGCGAAAATCACGTCGGAGTGGTGCATCACCATATTGGCTTCATAGGTGCCGTGCATGCCCAGCATCCCCAGCGACTGACGATGCGTTGCCGGGAAACCGCCGAGCCCCATCAGCGAAGAGGCCACCGGCAGATTCAGTTTTTCAATCAGCGTACGCAGTTGCGTGTGGCATTCGGCGTTCACCACGCCGCCGCCCACATATACCACCGGTTTTTTCGCCGCGATAAGCGTCTGCAGCGCACGTTTGATCTGGCCTTTATGGCCGGTCGTGGTTGGGTTGTAAGAACGCATGCTGACCGCATCGGGCCAGACGTACGGGAGCTTCTTAGCCGGGTTCATAATATCTTTTGGCAGGTCAACCACCACCGGGCCAGGGCGGCCGCTGGCTGCCAGCCAGAATGCCTTCTTGAGCACGCCGGGAATATCTTCGGTCTGCTTCACCAGGAAGCTGTGTTTCACCACCGGGCGCGAGATCCCGACCATGTCGCACTCCTGGAAGGCGTCATAGCCAATCAGCGACGTCGCTACCTGACCGGAGAGCACGACCAGTGGAATCGAGTCCATATAAGCCGTGGCAATACCGGTGATAGCGTTTGTCGCCCCAGGGCCGGAGGTGACCAGCACCACGCCCACTTCCCCGGTCGCACGCGCCAGGCCATCGGCCATATGCACCGCTGCCTGCTCATGGCGCACCAGCACATGGTCAATCCCCCCTACCGTATGCAGCGCATCATAAATATCGAGGACGGCGCCCCCAGGGTAGCCAAATACCTGCTTTACGCCCTGATCGATTAACGATCGGACGACCATCTCGGCTCCAGACAACATCTCCATGGTTTGCCTCCCGGCTTCTGTGCTTAATGGCCCGAGAATTCATTTCTCTACGGCCATATGCCAGCGGTACGCGATACGTCCACCGGCACTAAATTATCGGTAACGACCTAACATAACCGCTCGCCACAAGGCAGGCAATTCACACGTCTGACGTAGATGCGGTACTAAAAAGAGGAAAAATAAAGGGAAAAGGGAAAATGATGGATGATTACTTCAATGCGAGGAAAAGAATAGCGTAGATGCTCGGGCGAATGGAGCCATTACAGCAAAACCTGCATTTTTCACTTTATTGCCCCGACGACCAACCGGCAATAACAGCACAAAATTCTTATTTGTCACAAATAGACAAAACAAACAGAATGCAAATGCACCCTGTTTGCCTTCGAAGTCGATTACTGCTGACGGCAGGCGTTAATCAACAGCTCTTCCATCCATTGATGGCCTTTATCGCGACCGGCCGCTTCATGCCAGGAAAGATAGCAGGTACGGCTGTTTAGCTTCATTGGCAGCGGTAAAATCTGCAGGTGGAGTTGTTCAGCAAACTCTTCGGCCAGACGACGTGGCGCCACGGCGACCATCTGGGTCTGGGAAACCACATTCAGTACGCTAATCAGCGCCATACCTTGATAGGCTACGCGGCTTTGCTTATCAATGGTGTCATACCACGGCTGGCTAAACGACGCATAGCGATCGAGAGACACAACGGCATGCTCTTCGTTATAAATATCGGTTTCCGTTACCGGACCATGCACTCGCGGGTGCTTGTTGCTCGCCACCAGAACCATTTCATCGTTAAAGAGTGGAATGCAGGCAAACTCCGGGCGGCGGAACTCTTCATAACCCAGCACAAACTCAATTTCCTGATAACGCAACTGATGTTCGGTGTTTTGATTTAATGATGATTTAAAAACCATATGAATATGCGGCGCAACTTCATTCACTTTATTGAGAATGACGGAAGTCAGATAATTATCGAGAGGGCTGCACACACAAAGATTAAATACGCGTTCGCTGCTCAATGGTTCAAAACCTGAGCCGGGTAATTCATTTTGCACCAGCTGCAATGCTTGACGAACAGAGCCAAACAACTGGAATGCGCGCGCCGTCGGCTGAATACCGCGCCCATAGCGCACAAATAATTCATCATTGAACATGACTTTCAGGCGAGCGACAGCATTACTGACCGCAGGCTGCGACATGCCTAGCATGTGGGCTGCGCGCGTAATGTTTTGTTCCTGCATCACCGCATCAAATACGGTCAGCAAATTTAAATCAACCATCCGGAGCTGAGGTTTATTTCCTTCATTAGTTGATGTGCGTTGCTGCTCCGGCGCATTAATTACGCTATCAGACTCCAATGTCATACAAAACTCCCTTTGCAAAATAGCAAAAATATATTGAGGCTATATGATTTACCATGCATATAAGATCCAAAGAAGAGAATTCAATAAAAAATAGGAATATATAAAGAGGCAAAGCGATATTATTGATGAGTAAAAATCGACCTCATCTATATCACCAAGCGAATGACATGTAGTTTACCCATAGATCGGACGAATAGACAACGATCCAAAATCGGAACAATAAATTAAGTTTTATTAAAGTGTTTTATTTTTCTCAATTTTAAAATTAACATTTTATATCAAAAATGGCTTTTATCGATTTACAAAACAAGAGCCCATTTTAGATAACCATCTATTTATCATGCAGATAGTTCCAAACTTAAGAAATGTCAAACTCATGAGCATTTACGATGAATCGTGTTCAGATGCGACAAAGTATGTAATTCGTGAATTAACAAAAGAAACTATCATCTATGGATAACGTTATTTTTCAGCACAATTAGCTAATTCATCCGTTTCGTTTCCATATCGAAATCTCCTTCATTTTGTACGTCAGGGTTGACATCGGAAACCATATCCAGTACCACTAAAAGCATATCGAATTCATCTGGAGAATGATGACATGTTCCGTACCACTCGCTTCAACGGCCTACTACTACTAAACGCCTCTTCTGTGCGCGGTAGGCTGGTGTGCGACGTTCAACGTTAAGTCATCATCAGTTAAACGAAAAACCCGCGCCGCTGCGCGGGTTTTTTTATGCTCGTAGCAAGGCGCCCCAAGTTAACCAAGGACCTAAACCATGAGCCAGCAAGTCATTATTTTTGATACGACCTTACGTGATGGTGAACAGGCATTACAGGCAAGCCTGAGCGTGAAAGAGAAACTGCAGATTGCCTTTGCCCTCGAGCGTATGGGCGTTGACGTGATGGAAGTCGGGTTTCCGGTCTCTTCTCCGGGCGATTTTGAATCGGTACAGACCATCGCGCGCAACATTAAAAACAGCCGCGTCTGTGCGCTGGCTCGCTGCGTAGAGGCGGATATTGACGTTGCCGCCGAGTCATTAAAAGTGGCCGAAGTATTCCGTATTCATACTTTTATCGCCACCTCGCCGATGCATATCGCCACCAAGCTGCGCAGCACGCTGGACGAAGTCATCGAGCGCGCAATCTATATGATTAAGCGGGCACGTAATTACACTGACGACGTCGAATTCTCCTGCGAAGATGCCGGTCGTACCCCAATTGACCAGTTGGCGCGCGTAGTAGAAGCCGCGATTAACGCGGGTGCAACCACCATCAACATTCCAGACACCGTCGGCTACACCCTGCCGTTTGAATTCTCCAACATTATTACCGGCCTGTACGAACGCGTTCCAAACATCGATAAAGCGATTATCTCCGTTCACACCCATGACGACTTGGGCATGGCGGTCGGTAACTCTCTGGCTGCGGTCCATGCGGGCGCTCGTCAGGTTGAAGGCGCGATGAATGGCATCGGTGAGCGCGCGGGTAACTGCTCGCTGGAAGAAGTGATCATGGCGATTAAAGTGCGCAAAGACATTATGAACGTGCACACCGCTATCAACCATAACGAAATCTGGCGTACCAGCCAGACCGTTAGCCAGATCTGCAACATGCCGATCCCGGCCAACAAAGCTATCGTCGGTACCGGCGCGTTCGCCCACTCCTCCGGTATCCACCAGGACGGCGTGCTGAAAAACCGCGAAAACTACGAAATCATGACTCCTGAGTCCATCGGTCTGAACCAGGTGCAGTTGAACCTGACCTCCCGCTCTGGCCGTGCCGCCGTGAAACACCGCATGGAAGAGATGGGCTACAAAGATACCGACTACAACATGGACCACCTGTACGACGCCTTCCTGAAGCTGGCGGACAAAAAAGGCCAGGTCTTCGATTACGATCTGGAAGCGCTGGCGTTCATCAACAAACAGCAGGAAGAGCCAGAGCATTTCCGTCTGGATTACTTCAGCGTGCAGTCAGGATCCAGCGACATCGCCACCGCATCCGTGAAGCTGGCCTGCGGTGAAGAAACCAAAGCTGAAGCCGCTAACGGTAATGGCCCTGTTGATGCTATTTATCAGGCGATTAACCGTATTACCGGCTACGACATTGAGTTGGTGAAATACGACCTGAACGCCAAAGGCCAGGGCAAAGACGCGCTGGGTCAGGTGGATATCGTCGTTAACTATAACGGTCGTCGCTTCCACGGCGTCGGTCTGGCAACGGATATCGTTGAATCCTCGGCTAAAGCAATGGTTCACGTGCTGAACAACATCTGGCGCGCCGCAGAAGTCGAAAAAGAGTTGCAACGCAAAATTAAGAATAACGAGAACAACAAGGAAACCGTGTAATGTCGAAGAATTACCATATTGCTGTGTTACCAGGTGACGGTATTGGCCCGGAAGTCATGACACAGGCATTGAAAGTACTGGAAGCCGTGCGTCAACGTTTTGATATGCGCATTACCACTAGCCATTACGACGTAGGCGGTATCGCCATCGATCGTCATGGCGAACCGCTGCCGAAGGCGACCGTTGACGGTTGCGACCAGGCGGACGCGATTTTGTTTGGCTCTGTGGGTGGCCCGAAATGGGAAAACCTGCCGCCGAACCAGCAGCCAGAGCGCGGCGCGCTGCTGCCGCTGCGTAAGCACTTCAAGCTGTTCAGCAACCTGCGTCCGGCTAAGCTGTATCAGGGGCTGGAAGAATTCTGCCCGCTGCGCGCCGATATCGCCGCGAACGGCTTCGACATTCTGTGCGTCCGTGAACTGACCGGCGGTATCTACTTCGGCCAGCCGAAGGGGCGCGAAGGCAGCGGCCAGCACGAGAAAGCGTTTGATACCGAGGTGTATCACCGTTTTGAGATTGAACGTATCGCCCGTATTGCGTTTGAGTCTGCGCGCAAGCGCCGTCACAAAGTGACCTCTATCGATAAATCCAACGTGCTGCAGTCCTCCATTTTGTGGCGCGAAATCGTCAGCGAAATCAGCAAGGAGTACGCCGACGTTGAGCTGGCACATATGTACATCGACAACGCCACCATGCAGCTGATTAAAGATCCGTCGCAGTTCGACGTGGTGCTGTGCTCCAACCTGTTCGGCGACATTCTCTCCGACGAGTGCGCGATGATCACCGGCTCGATGGGCATGCTGCCGTCTGCCAGCCTTAACGAAGAAGGTTTTGGCCTGTACGAACCTGCCGGTGGCTCCGCGCCGGATATCGCGGGCAAAAACATCGCCAACCCGATTGCGCAAATCCTCTCTCTGGCGCTGCTGCTGCGCTACAGCCTGGACGCCAACGACGCGGCCACTGCCATTGAAAATGCCATTAACCGTGCGCTGGAAGAAGGCGTACGGACCAGTGATTTAGCTCGCGGTGCCGCGGCAGTCAGTACCGATGAAATGGGCGACATCATCGCCCGCTATGTTGCCGAAGGGGTGTAATCATGGCGAAGACCTTATACGAAAAGTTGTTTGATGCTCACGTGGTTTATGAAGCGCCAAACGAAACGCCGCTGCTGTACATCGACCGCCACCTGGTGCATGAAGTCACATCACCACAGGCGTTTGACGGCCTGCGCGCGCACAACCGCCCGGTGCGTCAGCCGGGTAAAACCTTCGCCACCATGGATCACAACGTCTCTACGCAGACCAAAGACATCAACGCCTCCGGCGAGATGGCGCGCATCCAGATGCAGGAGCTGATTAAGAACTGCAACGAGTTTGGCGTCGAACTGTATGACCTGAACCACCCCTATCAGGGTATCGTGCACGTGATGGGGCCAGAACAGGGCGTTACCCTGCCGGGCATGACCATCGTCTGCGGTGACTCCCATACCGCGACGCACGGCGCATTTGGCGCACTGGCGTTTGGTATCGGCACCTCCGAAGTGGAACATGTGCTGGCAACCCAAACCCTGAAACAGGGTCGCGCCAAAACCATGAAGATTGAAGTGAACGGCAAAGCGGCGCCGGGCATCACTGCCAAAGACATCGTGCTGGCGATTATCGGTAAAACCGGCAGCGCAGGCGGCACCGGCCACGTGGTCGAGTTCTGCGGCCAGGCTATCCGTGATCTGAGCATGGAAGGCCGTATGACGCTGTGCAACATGGCGATTGAACTGGGTGCGAAAGCGGGCCTGGTGGCGCCAGACCAGACAACCTTCAACTATGTAGAAGGCCGTCTGCACGCGCCGAAAGGCAAAGATTTTGACGACGCGGTCGCCTACTGGCAGACCCTGAAAACCGACGATGGTGCCACCTTCGACAGCGTAGTTACCCTGCAAGCCGAAGAAATTGCGCCGCAGGTGACCTGGGGCACCAACCCAGGCCAGGTTATCTCCGTGAATGACAATATTCCGGACCCTGCCTCCTTTAACGATCCGGTAGAGCGCGCCAGCGCCGAGAAAGCACTGGCCTACATGGGCCTGAAGCCAGGCATCCCGCTGACCGACGTCGCGATTGATAAAGTGTTTATCGGCTCCTGCACCAACTCGCGTATTGAAGATTTACGCGCAGCGGCAGAAATCGCCAAAGGCCGTAAAGTGGCTCCAGGCGTACAGGCGCTGGTTGTGCCTGGCTCCGGCCCAGTGAAAGCGCAGGCGGAAGCAGAAGGTCTGGATAAGATCTTTATCGAAGCGGGCTTTGAATGGCGTCTGCCGGGCTGCTCCATGTGCCTGGCCATGAACAACGATCGTCTGAACCCAGGCGAACGCTGCGCCTCTACCAGCAACCGTAACTTTGAAGGCCGTCAGGGCCGCGGTGGCCGTACCCATTTGGTCAGCCCGGCTATGGCCGCAGCGGCCGCGGTAACCGGTCATTTCGCCGACATTCGTAGCTTGAAATAAGGAAACACCATCATGGCTGAGAAATTTACCCAACATACGGGACTGGTGGTGCCGCTGGATGCCGCGAACGTCGATACCGATGCCATCATTCCAAAGCAGTTTTTGCAGAAAGTGACCCGCACCGGCTTTGGCGCACACCTGTTTAACGACTGGCGCTTCCTGGACGACAAAGGCGAGCAGCCGAACCCCGAGTTCGTACTGAACTTCCCGGAGTTTAAAGGCGCTTCCATTCTGTTGGCGCGCGAAAACTTCGGCTGCGGTTCGTCACGCGAACACGCACCGTGGGCGCTGACCGACTACGGTTTTAAAGTGGTGATTGCCCCAAGCTTTGCCGATATCTTCTACGGCAACAGCTTTAACAACCAGCTGCTGCCGGTCACTCTGAGCGATGCGCAGGTCGACGAAATGTTTGAATTGGTGAAAGCCAACCCGGGCATTACGTTTGAAGTGGATCTGGAAGCGCAGGTGGTGAAGGCGGGTGAGAAATCCTACAGCTTTAAAATTGACGACTTCCGTCGCCACTGCATGCTGAACGGGCTGGATAGCATTGGCCTGACGCTGCAGCATGAAGATGCGATTTCTGCTTACGAAAACAAGCAGCCGGCGTTTATGCAGTAATCCGTAACGCCGCTGCCTCCCCGGAGGCGGCGCGTTCGCGCCTTGTCCGGGCTACCGCTGTTAGTAGCCCGGCCGAGCGCAGCGACGCCGGGACTGCACCAGACTAAACGTTCTTCACCCGTCCGGTCATCACCAGCGTTACCACTGAAATCCCAGCTATTACCCAGTACACCGAGAAGTGGCCAAAGCTCTGCGCCAGCGCCCCCTGAATAATCCCCGCCAGAATCACCCCGGTTGAAATGCTGTTGGTAAACAGCGTGGTCGCCGCTCCCGCACGACCCGGCATCAGGTCCTGGAACCACAGCATGCCAATCCCGGCGACAATACCGATAAACACCGCATTAAACAGCTGAAGCACCAGCAACGACGTGTGGCTATGGAAGAAGATCAGGCCGACATAGAACATCACCCCGGCGGCCACCGCGGTTACCATCATCCGCCGCTTACCGAAACGCTTCACGTAGTAACCTGCGAGGATCATCGCCGGAATTTCCAGCCCCGCCGCCGTTCCCATCAGGATCCCCGCCAGGCTATCCGGTAGGCCGAGATCGCTGCTGATCCACAGCGGCATATCGATGATATACATGGTGTTGCAGGTCCACATCAGCGTCGAGGCGATGAACAGCATCCGCACGTTGCTGTCTTTCCAGCCGCTAATCTGGTTCTGCACCGCATCGGCAGGCTGCTCGACTCTGGCTACCGACGGTAGCGTCAGAGCAATCAGCGTCAGGCTGATGGCAAAAATCCCCGCTGCAATGGAAAACATGGCGGTAAAGCCATAGTTAAGTGCAAGCATGAAAGCCAGCGGCGGGCCAATCACCCACGCCAGCGACAGCTGCGCACGCATGACCGAACTGAACATCACCACTTCACGCGCCGAGCTATCGGCATATTCACGCGCCAGCGCGAACAGCTGCGGCATCGCGGCGTTGGCGATCGAGGCCAGTAGCACGCCGCAGGTAATCAGCGTCAGGTAGTGGCGATTGAAGGCAAAGAGCAACGCGTTGCCCACCGCCATCAGGCAGCAGAACATAATCAGCTTGCGCCGGTCACCCCGGTTATCGGATCGTTTTGCCAGCCCGAGGCTGACGACGATCCCGGCGATGGCATTGACGGTATAGAACAGCCCCACCCAGAACGGCTGCACACCAACTTCTCGACTGAGGTACAGACTCAGCGTCGGTGCCTGTAATGCCCCCGCTATGCCCATCATAAACGCCACCAGCATAAAGGCGGCATACACACCGTTGAGACGTCGTCCCATCGTCATTAACCAGAGCATCAGAGATCCTTTCGCGAAAGAATAAAAAAAAGCCAGCAGATGATACCTGCTGGCAAATACTCAGTCACACATGATTAGGCGAATTAATGCTCAGAGGTCGGTTTCGTAACTTCCCACTGCATCAGAAAATTCAGCACTTCAAGCCGCTGTGCGGTCGCCTGACGGGCCAGCCAGGAAACATTTTTGGTAGCAGAGAAATAACGCTGGTAGAACTGATGGATGGTAGACCTCTTCATAGACACCTCCTCGCTTCATCGAAATCAATTATTGGCCTAATATAGGGATTAATAAATTGCTGAGTTTTTATCAGGAGTTCCCCTTTTATGCCTTCAGGTCGATTACAGCAGCAGTTCATCCGTTTATGGCAGTGCTGCGAGGGAAAATCGCAGGAGACCACGCTCAACTCACTGGCCGAGCTGCTTAACTGCTCTCGCCGCCATATGCGCACGCTTTTGAATACCATGGAGGCGCGGGGATGGCTGACCTGGGAGGCGGAAGCCGGGCGCGGCAAGCGCTCTAAGCTGACTTTCCTCTATACCGGTCTGGCGCTTCAGCAGCAGCGCGCGGAAGACCTGCTCGAGCAGGATAGGATCGATCAGCTGGTGCAATTGGTCGGCGACAAGGCCGCGGTACGTCAGATGCTGGTGTCGCATCTGGGCCGCAGCTTCCGTCAGGGGCGACATATTCTGCGGGTGCTTTACTACCGTCCGATGCGCAATTTGCTGCCGGGAACGGCGCTTCGGCGCTCGGAAACCCATATTGCGCGGCAAATTTTCAGCGCGTTGACCCGGGTAAATGAGGTAAATGGGGAACTGGAAGCGGATATTGCGCACCATTGGCAGGCCATATCCCCATTACACTGGCGTTTTTATTTGCGTCCCGGCATCCATTTTCATCACGGTCGCGAACTGGAGATGGACGACGTTATCACTTCGCTGCATCGCAGCATGACGCTGTCGCTCTTTTCCAACATCACGCGCATTGATTCCCCTACCGCCTGGACGCTCGATGTCCATCTGAGTCAGCCTGACCGCTGGCTACCGTGGCTGCTGGGTCAGGTATCGGCGATGATCCTGCCGCGCGAGTGGCAATCACTCAACGACTTCTCGCGCATGCCGGTGGGTACCGGGCCGTATGCGGTCGCCCGCAACAATCAAAACCAGCTGAAGATTCACGCGTTTGATGACTATTTCGGTTTCCGGGCGCTGATTGACGAGGTGAACGTCTGGGTGCTGCCGGAAATCAGCGATGAGCCGAATGGCGGCCTGACGCTCCAGGGCACCACCCAGAGTGAAAAAGCGGTAGAAAGCCGCCTCGAAGAGGGCTGCTACTATCTGCTGTTTGATACGCGCAGTTCGCGCGGCAACAACCCGACTGTGCGCCAGTGGCTGAGCCATATTTTCCACCCGAACAATCTGCTGTATCACGCGGGCGAGCAGCACCAGAGCCACTGGTTCCCGGCCTACGGCCTGCTGCCGCGCTGGCACCATGCCCGTAGCCACACCTGTGAAAAACCGGCAGGTCTTGAGTCGGTCACCCTCACCTACTACCGCGATCACGTAGAACATCGGACGATCGGTCAGATCATGGAGGCGCTGCTGGCGGCGCACCAGGTCAAACTGGTTATCCAGGAAGTGGATTACGACGAATGGCATCGCGGCGAAGTGGTCAGCGATATCTGGCTGAACAACGCCAACTTCACGCTGCCGCTCGATTTCTCGATCTTTGCCTACCTTTATGAAGTGCCACTGATTCGCCACTGCATTCCCATCGACTGGGAGCAGGACGCGCAGCGCTGGCGCGAAGGAGAGCTTTCACTGCCCGACTGGTGCCAAAGTCTGCTGGCAAATCAGTCCATTGTGCCGCTGATCCACCACTGGCTGATGCTACAAGGCCAGCGCAGTATGCGCGGCGTTCGCATGAACACCCTGGGCTGGTTCGACTTTAAATCCGCCTGGTTTGCACCGCCGGATCCTTAAGGCTTTTGATTTATTCACGTAATCATTACAATGTGCCGTTCTCAACGGGGTGCTGCGCCGAGTGCGCGGGCTGAGAGATACCCGTCGAACCTGATCCGGATAATCCCGGCGAAGGGATTTGAGGCTAACTCAAAATCCTTTGCCACCATTTTATAAAGGTGCAAAGTGCTCAAAAAATTACTCCCCCTGCTGGTGCTGGTTGCCGCTCCGGCTCTCGCCAAGCCTGTACTGACCGTCTACACCTATGACTCTTTTGCCGCCGATTGGGGCCCAGGGCCGGCGGTGAAAAAAGCGTTTGAAGCCGACTGCAACTGCGAGCTGAAGTACGTGGCGCTGGAAGACGGCGTTTCGCTGCTCAACCGCCTGCGCATGGAAGGCAAAAACAGCAAAGCCGATGTGGTGCTGGGGCTGGATAACAACCTGCTGCAGGCGGCAACCGACACTAAACTGTTTGCCAAAAGCAACGTTTCCACCGCCGACGTTACCGTACCGGGCGGCTGGAAAAACGACACCTTCGTGCCGTTCGACTACGGCTACTTCGCCTTCGTCTATGACAAAAACAAACTGAAGAACCCGCCGAAAAGCCTGAAGGAACTGGTTGAGAGCGACCAGAAATGGCGCGTGATTTACGAAGACCCGCGCACCAGCACACCGGGCCTTGGCCTGCTGCTGTGGATGCAAAAAGTCTACGGCGACAAAGCGCCGGAAGCCTGGCAGAAGCTGGCGGCGAAAACGGTCACCGTCACCAAAGGCTGGAGCGAAGCCTACGGCCTGTTCCTGAAAGGGGAAAGCGATCTGGTGCTGAGCTACACCACCTCTCCGGCGTACCACATCATCGACGAGAAGAAAGACAACTACGCGGCGGCGAACTTTAGCGAAGGCCACTATCTGCAGGTGGAAGTGGCGGCGAAAACCGCAGCCAGCAAACAGCAGAAGCTGGCAGATGAGTTCCTGAAGTTTATGGTCTCTCCGGCCTTCCAGAACACCATCCCAACCGGCAACTGGATGTACCCGGTGACCAACGTCACCCTGCCAGAAGGCTTTAATGGTCTGGTGAAACCGCAAACCGCGCTGGAGTTTACCCCGCAGCAGGTGGCTTCCGAACGTCAAAACTGGATTAACGCATGGCTTCGCGCAGCCAGCCGCTAATCCCTCGCTGGCTGTATCCAGGGCTGACGGCAACCACGCTGATGGTTGCCGTCGCGCTGGCGGCGTTTCTGGCGCTGTGGCTAAACGCGCCGGAAACGTCGTGGTCAACGCTGCTCGGCGATAGCTACCTGTGGCACGTGGTGCGCTTCTCCTTCTGGCAGGCGTTCCTGTCAGCACTGCTGTCGGTCGTACCCGCTATTTTCCTTGCCCGCGCGCTTTACCGACGACGTTTTCCCGGCCGTACGCTGCTGCTGCGGCTGTGCGCCATGACGCTAATTCTACCCGTGCTGGTCGCCGTCTTCGGTATTCTGAGCGTTTACGGGCGTCAGGGCTGGTTGGCCCAGCTTTTTGCCTGGCTTGGCTGGCAGTGGCGATTCTCGCCCTACGGTCTGCAGGGCATTCTGCTCGCGCACGTCTTCTTTAATATGCCAATGGCGACCCGCCTGCTATTACAGGCGCTGGAGCAGATCCCCGGCGAGCAGCGCCAGCTTGCTGCGCAACTGGGAATGCGTGGCTACCCGTTCTTCCGTCTGGTGGAATGGCCGTGGATGCGCCGGCAAATTCTGCCCATCGCCACGCTGATTTTCATGCTCTGCTTCGCCAGCTTTGCCACCGTGTTATCACTCGGCGGCGGGCCGTCCGCGACGACCATCGAGCTGGCTATCTACCAGTCGCTGAATTTTGATTACGACCCGGCGCGCGCAGCGATGCTGGCGCTGATTCAGATGGGCTGCTGTTTGATGCTGGTGCTGTTAAGCCAGCGATTAAGCCGGGCGATTGCCGTCGGCAACAGCCATGTTCACGGCTGGCGCGATCCGGACGACCGCTGGCACAGCCGGATAGCTGACTCCGTTCTGATTCTTCTCACCCTGCTGCTGCTGCTGCCCCCACTGCTAGCAGTGGTGATTGACGGAGTCAATCCGTCGATGTTGCAGGTCTTTACTCAGCCGGTACTCTGGCAGGCGCTGGGCACCTCGTTACGCATCGCCATTGCCGCCGGGGTAATCTGCGTAGCGCTGACCATGATGCTGCTGTGGAGCAGCCGCGAGCTGCGCGCCCGCAACCAGCCGCTCGCCGGGCAGGCGATGGAGCTAAGCGGCATGCTTATCCTCGCCATGCCGGGTATCGTACTGGCGACCGGCTTCTTCCTGCTGCTCAATAATACCGTTGGCCTGCCCGACTCCGCCGACGGCATTGTGATTTTCACCAACGCCCTGATGGCAGTGCCTTATGCCCTCAAGGTACTGGAAACGCCAATGCGCGATATTACCGCCCGCTACAGCATCCTGTGTGAATCGCTGGGGCTTTCTGGCTTTAATCGCCTGAAGGTGGTTGAACTGCGCGCCCTGAAACGCCCGTTGGCGCAGGCGCTGGCTTTTGCCTGCGTGCTGTCGATTGGTGATTTCGGTGTGGTCGCGCTGTTCGGCAATGAGAATTTCCGTACGCTGCCGTTTTATCTCTATCAGCAAATCGGCGCCTACCGCAGCCAGGACGGCGCGGTCACCGCGCTGATTCTGCTGCTGCTCTGCTTCCTGTTGTTCACCGTTATTGAAAAGTTACCTGGACGCCATGCTAAAACTGAATGATGTCACCTGGCTTTACCAGCACCTGCCGATGCGCTTTAGCACCTCGATTGCCCAGGGCGAAAAAGTGGCTATCCTCGGCCCCAGCGGCGCGGGGAAATCGACGCTGCTCAACCTGATAGCCGGCTTTCTGACGCCTGCCAGCGGTACGCTGATGCTCGAAGGCCGGGTGCATACTCATACGCCGCCTTCGCAGCGCCCGGTGTCAATGTTGTTTCAGGAAAACAATCTCTTCAGCCACCTGACCGTGCGCCAGAACATTGGGCTGGGCATGAGTCCGCGCCTGTCGCTCACTGCTGAACAGGTGCGAAAGTTACAGGTGATTGCCGGGCTGATGGGCATTGAATCGATGCTGGACAGGCTGCCCGGAGAGCTCTCCGGCGGGCAACGTCAACGCGCCGCGCTGGCGCGTTGTCTGGTACGTGAACAGCCGATCTTACTGCTGGATGAACCGTTTTCGGCACTCGACCCAGCGCTGCGTCAGGAGATGCTACAGCTGGTTGATGAAGTATGTCAGCGGCAAAACTTAACGCTGCTGATGGTTTCACACAGCGTGGAAGACGCGGCCAGGATTGCACCGCGCGCGATGGTGGTCGCGGAAGGGCGTATCGCCTGGGATGGCGACACGCAGGAATTACTGAGCGGGAAAGCTAGCGCATCCGCGCTGCTCGGTATTCATGCGTGATGTTCACACATTACCACCCCACCACCTTACGCAAAATCTCGATATACACCGGCATCAGTGGGTGACGAATTACGCTCACCAGCGCCACCACGCCCACACCCAGTATCAGCGGTGCCAGCAACAGCAGGCGCTGGCGCGTTAACAGCGTGCTCAGGCGATCGTGATTCTCTTTTGCGCTGCGCCATAAGCGCCAGCACAGCCACGCCGCCAGCCACAGCAACAGCGCCGCCGCCAGCAGCAGCCATTTAAAGCTCGCGCTGTGCTCATCCGCAGGAATGTCGATAGCTGCCCCGGCGAGAATGCCCGGCAGGAAGTAGAGCGGCGGCCACAGTAAGCAGCCAATGATATTGGGGGTGATAAATTTGGAGACCGGCAGGTCAAGCATACCGGCGACCATCGGCACCAGCGGGCGCGTCGGGCCGACAAAGCGCCCCACCAGAATAGTGAACATACTGTGCTGATGCAGCGCATGCTCGGTTTTATCCAGCAGGGATTTGTTTTTCTTCATAAATGACCAGCGATGCAGCGGCTTTTTAAAGCGCCAGCCCAGCCAGAAAGAGACCCAATCGCCCAGCAGGCAGCCAATAATGCCCACCAGCCACGCCTGCCAGAAGTTCACCTCACCGCTGCCGATAAGCGCGCCCAGCCCGGCCATCATCACGGTACCCGGCAGAATCAACCCGACCAGCGCCAGAGATTCCAGAAATGCCACCAGCGCCACCGCAATCAGAGAATAGGTCGTGGACTGAGTAATAAAGTGTTCCAGCAGTGCTTGCATAGTGTGTCCGGTTTGAAAACGAAGCAGGGATTCTCCAGAGCGTCTCCCCTATCGTCAAGCCTTCAATTGTCTTTAGAGTTTACTGGCAAAGACAAAAACCAACACACCGCATTTCCTTTTCTTTACTTTTTATTCACACCCTGCACGAAATTCGCTAGGGCTCGCGCCAGTACATTTTTTAAATACGCGGGAGAAATAGAGCTGATCCTCAAAGCCGACGTTGCGCCCTACCGTGGCGATAGGCATGCGCGTGGTGCTGAGCAGCAGCTTCGCCTGGCTGATGCGTTGATCCTCGCGCCAGCTCAGCACGCTCACTCCAAGCTGTTGGCGGAACAGGTGCGACAGACGCGACGGCGATAGGCACACGTGCTGCGCCACGCTGGCGATATCGAAATGGCTATCTGCAAGGTGGTCGCTGATGTACTGGCAGGCGTCGCGTACACGGTTGTCCATCGGCGGATGCAGCGATTCATTGATGGCTTCCATACGGCGCAACAGCAACTGCTCCAGCAGGTTAATCGCCAGATGCTCTGAGTAGCGCCCGATGCCCTGCCCGGCGTCGATAATCTTGCCAAACAGCTCAGAGATTTCCGCCTGATGTGCTTCGTCCGGGCGATAAAAACCGGTCTGCGCGACGATGGCCGGCCAGTTGAGCCACTCGTGCCAGTAGGCGCGCGGGCGGAAGTAAACCCATTGGTGATACCACTCGCTGGCGTCCGGATGGCGGCCATAGTGGTGAATCTCACCCGGCGGGAACAGCAGCATATCGCCCTGTCGGCAGACGAACTGCTTGCCCTGATTCTCTATCACTCCTTCCCCGCGCACCGTCAGGTTGAGGATAAACCCCTTCATACCCAGCGGACGATCGATAAAGAAATCCAGGTAGCCACCGGCTTCAATCGGCGTTAAGCCGGCGACCAGATGGGCGTTAAATGAATAGCCCGGTAGCAGGGGATCGTTTTGCATTTCAGCCATGGCTGCTCGCTCTCGCTTATCTCAGAAGAAACCAATTATCCATATTCGGCTTTTTAGCGTTATCCCCAGCATGCTATAGGCGCAATGTCGACCTTGCTTCAGACATCCCTTGATGAACAAGGCATTCAGAGAGCAAATCCGCGAATCAGCCCTCTTCAGGGTAACAACTAAAGTGTCTATAAAGACGGCAGAAAAGTCCACATTGAATATTTGCACGGCGTCACACTTTGAATGGTCACAGCAAGATTATCCATAAGATTAGCGGTTCCAGCCTGACGGTTTTTGGCGGGGATATCTACTGTTTCACTATCACGTATTCTTTGAGATGGAGTAACACGATGGCAATCGCAATTGGCCTCGATTTTGGCAGTGACTCAGTCCGCGCCCTGGCGGTAGATTGTGCGACGGGTGAAGAGATCGCGACCAGCGTCGAATGGTATCCACGCTGGCAGGAAGGCCGTTTCTGCGACGCGCCAAATAACCGTTTTCGCCACCATCCGCGCGACTATATCGAATCAATGGAAGCCGCGCTGAAAGGCGTACTGGCCGAACTCTCCGGCGCACAACGTGCTGATGTGGTCGGCATTGGCGTCGACAGCACCGGCTCAACGCCCGCGCCTATTGATGCCGACGGCAACGTGCTGGCACTCAAAGAGGAGTTTGCCAACAACCCGAACGCCATGTTCGTGCTGTGGAAAGACCACACCGCGGTGGAAGAGGCGGAAGCCATCACCCGTCTGTGTCACCAGCCGGGCAAAGAAGACTACTCCCGCTATATTGGCGGCATCTATTCCAGCGAATGGTTCTGGGCCAAAATCCTGCACGTTACCCGCGAAGACAGCGCGGTGGCACAGGCTGCCGCCTCATGGATTGAGCTATGCGACTGGATTCCTGCCCTGCTCTCAGGTACGACTCGCCCGCAGGATATTCGCCGCGGTCGCTGCAGCGCCGGGCATAAATCGCTGTGGCATGAAAGCTGGGGCGGCCTGCCACCTGCCGCATTCTTCGATGAGCTCGACCCGATTCTGAATCAGCACCTGCCGTGCCCAATGTTTAGCGAAACCTGGACGGCGGATGTTCCGGTCGGCAACCTGACCGCCGACTGGGCCGAACGTCTGGGGCTTTCCACCAAAGTGGCTATCTCCGGCGGCGCGTTTGACTGCCACATGGGTGCCGTTGGCGCAGGGGCACAGCCTAATGCGCTGGTGAAGGTTATCGGCACCTCAACCTGCGACATCTTAATTGCCGACAAAAACAGCGTCGGTAGCCGTACGGTAAAAGGCATCTGTGGCCAGGTTGACGGCAGCGTAGTACCGAACTTTATCGGCATGGAAGCGGGCCAATCCGCATTCGGCGACATCTACGCCTGGTTTGGCCGCGTGCTCGGCTGGCCGCTGGAGCAGCTTGCCGCACAACATCCTGAGCTAAAAGCGCAGATCAAAGCCAGCCAGAAACAGCTACTGCCTGCGCTCACCGAAGCCTGGGCAAGCAATCCTTCTCTCGACCATCTACCGGTAGTGCTCGACTGGTTTAACGGCCGCCGTACCCCGAATGCGAACCAGCGTTTGAAGGGGGTCATCACCGATCTTAACCTCGCCACCGATGCCCCGGCGCTGTTCGGCGGGCTGATTGCCGCCACTGCTTTTGGCGCGCGCGCCATTATGGAGTGCTTCACCGAGCAGGGGATTCCGGTCAACAACGTGATGGCACTGGGCGGCATCGCCCGTAAAAACCGCGTCATCATGCAGGCCTGCTGCGACGTTCTGAACCGTCCGCTGCAAATTGTGGCCTCTGACCAATGCTGTGCGCTGGGCGCGGCCATTTTTGCCGCCGTTGCCGCACGCGTGCATAGCGATATTCCTGCGGCCCAGCGACAGATGGCAAGCCAGGTTGAACACACCTTACAGCCGCGCCCACAGCAGCCTCAGCGCTTTGAAGAACTCTATCAGCGCTATCTGCAGTGGGCCGTGAGCGCCGAACAACACTATCTCCCTGCTGCATCCTCGGAAAAATCCGCGGCCTCTCAGGCAGCCCTGACTCATTAAAGGATACGACTATGACCGTTTTTGATAATTATGAAGTGTGGTTTGTCATTGGTAGCCAACACCTGTACGGGGCGGAAACGCTGCGCCAGGTGACGCAAAACGCTGAGCAGGTGGTCAATGCCTTAAATGCCGAAGCGAAACTGCCGTGCAAACTGGTGCTGAAACCGCTGGGTACGCGCCCGGATGAGATCACCGCCATCTGCCGCGATGCTAACTACGATGACAAATGCGCGGGTATGGTCGTCTGGCTGCACACCTTCTCTCCGGCGAAGATGTGGATCAACGGCCTGACCATCCTCAACAAACCGCTGCTGCAGTTCCACACCCAGTTCAACGCATCTCTGCCGTGGGACAGCATTGATATGGACTTTATGAACCTGAACCAGACCGCGCACGGCGGCCGCGAGTTCGGCTTCATTGGTGCACGCATGCGTCAGCAGCATAGCGTAGTGACCGGTCACTGGCAGGATAAACGAGCCCACGAGCGTATCGGCTCCTGGATGCGCCAGGCCGTCTCTAAACAGGATACCCGTCAGCTGAAAGTATGCCGCTTCGGCGACAACATGCGTGAAGTGGCGGTAACCGACGGCGATAAAGTGGCGGCGCAGATTAAGTTCGGTTTCTCCGTTAACACCTGGGCGGTCGGCGACCTGGTGCAGGTGGTTAACGCTGTGACCGACGGTGAAATCAGCGCGCTTGTCGACGAGTACGAAAGCAGCTACCGCTTCACCGCTGCTACCCAAGTTCATGGCGACAAACGCCAGAACGTGCTGGACGCGGCGCGTATTGAACTGGGGATGAAACGCTTCCTGGAAGAAGGTGGTTTCCACGCCTTCACTACTACCTTTGAAGATTTGCACGGCCTGAAGCAGCTTCCAGGCCTCGCCGTGCAGCGTCTGATGCAGCAGGGCTACGGCTTTGCGGGCGAAGGCGACTGGAAAACTGCCGCCCTGCTTCGCATTATGAAAGTGATGTCGACCGGTCTACAGGGCGGCACCTCATTTATGGAAGACTACACCTACCACTTCAACGGCGGTAACGACCTGGTGCTTGGTTCGCACATGCTGGAAGTCTGCCCGTCCATCGCCGTGGCGGAAAAACCGCTGCTTGATGTACAGCATCTGGGCATCGGCGGTAAAGCGGACCCAGCACGCCTTATCTTCAACACCCAGACCGGCCCGGCAGTCGTCGCCAGCCTGATTGACCTTGGTGACCGCTATCGCCTGCTGGTTAACACCATCGAGACGGTGAAAACCCCGCACGACCTGCCGAAACTGCCGGTGGCCAACGCGCTGTGGAAAGCCCATCCGAACCTGGAAACCGCCTCAGAAGCGTGGATCCTGGCGGGTGGCGCGCACCACACCGTGTTCAGCCACGCGCTGACGCTGGACGATATGCGCCAGTTCGCTGAACTGCACGATATCGAAATTGCCGTCATCGACAACGATACCCACCTGCCAGCGTTCAAAGACGCGCTGCGCTGGAACGAAGTGTATTACGGGTTCAAACGTTAAGCCGATTTTCCCCTCACCCTAGCCCTCTCCCCCAAGGGGAGAGGGAACCGATCGTGCACCTATTCACCTTTCCTCCTCTCCCCCGGGAGAGGGAGGGGTGAGGGAAATTCAGACTCGGAGCAAAACATGCTAGAAGATCTCAAACGCCAGGTGCTGGAAGCCAATCTGGCGCTGCCAAAACACAATCTGGTCACCTTGACCTGGGGCAACGTCAGCGCCGTCGACCGCGAGCGTGGCGTACTGGTTATCAAACCGTCCGGTGTCGATTACAGCGTAATGACCGCCGAGGATATGGTGGTGGTGAGCCTGGCAACCGGTGAAGTGGTGGAAGGACGCAAAAAGCCTTCCTCAGATACACCAACCCATCGCCTGCTGTACCAGGCATTTCCAACCCTGGGTGGCATCGTGCACACCCACTCCCGCCACGCGACCATCTGGGCGCAGGCAGGACAGCCCATCCCGGCAACCGGCACCACCCACGCGGACTATTTCTACGGCTCGGTACCCTGCACGCGCCTGATGACCGATGCGGAAATCAACGGCGACTATGAATGGGAAACCGGTGCGGTGATCGTGGAAACCTTCCGCAAAAATGACATCGACCCGGCGCAAATGCCCGGCGTGCTGGTGCACTCTCACGGCCCGTTTGCCTGGGGCAAAAATGCCGAAGACGCGGTACATAACGCCATCGTGCTGGAAGAGATTGCCTATATGGGCATCTTCTGCCGCCAGCTCGCTCCGCAGTTGCCGGCTATGCAGCAAACGCTACTGGATAAACACTATCTGCGCAAACATGGGGCAAAAGCTTATTACGGGCAGTAACCCCTGTATAAACCACCAGCACTCTCCCTTAAACCAGGCTATAATCAAGCCTGGTTTTTTTATGGATGAGCTCACGCGTGACCCAGCCCCAAGCAGGTTTTCTTCTTACCCGTCACTGGCGGGATACCCCGCAGGGTACCGAACTGGCTTTCTGGCTGGCGACCGATAACGGCCCGCTGCAGGTCACGCTACCGCCGCAGGAGTCAGTGGCCTTTATCCCCGAAGCCCAGCGCGCACAGGTGGAACGCCTGCTGCAGGGCGAAAACGGCCTGCGCCTGGCCCCGCTCACGCTCAAAGACTTTCACCGTCAGCCGGTATTCGGCCTTTACTGCCGCGCCCATCGCCAGTTGATGCGGCTGGAAAAACTGCTGCGAGAAAACGGCATTACCATCTACGAAGCCGATATTCGTCCGCCAGAGCGCTATCTAATGGAGCGTTTTATTACCGCGCCGGTATGGGTGGAAGGCACGCCGCACGGGGCAACGCTCACGCAGGCTCGCATGAAGCCCAACCCGGAGTACCGGCCGCCGTTGAAGTGGGTGTCGCTGGATATCGAAACCAGCCGCCACGGCGAGCTCTACTGCATTGGCCTTGAAGGCTGCGGGCAGCGCACCGTCTATATGCTTGGCGCAGAGCCCGAGCAGCCACCGCAGGTGGATTTTCATCTTGAATATGTCGCCAGCCGCCCGCTGCTGCTGGAGAAGCTTAACGCCTGGTTTGCCGAATACGACCCGGACGTGCTGATTGGCTGGAACGTGGTGCAGTTCGATCTGCGCGTACTGCAAAAAAGCGCCGAACGTTATCGAGTGCCGCTGCTGCTTGGGCGCGGTAACAGCGAACTGGAGTGGCGCGAGCACGGCTTTAAGAACGGCGTGTTCTTCGCCCAGGCCGCCGGTCGCCTGATTATCGACGGCATCGACGCGCTAAAATCCGCTTTCTGGAGCTTTACCTCATTTTCACTGGAGAACGTCGCTCGGGAGTTGCTGGGCGAAGGCAAAGCTATCGATAACCCGTGGGACAGAATGGACGAAATTGACCGCCGTTTCGCCGAAGATAAGCCTGCGTTAGCCACCTATAACCTCAAAGACTGCGAGCTGGTCACGCGCATCTTCCACAAAACCGAGATCATGCCGTTTTTACTGGAGCGCGCGACGGTCAACGGGCTGGCGGTTGACCGGCACGGCGGCTCGGTAGCGGCCTTCAGCCACCTTTATTTCCCGCGCATGCACCGCCTCGGCTACGTCGCACCCAATCTCGGCGAAGTGCCGCCGCAGGCGAGCCCCGGCGGCTACGTGATGGACTCGCGCCCTGGCCTGTACGACTCCGTGCTGGTGCTGGACTACAAAAGCCTGTACCCGTCGATCATCCGCTCGTTTCTGATTGACCCGGTAGGGCTGATTGAAGGCATGGCGCACCCGAATACGCAGCACAGCACCGAAGGTTTCCTCGATGCCTGGTTCTCCCGCGACAAGCACTGCCTGCCGGGGATCGTCAGCCAGATATGGCACGCCCGTGATGAAGCCAAACTGCATAAAAACAAACCCCTGTCGCAGGCGTTGAAAATCATTATGAATGCCTTCTATGGCGTACTGGGCACCAGCGCCTGCCGCTTTTTCGATCCGCGGCTGGCGTCGTCGATCACCATGCGCGGCCACGCGATCATGCGTCAGACCAAAGCGCTGATTGAATCTCAGGGTTATGACGTGATTTACGGCGACACCGACTCCACCTTCGTCTGGCTTAAACGGGCTCATGGCGAGGAAGAGGCCGGGGTCATTGGCCGCTCGCTGGTCGAGTTTGTTAACCAGTGGTGGGCCGAAGAACTACAGAAAAAAGGGCTGACCAGCGCGCTGGAGCTGGAGTTTGAAACCCACTTCTGCCGCTTCCTGATGCCGACCATCCGCGGCGCCGATACCGGCAGCAAAAAGCGCTATGCGGGAATGATCCAGGAAGGCAGCGAGCAGCGGATGCTGTACAAAGGGCTGGAAACGGTACGTACCGACTGGACGCCGCTGGCGCAGCAGTTCCAGCAGGCGCTTTATCTACGCATCTTCCGCAATGAGCCGTACCGTGACTTTATCCTTGAAACCATCGATAAGCTGATGGCGGGCGAGCTCGATGAACAGCTGGTCTACCGCAAGCAGCTGCGCCGCCCACTGGCGGAATATCAGAAAAATATTCCACCACACGTGCGCGCCGCCCGCCTTGCCGATGAGCACAACGTGCGGTTAGGGCGCCCACAGCAGTATCAACAGCGCGGCAGCATTCGTTACGTCTGGACCACCAACGGCCCGGAACCCGTGGCCTACCAGCAATCACCGCTTGATTACGACCACTACCTGACGAAACAATTAGCGCCGGTTGCCGAAGGAATTCTCCCCTTTGTCGACGATGATTTTGCTACAATAGTGACAGGGCAACTGGGTCTATTTTGACAGGTGACTAACGTCTCGCCATCCAGTACCATAGCGCCCTTTCCATTCCTGGACCAAATTCACTCGCCGCCTGCTTTCAAAGGTGGTGGATGAATATTGCCTGCAATTTATTAAAGATAGAGCCGAACGCATATGCCTTTTACACTTGGTCAACGCTGGATCAGCGATACAGAAAGCGAACTGGGACTTGGTACCGTTGTTGCAATGGATGCACGCACCGTCACCCTACTCTTTCCGGCAACCGGAGAGAATCGTCTGTATGCCCGTAGCGACTCCCCCGTGACCCGCGTAATGTTTAATCCCGGCGACACGGTAACAAGCCATGAAGGCTGGCAGTTGCTCGTTGACGAAGTTATCGAAGAAAATGGCCTGTTGGCCTACATTGGCACCCGCCAGGACACCGAAGAGACCGGCGTCATGATGCGTGAAGTGCTGCTCGACAGCAAACTGGTGTTCAGCAAGCCGCAGGACCGTCTCTTTGCCGGGCAGATCGACCGTATGGACCGCTTTGCTCTGCGCTACCGCGCGCGTAAATACCAGAGTGAACAGTACCGCATGCCGTGGAGCGGCCTGCGCGGCCAGCGCACGAGCCTTATCCCGCACCAGCTCAATATCGCCCATGACGTGGGCCGTCGCCATGCGCCGCGCGTCCTGCTGGCGGACGAAGTGGGTTTAGGCAAAACCATCGAAGCCGGGATGATCCTGCACCAACAGCTGCTGTCCGGTGCCGCTCAGCGCGTACTGATCATCGTCCCGGAAACCCTGCAGCATCAGTGGCTGGTTGAAATGCTGCGTCGTTTCAACCTGCGCTTTGCGCTGTTCGACGACGAACGCTACGCCGAAGCCCAGCACGATGCCTACAACCCGTTTGAAACCGAACAGCTGGTTATCTGCTCGCTGGATTTCGTGCGCCGCAACAAGCAGCGTCTGGAAAACCTGTGTGAAGCCGAATGGGATATCATGGTGGTCGACGAAGCGCACCACCTGGTGTGGAGCGAAGAAGCACCAAGCCGCGAATATCAGGCCATTGAACAGCTCGCCGAACGCGTGCCTGGCGTACTGCTGCTGACGGCAACCCCGGAACAGCTGGGGATGGAAAGCCACTTTGCGCGTCTGCGCCTGCTGGATCCAAACCGCTTCCACGATTTCGAACAGTTTGTTGAAGAACAGAAAAACTACCGCCCGGTCGCCGATGCCGTCGCCCTGCTGCTGGCAGGCAACAAGCTCAGCAACGATGAACTGAACATGCTGGGCGAACTGATTGGTGAGCAGGATATCGAAGCCCTGCTGCAGACCGCTAACAGCGATCGTGACGGCGCAGAAGCTGCCCGTCAGGAGCTTATCAGCATGCTGATGGACCGCCACGGCACCAGCCGCGTGCTGTTCCGTAATACCCGTAACGGCGTGAAAGGCTTCCCGAAACGCGAACTGCACACCATCAAGCTGCCGTTGCCGATGCAGTATCAGACGGCGATTAAAGTCTCCGGCATTATGGGTGCCCGTAAGAGCGCAGAAGAACGCGCCCGCGACATGCTCTACCCGGAGCAGATTTATCAGGAATTTGAAGGCGACACCGGCACCTGGTGGAACTTCGACCCGCGCGTAGAATGGCTGATGGGCTACCTGACCAGCCACCGCGCGCAGAAAGTGCTGGTGATCTGCGCCAAGGCCGCCACCGCGCTGCAGCTGGAGCAGGTTCTGCGCGAGCGCGAAGGCATCCGTGCCGCCGTGTTCCACGAAGGCATGTCGATTATTGAACGTGACCGTGCCGCCGCCTGGTTCGGCGAAGAAGACAGCGGCGCACAGGTGCTGCTGTGCTCGGAAATCGGTTCTGAAGGCCGTAACTTCCAGTTCGCCAGCAACCTGGTGATGTTCGACCTGCCGTTCAACCCAGACCTGCTGGAACAGCGTATCGGCCGTCTGGACCGTATCGGTCAGGCGCACGATATTCAGATTCACGTGCCGTACCTGGAAAAAACCGCCCAGTCGGTGCTGGTTCGCTGGTTCCACGAAGGGCTGGACGCGTTTGAGCACACCTGCCCGACCGGCCGTACTATTTACGACAGCGTGCATGACCAGCTGATCAACTACCTGGCGGCGCCGGAAAATTGCGATGGCTTCGACGACCTCATCAAGAGCTGCCGCGAGCAGCACGAAGCGCTGAAAACCCAGCTGGAACAGGGCCGTGACCGTCTGCTGGAGATCCACTCCAACGGCGGTGAAAAAGCGCAGGCACTGGCGGAAAGCATCGAAGAGCAGGATGACGACACCAACCTGATCGCCTTCGCCATGAACCTGTTCGATATCGTCGGTATCAACCAGGACGATCGCGGCGAGCACCTGATCGTGCTGACCCCATCCGACCACATGCTGGTGCCGGACTTCCCGGGTCTGCCGGAAGACGGCTGTACCGTGACCTTTGAGCGTGACGTAGCGCTGTCCCGCGAAGACGCGCAGTTCCTGACCTGGGAACACCCGCTGATTCACAACGGCCTGGATCTGATCCTCTCCGGTGATACCGGCAGCAGCACCATTTCCCTACTGAAAAACAAAGCGCTGCCGGTGGGTACGCTGCTGGTCGAGCTGATTTATGTGGTTGAAGCGCAGGCGCCGAAACAGCTGCAGCTCAACCGTTTCCTGCCGCCAACGCCGGTGCGTATGCTGCTGGATAAAAACGGCACCAACCTCGCCGCCCAGGTTGAGTTTGAGACCTTCAACCGTCAGCTCAGCGCGGTGAACCGTCATACCGGCAGCAAGCTGGTAAATGCGGTACAGCAGGACGTGCATACCATTCTGCAAAAAGGCGAAGCACAGATTGAGCAAGCCGCTCAGGCGCTGATTACCGCCGCCCGTGAAGAGGCGGACGAGAAGCTCAGCGCGGAACTGTCGCGCCTGGAAGCGTTGAAAGCGGTGAACCCAAACATCCGCGACGACGAACTGTCCGCGATTGAAAGCAACCGCCAGCAGGTGATGGAAAGCCTGTCGCAGGCGGGATGGCGTCTGGACGCGCTGCGTCTTATCGTCGTCACTCACCAGTAACCGGAGCCGCTATGGGCATGGAAAACTATCATCCGCCACGGGACCCGTGGCTGGTGATCCTCTACCAGGACGAGCACATTATGGTGGTCAACAAGCCCAGCGGCCTGTTGTCCGTCCCGGGCCGCCAGGAAGAGCATAAAGACAGCGTCATGACCCGCGTACAGCGCGACTATCCGCAGGCGGAGTCCGTGCACCGCCTCGATATGGCGACCAGCGGCGTTATCGTCGTCGCCCTGACCAAAGCGGCTGAAAGAGAACTGAAACGTCAATTCCGCGAACGCGAGCCGAAAAAGCAGTACGTCGCGCGCGTGTGGGGTCACCCGCAGCCGCAGGAAGGCCTGGTGGATTTACCGCTGATTTGCGACTGGCCAAACCGGCCAAAGCAGAAAGTGTGTTATGAAACCGGCAAGGCCGCGCAGACAGAGTATGAAGTGCTGGAGTATGCGCCAGATAACACCGCACGGGTGAAGCTCAAGCCCATTACCGGGCGTTCACACCAGCTGCGCGTGCATATGCTGGCGTTGGGTCACCCGATTCTGGGTGACCGCTTTTATGCGCACGACGAGGCGTTAGCGATGGCGCCGCGTTTGCAGCTGCATGCGGAGACGTTAACCATCACCCATCCGCAGTTTGGCAACAGCATGACGTTTAAGGCACCGGTCGATTTTTAGATTGCGCCAATGTTTTCCCGGGCGAGCGCAAGCGACCCCGGGTTCATGCACCTTACTTAAATCCCTTCTGTTCTTTTATTAACTCGTACGCTTTCTGAATTTCCTGCGCCTTCTGCTTGGCCATCTCCATCATCTCCGGCGGTAACCCTTTGGCCACCAGCTTATCCGGGTGATGTTCGCTCATCAGCTTACGATAGGCGCGTTTGATGGTCGTGGCATCATCGCTCGGCTTCACGCCCAGCACGTTACACGCATCTTCAAGCGTTGGGCCGCGCTGTGCCTGCTGCCAACCGCCGCCCTGGCCGCCCTGAGACTGCTGATGGTAGCCGCCGCCAAACTGTGCGCCGCCCTGCATCATGCGCAGGAACTGGTCGAACTGGGCGTGGGAGATCCCCAGCTCTTCGGCAATGACGTACAGCACGTCGCGTTCGTTCGGGTGCAGAGAACCGTCGGCAAAGGCCGCCTGGATCTGAATCTCCAGGAACATACGAATAAGATCAAAACGACCAAAGCAGACGCTACGGAACTGACGCATTTTTTCGCGCAGCGGATAGTTGTCGGCTTTACCAACGCGAAACGCCTGCTGCGCTGCGGTACGAGATTCACCGTGCAGATTCATCCGGTCCATAAACAGGCTGGCGACATGAATATCCGCTTCAGTAACGCGCCCTTTCGATTTGGTCAGGTGGCCCATCACTTCAAAGGTGGTGGCAAAAAACAGCGACTGACGCTGCTGTTGATTGGCAAACCAGTTCATGCGACGGCTGCGCGCCTTATCAAACATGTGGCCCACGAGCAGCCCGAGGACAACGCCCCAGAACCCTCCGCCCATCATCAGAGCGACGGCCACACCAATCACTTTTCCCCAATACTGCATATACTCCCCAAATCGTCATGCCAGCGGCTAAAATATGCATTATCATACCTGTCATTCAATGCCGTGCATAACACCTCTGGCACGAACGGGCAGGATAGACTCGATCAATTTCACGTTGCGACTCACGGTAATGCAACTTAGAAGCCGACGAGCATTAACACTAGCGTCATCACGATGAGTACGTTAGTCTCTGACCGTTTGCAAGCCGCAATGCTATAGATGACGGAACAACAAATACAACGTATGAAAAAACGTATTCCCACTCTCCTCGCGACTATGATCGCCAGCGCCTTGTACAGCCAGCAGGGAATGGCTGCCGATCTCGCATCTCAATGTATGCTTGGCGTACCCAGTTACGATCGCCCGTTAGTGAGTGGTAAACCTAACGACCAGCCGGTGACCATCACCGCCGATCACGCGAACGGTAACTACCCAGACAACGCCGTGTTTACCGGCAATGTCGATATTAATCAGGGAAATAGCCGTTTGCAGGCCGATGAAGTTCAGCTTCATCAAAAGCAGCCTGATGGGCAGCCTACACCGGTTCGTACCGTCGATGCACTCGGCAACGTTCACTACGATGATAATCAGGTTATTCTTAAAGGGCCGAAAGCCTGGTCAAACCTGAATACCAAAGATACTAACGTCTGGAAAGGTGACTACCAGATGGTCGGCCGTCAGGGCCGCGGTACCGCAGATGTCATGAAACAGCGCGGCGAAAACCGCTATACCATTCTGGAAAACGGTACCTTTACCTCCTGTCTCCCTGGTTCAAACACCTGGAGCGTGGTGGGTAGCGAAGTGATCCACGACCGCGAAGAGCAGGTCGCGGAGATCTGGAACGCGCGCTTCAAAATTGGCCCGGTTCCAGTCTTCTATAGCCCGTATCTGCAGCTTCCGGTCGGTGACAAACGTCGCTCCGGCTTCCTGATTCCGAACGCTAAATACGGCAGTACGAACCACTTTGAGTTCTCGTTACCGTATTACTGGAACATCGCGCCGAACATGGACGCGACCATCACGCCGCACTATATGGACAAGCGTAGTGGCGTCATGTGGGAAAACGAATTCCGCTATCTGACCGATGCCGGTCAGGGTCTGTTTGAGCTCGATTACCTGCCTTCAGACAGCGTCTACTCCAGTGAACACCCTAACGATGAGAATAGCCGCCGCTGGCTGTTCTACTGGCAGCACGCCGGGGTGATGGATCAGGTATGGCGTTTCAATGCCGACTACACCAAAGTCAGCGATCCGGACTACTTCAACGACTTTGACTCGAAATATGGCTCGAGTACCGACGGCTACGCCACGCAAAAACTGAGCGTCGGTTATGCGGTGCAAAACTTTGACGCCACCGTGTCATCAAAACAGTTCCAGGTCTTCGACCGCAGCAACAGCAACTCCTATTCGGCTGAGCCGCAGCTGGATATCAACGCCTACCAGAACGATGTCGGTCCGTTTGATACCCATCTCTATGCGCAGGCGGTGAAGTTTACCAACAGCAACAGCACCATGCCTGAAGCGACGCGTCTCCACCTGGAGCCGACCATCAGTCTGCCGCTGGGCAACCGCTGGGGTAGCCTCAATACCGAAGCGAAGCTGCTGGCAACGCACTATAACCAGAGCAATATCGACGACTACAACAACGACTCGAGCAACGCGAACACGCTGGCCAGCTCGGTCAACCGCACCCTGCCGCAGCTGAAAGTTGACGGTAAGATGGTGTTTGAGCGCGATGTGGCGCTGAGTCCGGGTTATACCCAGACGCTGGAACCACGTATGCAGTATCTGTACGTGCCGTACCGCGACCAGAGCAAAATCAACAACTACGACTCCACTTTCCTGCAGTCCGACTACTCTAGCCTGTTCCGCGACCGTACCTACAGCGGCCTTGACCGCATCGCCTCCGCAAACCAGTTAACGACCGGCGTCACATCGCGTATTTATGATGACGCTGCCGTTGAACGTTTTAACGTTTCTGTTGGTCAAATCTACTATTTCACCGAGTCCCGTACCGGTGATGACAACATTAACTGGGAGAAAAACGACAAAACGGGCTCGCTGGTTTGGGCAGGTGATACCTACTGGCGCATCAGCGACCAGTGGGGCTTACGCAGCGGCGTTCAGTACGATACGCGTCTGAACAACATCTCCACCAGCAGTACAGCCATTGAATGGCGTCGGGACGAAGAGCGTTTGGTGCAGTTGACTTACCGTTATGCCAGCCCGGAATATATTCAGGCAACGCTGCCGACGAGTTACTCCACCAACGATCAGTATCGTGAAGGCATTTCGCAGGTAGGCGCCACGGCAAGCTGGCCAATCGTCGATCGCTGGTCCGTTGTCGGTGCTTACTACTATGACACCAACACCGGTAGCGCCGCCGACCAGATGCTGGGCGTGCAGTACAATTCCTGCTGCTACGCTATCCGCGTAGGCTACGAGCGTAAACTCAACGGCTGGGACTACGACAGCAACAGCAAGACTGGCGGGCAGGCCAAATATGACAACTCCATCGGCTTCAACATTGAGCTGCGTGGTCTGAGCTCCAACTACGGTCTGGGTACCCAGCAGATGCTGCGTTCCAACATCATGCCGTACCAGAGCTCTCTGTAATATCACTGGTTAGACACATCATCCGCATTGCGGTTAATTGAAATGGAAAAAGTATGAAGAACTGGAAAACGCTGCTTCTCGGTATCGCCTTAGTTGCGAATACCAGCTTCGCTGCCCCGCAGGTTGTCGATAAAGTAGCAGCCGTCGTGAACAACGGCGTTGTCCTTGAAAGTGATGTTGATGGTCTGATGCAGTCCGTCAAAATGAACTCCGGCCAGGCGGGTCAGCAGCTGCCGGACGATGCGACCCTTCGCCACCAGATCCTGGAACGTCTGATCATGGATCAGATTATCCTGCAGATGGGGCAGAAAATGGGCGTGAAGATCTCTGACGAGCAGCTCGATCAGGCGATCGCCAACATCGCGAAGCAGAACAACATGACGATGGATCAGATGCGCAGCCGTCTGGCCTACGATGGGATGAACTACAACACCTATCGTAACCAGATCCGCAAAGAGATGCTGATCTCCGAAGTGCGTAACAACGAAGTGCGTCGCCGCATCACCGTGTTGCCGCAGGAAGTGGACGCGCTGGCAAGCCAGATTGGCAACCAGAACGATGCCAGCACCGAGCTGAACCTCAGCCACATCCTGGTTCCACTGCCGGAAAACCCAACCTCCGATCAGGTCAATGAAGCGCAGAGCCAAGCCGAATCTATCGTTGAGCAGGCTCGCAACGGCGCCGACTTCGGTAAGCTTGCGATCACCTACTCTGCCGACCAGCAGGCGCTGAAAGGCGGCCAGATGGGCTGGGGTCGTATTCAGGAGCTGCCGGCTATCTTCGCCCAGGCGCTGAGCACGGCGAAAAAAGGCGACGTGGTTGGTCCAATTCGTTCCGGTGTGGGCTTCCACATTCTGAAAATCAACGATATGCGCGGCCAGACGCAGAATATCAATGTCACCGAAACCCACGCTCGCCACATCCTGCTGAAGCCGTCGCCAATTATGACCGACGACCAGGCACGTGCGAAGCTGGAGCAGGTTGCAGCGGATATCCGCAGCGGCAAAACCACCTTTGAGAAAGCGGCTAAAGAGCTGTCTCAGGATCCAGGCTCTGCTAACCAGGGCGGTGATTTAGGTTGGGCAACGCCGGATATCTACGATCCATCATTCCGCGATGCGCTGATGAAGCTGAACAAAGGCCAGATGAGCGGCCCGGTTCACTCTTCCTTCGGCTGGCACCTGATTCAGTTGCTCGATACGCGTAACGTTGACCGTACCGACGCGGCGCAGAAAGATCGTGCTTACCGCATGCTGATGAACCGTAAGTTCTCTGAAGAAGCAGCGACCTGGATGCAGGAACAGCGCGCAAGCGCCTACGTTAAAATTCTGAGCAACTAATGACGCAACACGCTCGTGTCGTTATCACTCCCGGCGAACCCGCCGGGATTGGTCCGGATCTCGCGATCCAACTGGCCCAGCGCGACTGGCCGCTCGAACTGGTCGTTTGCGCTGATGGCCGCCTGCTCACCGAGCGGGCCACGCTTCTCGGCCTTCCCCTCACGCTACTGCCCTACTCCCCCGAAAAACCGGCTGCACCACAGCGCGCTGGCACGCTCACGCTGCTGCCCGTGGCACTGCATGCCGAGGTTATTCCAGGAACGCTGAACGTCGCGAACGGGGGCTACGTCGTTGAGACGCTGGCGCGCGCCTGCGACGGTTGCCTGAGCGGTGAGTTTGCCGCGCTGGTCACCGGGCCGGTGCATAAAGGCATTATTAACGATGCTGGCGTCGCCTTTACCGGGCACACCGAGTTCTTCGAAGAGCGTGCTGGCGCACCGAAAGTGGTGATGATGCTGGCAACCGAGGAGCTGCGCGTGGCGCTGGCGACTACCCACCTGCCGCTGAAAGCGGTGAGCGATGCCATCACGCCGGACCTGCTGCGGGAAGTGATTACCATCCTGCACGATGACCTGCAGAACAAGTTTGGTCTTGCCGAACCGCACGTGCTGGTCTGCGGCCTGAACCCGCACGCGGGCGAAGGCGGACATATGGGTACGGAAGAGATAGACACCATTATTCCGGTGCTGGAAGAGATGCGGGCAAAGGGGATGAATCTAAGCGGGCCGCTGCCTGCCGATACCCTTTTCCAACCAAAGTATCTGGACCATGCCGATGCGGTGCTCGCAATGTACCACGATCAGGGCCTACCCGTGCTAAAATACCAGGGATTTGGTCGTGGCGTGAACATTACGCTCGGTCTACCCTTTATTCGCACCTCCGTTGACCATGGTACCGCCCTCGAACTGGCAGGCCAGGGGAAAGCGGATGTCGGCAGTTTTATTACGGCGCTTAATCTCGCCATCAAAATGATTGTTAACTCTAATGAATAATCGAGTCCATCAGGGCCACTTAGCCCGTAAACGCTTCGGGCAAAACTTTCTCAACGATCAATTCGTGATCGACAGTATTGTTGCGGCCATTAACCCGCAAAAAGGCCAGGCCATGGTTGAAATCGGCCCGGGTCTTGCCGCGCTGACCGAGCCGGTTGGCGAACGTCTTGACGAAATGACCGTTATCGAACTGGACCGCGACTTAGCCGCGCGTCTGCAAACGCACCCGTTCCTGGGGCCGAAGCTGACTATTTATCAGCAGGATGCCATGACCATGAACTTTGGCGAGCTGTCTGAGAAGCTCGGCCAACCGCTGCGCGTGTTCGGTAACCTGCCGTACAACATCTCCACGCCACTGATGTTCCACCTGTTTAGCTATACTAACGCTATTGCAGACATGCACTTCATGCTGCAAAAAGAGGTGGTTAACCGTCTGGTTGCCGGTCCAAATAGTAAAGCCTATGGTCGTCTGACCGTCATGGCGCAATACTACTGCAACGTGATCCCGGTACTTGAAGTACCGCCAACCGCGTTCACGCCACCGCCAAAAGTGGATTCCGCCGTCGTACGCCTGGTGCCACATAGCACTAAACCGTACCCGGTAAAAGATGTCCGCGTTCTGAGCCGTATTACGACCGAAGCCTTTAACCAGCGTCGTAAAACTATCCGCAACAGTCTGGGCAATCTGTTCAGCGTTGAGCTGTTGACGGAGCTGGGTGTAGACCCGGCCATGCGCGCGGAAAATATCTCTGTTGCGCAGTACTGCCGGATGGCCAACTATCTGTCCGAGAATGCGCCCTCGAAGGAGAGCTAAACCATGATCGATTCGCCGCGAGTTTGCGTCCAGGTACAGAGCGTCTACATTGAGACGCACTCCCAGCCGGAAGAAGAGCGTTACGTTTTTGCTTATACGGTGACCATTCGCAATCTCGGGCGAAGCGCGGTGCAGCTTCTCGGCCGTTACTGGCTGATTACTAACGGCCACGGCCGTGAAACCGAAGTTCAGGGCGAAGGTGTTGTCGGCGTGCAGCCGCACATCGAGCCCGGTGAAGAATATCAATATACCAGCGGCGCCGTGCTGGAAACTCCGCTCGGCACCATGCAGGGTCACTACGATATGGTCGATGTAGACGGCGTGCCGTTCTCCATCGACATTCCCGTTTTCCGTCTCTTTGTTCCCACGCTGATTCATTAAAACATGGCTACATACCTTATTGGCGACGTTCACGGTTGCTTTGACGAGTTAATTGCTCTGCTCGAGCAGGTGGCGTTCACCCCAGACGTCGATACCCTGTGGCTGACGGGCGATCTGGTCGCGCGCGGTCCTGGTTCACTGGAAGTGCTGCGCTACGTTAAATCGCTGGGCGACTGCGTAAAAGTAGTGCTCGGAAACCACGATCTCCACCTGCTGGCGGTGTTTGCCGGCATCAGCCGCAACAAGCCGAAGGATCGCCTGAACCCACTGCTGGAAGCACCGGATGCTGACGAGCTGCTGAACTGGCTGCGTCGTCAGCCGTTGATGCAGGTCGATGAAGAGAAAAAGCTGGTGATGGCGCACGCGGGTATTACACCGCAGTGGGATATGGAAACCGCTAAACAGTGCGCGCGCGACGTTGAAGCGGTGCTCTCAAGCGACTCCTATCCGTTCTTCCTCGACGCCATGTACGGCGATATGCCCAACAACTGGTCGCTGGATCTCTCCGGTCTGGCGCGCCTGCGCTTTATCACCAATGCCTTTACCCGCATGCGCTACTGCTTCCCGAACGGCCAGCTGGATATGTACAGCAAAGAGTCACCGGAGAACGTGCCTGCGCCGCTGAAGCCGTGGTTTATGCTGCCAGGGCCGATTACCGATGAGTACAGCGTGGCCTTTGGTCACTGGGCATCGCTGGAAGGTAAAGGTACGCCAGAAGGGATTTACGCGCTGGATACCGGCTGCTGCTGGGGCGGAGATTTAACCTGCCTGCGCTGGGAAGATAAACAGTACTTTGTACAACCGTCGAACCGTAAGCTGGCGCCGGGTGAGAGCGAGGCGGTAGCGTCGTAGTTCGGTGCATCCCCGGCGGCGCTTCTGTACGACCGGATACATAGGTAACACTTCAGACCGGGAACATAGGTAACACTTTCCTAGTCTATCCGGATAATACTACGGCTTTTCCGGTCATAGTAAG